>CAZLGA010000011.1:0-22725 GCA_964559225.1 uncultured bacterium | reverse complement strand
GCCCAATGAATTGGGCAACTACCGCTACCGAACTATCGTCATCGTTCTGGACGCAGTGCCTTCTGGCGTATCAACCCGCACAAAATAGATACCGTTAGGAAGTTCCAGATTGGAAAGATTCAGTGTATATGTGCCAGCAGGTTTTGTCTCGTTTATCAGGTTATTGACCAATCTGCCCGTAGCATCATAGAGTGCAATTTTTACACTGCCTGCGCTTCTTAGGGTATATGAAAGTTTGGTCTGACCATTTGAAGGATTAGGGGAGAGGGTTAGCAACAAATGTGATATCTGCTCGTTTCTTTCTGAAATTCCTGTATTGCCAAACCAATCAAAATATGGTCTATAACCAACAGCCATAGCACTATACATTATTGCAGAGAATACGCCACCACGAATAATCCAACCTGCAGTTGGTGGCCATATACCTGTTGCTCCATAATCATTTATTCTTACTCCATTACCAAACCCAGTAGGATTACTTACCGTAGTCCAGGTAAACATCGTTGAATCTCCAGGGTCGCAGTTATAGGCAACGGTGATTTCGCCAGTCGCTTTTCGGCACCGAACTGTGCTCATGTTCTGGTCTCCTGTCGCTGGATAAATCACATCTCCATATGTCCAGTTTACACCACTATTTGTGCTGTAATAGTAAGCAATGTTGTTATCACCCGACCAGGCAAAAGTTGCAAATATCCAGCCTGTTTGCGTAGAACCGCGTGAATATCCTATGTCAGTATGCAGTAATGGTGTAGCGCCTGAATTATTACTAACCTGTTGAGAACCAAGCCAGGTTGCTCCGTAGTCAGTACTTCTTTTAATTCTGATTTCTTGATTTGTAGTTATTCTATCGTCTATGAATGCAACCGCAACATTTCCACCTGCACCAGCAGCAATTGCTGGGTATGGAAAAACTTGAGGGTCATCAAATATACTAATAGTATTCACCCAACCACCACCTGCCAGGGCATTTCTTGAGGTATATATAGAATTGTAGGTAGCCTCTTGTTTTACAAATGTGCAATAGCACCAGGCATTAGTGCCAATGTCACCATCAATATCAGCCCATAAGACACTATCCGCAGCAATCTGCTCAAAAGTTGCACCAGTACCATCGGTTTTAACCCTTCTTGACCAGAGTTGTCTTGCGCCGGTTGGTTCATACCAAATTCCAATAAATACTACCCAGGATTGTCCACCTGCATCTCTAACCACACGAACTTTCGGATTACCAATATAACCATCAACATTCGTTCCAAGAGAGAACAGACTCCAGGTATCTCCACCATTTGTCGATTTATAGACAAGTAGACTATCGTTAGTACTGTGGTAAGTGTCAAATACCGTATAAATAGCATTGTCGACCACATCTTCATCAAGATCCTGGCCTTCACCAACTTCTTTGTCAACTATTAGAATATCTGTTCCCCATCGTGGACCATCGTTTATCTGCGATTGTTCATTCCTTGGCTTAATAATCAAGGGGATATGGTCCGGATAAGTAACATTTGAGGTTGGGTCATTTGGATTTGGCAGGATTGAATTATCTAACGGAGGAATCGTCGGCAGATTTTTTACCCCTGAAGGGCAATCAAATTCTATACCGCTAACTTTTGCACTGGGATTGGTGTGAATATTTTCTTTCAATGTGCCTTCAATTTTTGTAGATGTTGCTGGCGTATATGTTAAGGCACCGCTATTTATATTGTTCTCAGCATAGAGAGATACGACTGACAACAATATTGCTAAACCACTAATAAGAATTAATTTCTTCATTTTTTCTCCTTTTTCTATTTTTTTTTATAATTCCAGCCTAAGGCTGAAAGACCATCTCCGCGCAGGGAGACAAGTTTATTTCAGTAATTTTTTTCTGGTTATTTCACCTCCTTTCTCAAAAAATTCAGAAAACATTTTGCTCATTTGTCCTTTTTAATATACCTCTTTCCGCATACCGGACAAAACTGCGCTATTGGATGTCGGATAGGAAAGTCGCAATGCGGACAAGCACCTATTAATCTGGTATTGCAGTTTGGACAAAACCGCTCCTCTTTAGCTATTGTCGAGAAACCGCACTTTGGACACATAAAGATACCATTTGTTTTCACCCTATATTATAATGACAATCTATTAGGAAATCTATTAGTTATTGTTGTTTTATCTCTTCATATAGCCTTATTGTTTCTTCTGAAGGTTGGCAGTCATACTCTTTTTTAAATAATTCTACACATTTTTTATACTGTTCTATTGCTTTTGCTTTTTCATTGCTAAACAAATATGCCTTCATTAAAAATCTGTGTGCCTCCTCATCAAGAGGGTCTAAAATTAAAATCTCTTGAAGTGTTTCAATTACCATATCAAATCGTAATTTTTTCAGATATATATCTGATAATAAAAAAAGTGCCTGGCGATAAATTCGGCATATTTTTTCTCTTGTTTCATCAACCCATCTACCGTAGCAATCATCAAGAAAAGTGCCTTTATATAAAGAGATTGCTTTTTCTAATTTTTCTTCAGCAGTATGGATTTTGCCCTGTGAATACAAATTTTGAGCATCATTAATTAAATCAGAGAATTCAACTGCATCAATCCAAACATTATTAAGAGTGTAGGTGCCGTTTTCATAACAAAAGTAATCTTTCCCGAATATTTTTTTCAATTCAGAAAGACAAACATGGAAGTTATTAACAACCTGTTTTTTTGAAAGCTCAGGCCATAAAAAGGTGCCCATTTCTTCTCGTGTCAATCTCTTTGCTTTAATCTTTGATATTATTAAAATTGAAAAGAAATCCCTTAATTTTTGCCAGTTCATCAGTTTTGTGGGTACAAATTTTGATTCTTGACTTTGTATATTCAGACGGCCAAGAGTTAAAATTTTTAAATATTTTTGTGTTGTTTTTGTATTTTCGGGTGCTAACCTTTCCAGCCATCCTGTCATATGAAATTTCTGGGCAATCAATTTTGCATTGTTTAAATGCACCGTTCTATGCGGATTGTTTTTCAGAAATTTGATGCAGAAGTATAATATAAAAAGAAATTCAGGATAATCTTTTTTGTTTTCTGCTAATTTCAATGCTCTGTTAATCATAGAAAACATTTTTTTTGAATAATTGTCTAAACTTAATGCCTTGAGCAATAAATACAGGCTGTTGTCATTTTCTATTTTTCCTGTTTCTTTATCTATTTCTATAATTATAGAATTTAAATCATTTAAATAATTAAGGATATATGAAACCAACCCTTTATATACTGAAATTGTAAACCAGAGTTTAAAATTATTCTTTTTCTTTGCAATCTCAGAACCAGTATTAAAAGAATCTATTGCCTTCCTATATTCCTCTTTAAATAACAGTGCGATACCATAATATTTTAATATCCAGATAATATCGGATTCGTTGTTTGTTTCTTTGCACAACGCGATACCATCCTCGAATTCCTCAATTGCCTGTTCTAAATAACCCTGAAATAGATAGCAGGCACCAAGATTAAGACAAGCCATAATCTGTTCCCTTATCATTCCACTCTTAATGCTATATTCACGATGCTGTAGCAGATATTTTCTACCTTTTTCAAATTCACAATTATTGATATAAGAGATTCCCAGATTTCCCTGGGCTGATGCAATAAGCGAAGGGCTGCCTATTTCTTCAGTAATTTGCAGAGTCTGTATGCGGTATTCAATTGCCTTAGGATAATCGCCAATAGAATTGAAGACTGAACCAAGAAGATTATATATGTAATATCGAGCGATTAGTGAAGTATTTTTATTAAACTTGCTTTTTAACTGAAGCCCTATGTCCATTGCTTTATCTAATTCTCCGAGATACTTTAATGCGAATGCCTTGGTGGTCATAATATCAAACACTAAATCGGAATCGGCGTTAATTTTTAATTTCTTCAGTTTTGATAAAACCTTATCGGCGGTGGAAATTGCTTCATTATATTTTCCAGCACGCACCAGGGCATTAATTAATGTGGAATAAACTTCCAAAGTCTGCTTTTTTGATGTTGATTTAATATCCGCATAAGTTTTTAAATATTTTTCTGCCGATTCTATAGCATCATTGTATACGCCGATTTTAAGTTTAATGCGGGCATACCGGGCAAGAATATCCAGAAGTTTTTTATTTGCAATTTTTTTTATTTTTCTTGCAATATTTAATGCTTGGTCTAATAATTTTGCTGCACGAACGAAATCCCTTAGTTCTTCAGATTCGTTGGCGATACGCAATAAATAATCTACCATCCAGTCTTTGTAAATCTGTGCTTTTTCAAAATGTGTTAATGCATTCAATGTATCATTTTTTTCTTCAAAGAGTTCTCCAATTCTTTTGTGCATATTAATTTTTTTATCATCAGCGATATTATTATAAATTATCTCTCTGATAAGAGGATGGCTGAAAACATAATTTTCTTGTTCTTTTTTTATAAGACCCCTGCGGATCAAATTATGCAGAAGATCAGTTTCTACTTTTAAAATTGCCGGATTGAATTTTTCGCCGATAATAGAAGCAGTTTCAAGAAATTTAATCTCTTTATTACTCAATCCCGCAAATCTTAGTTTCAAAATGTCCGGTATCCCCTTAAAAACTGGTATTTTGTGGTAGTTTGGCAGGGTGCACCATTTTTTTTCTAAATTGCTATTGTAATTATAATAAATAACACCCTTTTCTATAAGGGTGATAATGTATTCTCTAAGAAATAATGGATTCCCATTGGTCCTTTTAAACAACCAGTCAAAAAATTTAACTTCTAAACTATTAGCAAAAATAATTTCATTTAACTTTAATACCTCTTCTTTATCTATATTCTCAAGCATAATTTTTATTAAATTTTTTGATTGTAATTTATCGATAATTTTACTATTGTCGGTAGTTAAAATCATTAACACCGGCATTCTATCTAATTGATTTAAGATTTGATTCAATAAAATAAAGACATCATTCTCTGCATTTTGAATTTCTTCAAAAATAAAAATAACGAAAGAAAATCCCGAAAGTCTTTCTATGAATTCAACGAAATAATGAGGTATCTCAAAGAATTCACTCTTTTTCGGCAGTGGCTGATATGGAAAATAAACTTTTAATGAAGGTATCGTTTCCGCATAATTGTTGTATATTTCCTCTCCAATTACCTGGACAATTTCTCTTACAGGTCTTCCGGTTCTGTGAAGATAGTTTTTTATAATATCTAAAAATAGTGAGTTTGCAGAAGTATTGGGTTTAATTTGAATATTGAAATAAATCAGATTGTATTGAATATTATTTAAAAATTCCTCAACTAATCTTGTTTTGCCTATACCGGGTTCACCGCTGATAACAACGCATTTTCCCTGGTAATTAAAAGCCAATTGGAGAATTTCCTGTAAAATTTTTAGTTCATTGTTTCTGCCAATAAAAGGGAGTTCTGCAAAATTTTTAATTTTATCCGAAAACATCGCAAGTACCTGTGTAATTATACAAATTAAAGGTTGATTGTCAAGGATACAAGTGATAAATTCTCTTTGTATGTTTTTATAATATTCTGTCTGCCGACAAAAGGCAAATCTGAAAAAAACGCTCTGTCAATCATCTTTTCTAACTGAAAAATTACAGGAGTGGCTATGATTAGATAGCCACTCCTGTTTCCATCCTTTACCCCTTTTTATTATAATTTAAGTATTTCGTTTATATTCTGTATCAGTTCTTTTATTTCATCAAGCGTCAAATCACCCATATGGGCAATCCTGAAGGTCTTTTCTTTTAGATCACCATAGCCATTAGAAATCTGGAAACCTCTTTTACCCAGTTCTGAATTCAAATCCGCCACTGTGATTTTTCTTGTGTTGTCTATGCAGGTAAGTGTGACAGATTCATAGCCGGGTTCTGGGAAGAGTGCAAAATGTTTCTTAGCCCAATCTCTCACATATTTTGCCATTTCCAGATGTCTTTTATAACGATTCTCCATACCCTCAGCAAGAATCTTGTCCATCTGCTTATCCATTGCATACAATAGCGTAACCGCAGGAGTTGTCGGTGTCTGACGGTCTTTTTCATATCTCTTCAGCATTGCATCAAAGTCAAAATAGTATCCGCGGTCAGTTATGGTTCTTGTTCTCTCAAGCGCACGAGGAGATACTGTGCATACCGCGAGCCCAGGGGGGAGGGCGAAACATTTTTGGCTGCTTGTCAAACAGACATCTATGCCGAGTTTGTCAATTTCAATCTTATCACCCATCAAAGAGCTCACTGTATCTACAAGCCAAAACGTATCAGGATATTTTTTCATCACTTCTGCAATTTCTTCTATGGGCGCGCGCACGCCAGTTGAAGATTCATTATGAACCACTGTGACAGCATCATATTTCTTCTGTTTCAATTTTGCCTCAATCATCTCAGGTTTTATTGCCTTACCCCATTCAACACTGATTGCATCTGCATTCTTTCCACAGGCTTTTGCAATTTTGAACCATCTTTCGCTGAAAGAACCATTAACACAGCATAGGACATCTTTGTAAACACAATTTCTTATTGAGCCTTCCATTATTCCTGTTCCTGAAGATGTGAATACAATAAGATGGTTTTGTGTATTAAGCGCCTTCTTTATTTTATTCACAATCCCTTCATACAGGGCACTAAAGTCCTTTGACCGATGACCGATCATTGGCTTTGCCTGTGCCTGCAATATATCATCCCTGACCTCAGTCGGTCCGGGAATGAAGAGCTTCTTATGCATTATACCTCCTATTAAAATTTTGATTTTGGTTATTGGGTGAAGAGGTGAGGATAGAAGTTAGATTTTGGTTCAATGTATTAACCATAAAATTTTAGCGCTCTTTGAAATTTTGCCATTTTTTGCTGAGCATATAAAGTTGTCTCCCTGTGATATCATAAATTTCAATTAGCTTTTCGCAGAGTCCACCCTCTATTAGATTTCCGTATATGTCCTTGCAGAAGCATAAATGTGTTATCATTTCATTGCTTTCGCCTATAGCGTCATCTAAATATTTTTGGAAATGCTTCTTTTGGTGTTTCTTCGCATAACCTTCGGCAATCAAAGCGGGTATAGATTTACAGGCACGCGCCATTTGATTTTTTAGTTCGTTTCTTTCTTCATCCGGTAATTTTGCAACAATTTTTTTCATTACTATTATTGCAGCATCGTAAGTATTTTGATAAACGACTAAATCCCTGAAACTTCTTATCGGTTTACTACTTTTCATACTTCTGATTAATCACTTCCATACAAACTTCCTCACCTAACTTCTAATTTCTAAAATCCTTACCCATATTTCCCTTGTCCTTGGTCCGTCAAATTCGCAGAAAAAGATACCCTGCCAGGTACCAAAGGCAAGTTTACCATCTTCAATAAATAATGTCCTTGATGAACCGACAATTGCTGCCTTTATATGGGCATCTGCATTTCCTTCTGTGTGGGAATAATTGCCGCGATAGGGGACGAGTTTTTCAAGGGTCTTAGTTATATCTTCTTTGACTGAGGGGTCGTAATTCTCGTTTATTGTAATGCCTGCAGTTGTATGGGGACAAAAAACATGCACAACGCCTTGTTTAATTTTATATTTTTCAATAATTTTTTTTACTTCGTCAGTGATGTCAACGAGTTCAGTTCTTGTTCTGGTTGATATTCTGATTTTTTCAATCACGCTGAAATTATACCAAATTTTGGTAAAAAGTCAATAAACATATGTATAAATATTTTGTTTTAATAGTCATTTGAAAAAACCCCCTTATGTCTGATAATATATATTATGTAAACTAAACAAAATGAGATATCTCATAAATTGGGAATCATCTTATATTAAGCCCTCCCCCGTATTGACATCTGCGTCTGAGAAGGTCAACTTGTTAAACAACATAAATTAAACTAAACATGATATTAAAAGTAAAAGTATGCAGTATCTATTCTTAAGGAATTGTTATTAGATTGTTTATTTTTATTTATTGTTGATTTTTGAGCATAATTATGTATAATAATTTCAAATGGTTGGAACAATCACTAATACAGTTCTTGTTATTCTTGGCAGTCTTATTGGTTTGTTCCTTAAAAAAGGTATTCCTGATTACATAAAAAACATTATTTTAATTGGACTTGGAATTTTTACCTGCGTTCTTGGTTTAAAAATGGGTATCCAGATGGAGAAACCAGTAGCAATTATTATCAGCCTCGCTATTGGCGGAATTATCGGTGAACTGCTTAATATTGAACTTTTAGTTGAGCAATTTGGTGAGAAGTTAAAGAAAATCAGAGGGTTATCAGACTCACAGACCTTTGCGCAGGGTTTTGTAACTGCGAGCATATTGTTTTCTATTGGACCTATGACTGTCCTTGGCTGTATTCAGGATGGCTTATTGCGTAAACCTGAGCTTTTGATAACTAAATCAATTATGGATGGCATTTCAGCGGTTATCCTAACATCAACGCTTGGCATTGGAGTTCTATTCTCAGCAGTTGTTGTTTTGCTTTTTCAGGGTTCTATGACCTTACTTGCAAGCCAGTTACATTTTCTTGGAACATCGTATTTTCTTAACGATTTTACAGGTATTGGCGGCATTATGGTTTTTGCAATTGGAATAAGATTACTGGGAGTAAAAGATATCAAAGTTGGAAATTTTTTGCCTGCACTGGTGATAATTGTCTTGCTAAAACTGATTATTAGATTCTAATCTCCCATCTTTTGTTTTATAGCATCCATTCTTCTTTCGTTTCTTATTCTCTCAATCGTTGCTATACGGTCAAGTTCCTCGCCTTTTTCAAAAGCGAACTTTGTGAGGTGCTACAAACTGACACCAGAAATTACTAACAAATACTGACTTGCCAACATATACCATAGAATTAAATGTATCACCTTTTACAGTACATGAAACAATTGATTAAATGTTTAGGTGTCAAGAATACGAGTGAATTGGAATTGGTGTATTTTAATATACGCTGTATTTAACTCTATCTATTGCTGTTGTGTTTGTAGATGTACCAGTCGCTTCAAGCTCGTATATTCCTGGTTTTGGCTGCCAGAGTAATTTAACTTCCCTTTGATTTTTCTCACATAAAATCTCACCATTCAATTTCAAAATAATTTTTTTAACGCTTGTATCTCCACAAACCCTTATTGAAATTGCCTGGTTTCTATAAGGAATTTGAGGATCAATTTTAAAGACATCACCGTCATTCGGATGGATAATTGTTAATGCTCTATTTTTTATCTCTGAATTAATTCTAACCGTGACTAATTCTTCTTTTTTACACATACAATAATCACACGTATCTTTTGGTGCGGTACCGGGGATAAATAGTTCTTCTAATACAGGACATTCTTTTCCTGAAATCAGTCCGGTTCTTGTGCAAACCTTTAATGTAATAACAGAACCTAATTTTTCAAATTCTTTAGGATATTCATTCCTGTGCAACTCAATCATAATGTCTCTGAACAAAGGAGCAGCTCCTGATATGCCTGATACACCATTCATTGGCGAGCCATCGAAATTTCCGACCCATACGCCAACTGTGTATTTTTCGGTAAATCCCACACACCAGTTATCTTTGAAATTTTTTGTTGTTCCGGTCTTGACCGCACAGGGAAATGGCAGATTCAAAGGCGAATCATCTCCGAATGCCTTAATTCGGCTTGAATTGTCAGATAATACATCTGTGATAATATATGCTGCTTCTTCAGAAAAAACCCTCTCCCCTGCTTTGTCTTTTTTTCTGTCTTTTATAAATTTATATTCTGTATATATCCCTTTGTTGGCGATCGCACGATACGCGTTTACCAGTTCAATTAATTTAACTTCAGCCGCACCTAAAGAAAGGGAAAGACCATAAAAATTTGGATTTTTAAACAGAGTAGTAAAACGCAACTTGGTTAGAAAGGTATAAAAATTTTCTACCCCGATTTTATCTAAAATATAGACAGCTGGAACATTAAACGATGAACCGAGTGCTTCCCTTGCCCTGACAAGTCTATGATATTTATCGCCAAAGTTTCTTGGTGCAAAGAAAGTGCCGTCACTAAGTCTAAATTCAGTCAGGGTGTCGTTCATTAGATAACTCATAGGAATACCTTTAGAAAGCGCAAGAATATATAAAAATGGCTTTAGACTTGACCCTGGTTGTCTCAATGCCAGGCATCCATTTACCTGCCCTTCTTTTTCTTCAAAATAATCTTTGGAACCTACCATTGCGAGTATCTCACCTGTTTTTGTATCCATAACTACAACTGCACCTTGATTCACATTATACTTATTTAAAGTTTTAATTGATGTAAAAAGCATTCTTTCAAGATTTTCTTGTAAGTTGATGTCAATTGTTGAAGTAATATGTGAATATTCAAAATTTATATCCTTTTGTAGAATAAAATCAACAAAATGCGGTGCTCTGAAAACAAACGCTTTTTTATCAATTTTTATTGGCTCCATAAATGCGCAGTTATATCTTGTAGAGTCAACGAGTTTATTATTTAGAAGTTTTTTTAGTATTACATTCCTTTTTGATCTTATTCGGTCATTGTTTCTAAAGGGGTTTAAATAACTAGGTGATTTTGGTAGGGCTGATAAAATGCAGGATTCACTGAGTGATAGTTGGCTTGCAGGTTTTTCAAAATAGACTTGAGAAGCAGCCTCTACCCCATATGTCTGATAACCGTACGGTGCACGGTTAAGATAAATTTCAAGGATTTTTGTCTTTTCTAAATGAAGTTCAAGTTTTAAAGCATAAATTATTTCAATTATTTTATTTAAAATTGTCCTTTGTCTATGGTTCAAAACAATCTTTGCAACCTGCATTGTAATTGTTGAACCACCGGTGCGTATTTTCTGGTGAATAAGGTTTTCTCTTATTGCGCGCAAAAGTGCTATTATATCAACACCTTTATGATGGAAAAATCTTTTGTCCTCGTTTATAATCGTTGCCTTTATAATATCTGGCGATATTTCATTCAATGGTCTCCAGAGGCTTGTTTTGTAATCTTTTGAAAGCACCTTTCTGATAAGAATGCCATTTCGGTCTGTAATATTAAATGAATTGAACTTTGGGCATAACAGTTTGTCATCTGGTGGGACAAGAAAAAATATCAACGATGATAGAAATATAATGCTTAAAACTATGGCTAATATTTTGCCCATTGTAAATTTTATTCTATAAAACATAAAAATCAAGTATGATATTATCTGGAAAATTCAATCCATTACAATTTTTTATTTTTTAAGATTTGCTTGACTTATAGACAAAAAAAAGTATAATAAGCACATTATGATTTATGGTGTATTACCAGGTATCTCCTTGAAGAAAGAAAAAAATCTCCTTGAAATGCCGATTGAAGTCATGCCTGTCCCTTCCAGGGTTTATATCCATTTTTCACAACATAAGGGAATCCAGGCAATCCCATTGGTGAAGCCTGGTGATTCAGTTAAAAATGGCACCAAGATTGGAGAAATAAACACAGGTGTTTCATCGCCTGTCCATTCAAGTCTTTCTGGTAAAGTGGTTGACATAAAATTCCATCCACATCCTTTGCTTGGCGAAAGTTTGTGCTGTATTATTGACTCGGATTATTCAGATAACTGGGAACAGAAGTTTATAGATTCAGATTACCAATCACTTAATCAGGAGGATTTATTTGTAAGAATAAAACAGGCTGGTATTGTTGGGCTTGGCGGTGGTGGTTTTCCAACCTATTTAAAGCTTTTAAGTGCAATGGAGAAAAAAATAGAAAAATTGATAATAAATGGATGTGAATCCGAACCCAACCTTTCGGCAGATTATCGTATAATAATGGAATATCCGGTTTGCGTTTCAGAAGGGGCAAAGATAATTCAAAAAATTATTGGTGCATCAGAAATATTTTTTGTCCTTCCCCAAATTTATAGACAGGCAGCTGAGCTTCTAAAAAAAGAAGGGTTTAATGTAAAATTAATCCCTGATAAATATCCACAAGGTTCAGAAAGGATTTTGATAAAAAAATTTACAAAGATAAATTTACCATCAGATAAACTACCCATTGATATTGGTTTTATGATTCAGAATGTTAGTACATGTTATGCGGTATTTCAGGCAGTAAAGTATAATAAGCCTTTGACTGAAAGGGTGATTACTGTCAGTGGCGATGGAATTAAAGAACCAAAAAATCTACTGGTTAAAATCGGCACCCCAATAAGTGACATAATTCAATTTTGTGGTGGCTTAATTGGTGATATAAAAAAAATAATCTTTGGTGGATTGATGACCGGCAATGCTCAATTTTCGTTTGATACCCCAGTTATTAAAACTACAAATGGAATTGTATTCCTTAATACTTTGGTTGAAAAAGAGATGATTGCCTGTATCCGCTGTGGAAAGTGTGTTGATGTTTGTCCAATAACGCTTCTGCCACAAGTTATTTATCAATATATAAAACAAAATGATTTTTCTGGTGCTGTTGATTATGGCTTAAAAGAATGTATTGAATGTGGATGTTGCTCATATGTATGCCCTTCCTTTATTCCATTGGTTCATTATTTTAGATATGCCCGTTTGAGGATAGAAGATGAGTGATTTTTTGATCGTTGCTTCTCCCCCTCATATTCATTCAAAATTGAATTATAATAACGCTGTTTTTATCGTTATTCTCTGCCTTTTTCCGGCGCTTGTTGCCGGGACAATTTTTTTTGGATTTTATGCACTGGGTATAGTTTGTATTAGCATTGTTTCTTCTTTGTTTTTTGAGGTAATCTTTAAATACTTTACAAAAAGAAAAATAACAGTTTACAATGGAACAGCAATCCTTACCGGCTTATTACTCGGTCTGTCATTACCCCCTGCTGTTCCTTTCTGGATTCCAATTCTTGGTGCTGGGTTTGCCATTATTATTACAAAACAATTATTTGGAGGTTTTGGGTTTAATCTTTTAAATCCTGCGCTTACAGCGCGTGCATTTCTTATTTTGTCATTTCCTGGGATAATGACTACTTCGTATAAAACACCTTTGTATGGAACCATTTCGGGCTTAGATACAATCACCCAGGCAACGCCATTGACAATATTGAAGAATCCTGGATATTATGGAGATGTTAATTTAATTCTTGAAAGGTTTAGTTCGCCAGATTATTTGAAATTATTACTATTTGGTCAGGTTGGCGGGGCAATCGGTGAGACCTGCAAAATTATGTTGCTATTAGGTGGAATATTCTTGTTTTTTCTGAAAATCATTGATTTCAGAATTGTGGTTGGTTATATATTGAGTTTTCTTTTATTAAATTTAATTATCCCCGGTGGTATTAATCCATTATTCCAGTTATTTTCTGGAGGTGTTATCCTTGCAATATTTTTTATGATTACAGACTGGGTTACTACACCTTTAACAAAAAGTGGACGATGGATATTTGGAATTGGCTGTGGTTTTTTTACTGTGTTATTCAGATATTTTTCAAGTTACCCAGAAGGTGTAACACCAGCAATACTTTTAATGAATATCCTAACGCCTTTGATAGAAAAAATGAGTATAAAAAGGAGGAACAAATGTCAGAAAAATTAAGACAGACAATCTATTTCTTTATTATTTTTTTTCTGGCAGTTTTTATACTGGTAATATTGAATGAAGCAACAAATCCATTGATTGCACAGACCAGTAATAAAAATGAAATTCTGAAGAAGGTTATTGACGGAGCAGAATTTATACCAGTAATTCCTGATACCCTGTGGCAGGTTAATGATTCTTCAAAAAATATTAAAGGTTTTGTATTTAAAATATGGTCCAGAGGCTATGCAGGTGTGATTCCAATAACTGTGGGAGTTGATACCGCCAGACAAATTACCGGAGTTTACATTGCCGGAAAAAATGAGGGGTTTAAAGAAACGCAGGGATTTGGTTCTAAGGTAAGGGAAAATGCTTTTTTAAAGCAATTTATTGGGAAGAATGCAACACAGATTTTATTGAAAAAAGATGGTGGAGAAATCGATGCGGTAGCAGGGGCAACGATTTCATCTAAGGCGGTATGTGAAGGTGTAAAAAAAGGAATTGAAATGTATACTCCACTAATTGGGGAAAGCAAAATTACAGACAGAAAAAACGAGATTTTTCCGTCAGCAAATAGATTCTTGGAGCTAATAAAAGATACGCTCTGGTATGCAGTTGCATATCCTGAAACTCTGGGAATAGTTTTTTATGGTCAAACATTTGGATATCTTGATACCATAAAGTATCTCGCCGGAGTAAACAAGCAGGCATCCATTGAAAAAATAATTATTATTTATTCTATGGAGACCGAAGGTATTGGTGAAAAAATAAGAGAACAGGAATTTCTTGATAAATTCAAAACTGGTTTTCCCGATGCTATAAGCGGTGCTACAGTATCATCAGAGGCATTAATAAAGAGTGTCCAGGACAATGTTAAAAGATTTAGAGAATATTTGAAATGAATTTGAAATATAAAGAAGATGAATTATTGCTCATACTTGGTGTAACTCCTTTTGTCGCGCTTACTGATTCTGCTGTAAATGCCCTTGGGATAGGAATGGTAGTTTTAATAACCATTTTCTTTTCAGCCCTTATTTTCCGTTTTATTGGGGGTCGTATTAAAGAACCAGAGAGGACATTTATATTGATAATAGTAACTTCAATGATAATATCAATTCTAAGTGGTTTTCTTTCTCATAAGATTCCTGCGTTATACAGTAATCTTGTGGTATTTATACCCTTGATTGCAGTGAATAGTTATATTCTTCAGAGTATTAACAAAATTGATAATAAACATTCAGGAATCAAATGTGGGTTTTCGTCAGCCCTGAAATATCTGCCTGCAATCTTTTGTCTTTTTTTAACTGGCACACTGCGCGAAATATTCGGAAAAGGGATGATATTAAACAAGCCTTTATTGAATGTGGACCCGAATGCGACCTTGATTTTGTTTTTCAATTCACCTGTTGGTGCATTTACAATGACAGGGATTGTCATCGCCTTTTACGGAATACTGAAAAAAAATGAATGATAATTTGTTAAATATTTTTGGCGAAATGATTATCGGAAAGAATATAGTTTTGTATTATATGCTTGGGATTTCTCCGCTTATCCTTTATAAAACGAGTATCAAAGAATCGCTTTCAATTGGTTTTATTCTTACAATAATAATGATAATATGTTCATCTGTCTCTATACTGGTTAATAATTTTATTTTGATTCCGCTCAATCTTAATTATCTGCAAATAGTCTTTATTCTGGTAATTAATTATTTTATTATTTATTACGCAAAATTTTTGTTGCATAGATTTTCTTCAAATCTTGCAGTCCTTTTTGAAAATTATCCTGATTTCTTTTATACAAATTATGCAGTCTATGGGCTTATTTTTTTGAGTATCAATCTTAAATCAAGTCTTTTGCCTGTCGTTATATTTTCGTTTGGCTCTGGAATCGGTTATCTAATTGTTATTATAATATTTATGGCACTAAAAGAGAGACTTATGTTCGAATACAATTCAAGTAAGTTTAAAAATATATATTTAGAATTAATCGCTTTGGGATTGTTCGGACTTGTATTTTTCAGCATTGCCGGGTTGAGATAAAATTTATGTTTAATAATATTGGTGATTTTAAAAAAGAGTTAAATAGCGAACAATGGAAAGCAGTTCAAATAATAAATGGTCCAATATTGATTCTTGCTGGTGCTGGTAGTGGAAAAACAAGGGTGATAACATATCGGATTGCATATCTGATTTCACAAGGAATAAAGCCCGAAAACATCCTTGCGGTAACATTTACAAATAAAGCGGCTGATGAAATGAAACAACGGGTATGTTGTCTTTTAAATGATGAAAAACCGGAGGTCTGGATAAGGACATATCATTCCACCTGTGCACGAATATTGAGAAAGGAATCTGAAAAACTAAATATACCACATAATTACGCAATCTATGATGAATCTGACCAAATGGCATTGATAAAAGAGTGTCTCAACGAATTGCATCTTAATATACGGGAATTAAAACCTGATTTTGTATTGCATTGCATCAATCGTGCAAAAGAGAATTTAATATCTCCGGTAGAATACGAGACTTCTTTTAATACTTTCAGTAATACAGTAAAGACAATATATAAAATTTACAATCAAAGACTTAAAGAAAACAATGCCCTTGATTTTGATGATTTGATATTAAAGACGGTAGAATTATTTGTGACACATCCTGATGTCCTTGAGAAATATCAGGAAAAATTCAAATATATAATGGTTGATGAATATCAAGATACAAATCGCGCCCAGTATATTTTAACAAAGCTTCTCGCCTCAAAATACCGAAATATTTGCGTGGTAGGAGATGATGACCAGTCAATTTATTCCTGGCGCGGGGCAGAAATCAGAAATATTCTTGATTTTGAAAAAGATTATCCTGGAACCACGGTTATTAAACTTGAGCAGAATTATCGTTCAACAAAAATTATATTGAAGGCGGCTTCAGAGGTTGTTAAAAATAATACCCAGCGTAAGAAAAAAGTTTTATGGTGTGAGAATGAAATAGGTGACCCGATTGAATATTTTGATGCTGATGACGATAAACACGAGGCAGAATTTGTCGCTCAGAAGATTCTTGAAGAACATTATTATAACCGGGAGTTTAATGAAATTGCGGTTTTCTATCGTTTGAATTATCAATCAAGGGTATTTGAAGAATGCTTTGCTCGATATAAAATTCCTTATGAAGTGATTGGTGCATTAAAGTTTTATGAGCGGGCAGAAATTAAAAATATGCTTGCTTATCTTCGTGTGATTAACAATCCTAACGACTCCATAAGTTTGAAAAGAATAGTAAATTTACCTGCACGAAACATCGGGAAAGACACAATTGATAAAATAATCAGGTTTCAAAAGGAAAATAATTTAACATTTTTTGAAGCATTGAAAAGGGTTTCTGAAATAAATGATTTGAGCAAAAGAAGTATTGATAGTATAAAGGCATTTATCAAAATGTTAGAAAAATTTATGGAGATGAGTAAAAAATTTAATCTTTATGACCTTGCTTTGCGCATCGCCAATGAAACAGGTTATCTTGAGCATTTGCGCAGGAGAGAAACTGAAGAAGAAATTAATCGTCGTAAAAATGTAGAAGAATTGCTTATCTCAATCAATGATTTTGTCAAAAACAATCCTTCAGCCACAATTCAGGATTATTTAGAAGGCATTTCTCTAAAAAGTGATATTGACGAATGGTCAAATGAGAAGGTTTCTTTAATGACGCTACATAATGCCAAGGGACTTGAGTTTGAAGTTGTGTTTATAACGGGTGTAGAAGATGGTATAATACCTCATTATAAAGCAAGAGAAGAAGGAAGGTATGAAGAAGAAAGAAGATTATTATATGTGGGGATAACAAGGGCGAAGAAAAAATTATATATTACAACAGCCGACAAGCGCAAAAACTATCAGGGCAATTCCATTTTTACAAGGAATTCACCTTTTTTAAAGGAGATTCCAGATGAAGTCTTTGCAACAATATACCGATAAAATAAATAAATTCAGGAAATTATTTCCAATAACGCAAAGTAAAATATACCTGAATCACGCAAGCACCGGACCGATGAGTATAAATGCAAAAGAGGCGATTGAAGAATGTACAAGGGTTTATCAGAGCCGGGCCGAATTTGATTTTGAAACTTATTTTGAAAAATTGAGAATTAGCAGAAAATTTTATGCAAAACTCGTCAACGCCGAACCTCAAGAAATCACATTCACCCATAATACATCTGAAGGAATTTATATTGCTCTGATTAACCTGCCTTTAAAAGAAGGTGATGAAATAATTGTAATGAATGAAGTTTTTCCAGCGGTCCGTTATGTTGTTCAACACAATTTACCTGAAATAAATAAAAAATTTGTGAATTTGTGTGGCGGTGACCCAGTTAAAATTATCAAGAAAAACCTTACCCGCAGGACCCGCGCGGTGGTTCTTGACCATACTCAATTTTTTACCGGAGAAGTGATTGATTTATTGCCTTTATCTGAATTTTTGAGAAATAAGGGGATATTTCTTATTGTTGATGGGATACAATCAATCGGTGCAATTGAATTTGATACAAAGAAAATATGGGTAGATTTTCTTTCCGCTGGTGGTGGTAAATGGCTGTTCGGACCCGGAGGCGCGGGTTTTTTGTATGTAAACAAGCAAAATTTTAAAATATTAAAAAGACTACATACGGGCTGGCTTGGTGTTGACTGGAAGAGTTTTGAAAATTTTGAAATCTCTCCCCCATTATTTAAAGATGCCAGGATGTTTGAAATGGGAACAAGAAATGTGATTGGCATAAGCGGTTTGACTGAACACATAAAAATTCTCCTCGGTTTTGGGGTGAGAAATGTTCAAACAAGGGTATTGAAATTAAAAAGACAGTTAAGGGAAGGATTTGAAGAATTGAAGATCCCGGTGATTACACCAGAAAAAGAACCACAATCAGGCATCATAACAATAAAACCAGAAAATTCCAGAAAAGTATATGAATACCTAAATAAGAACAGAGTAATTATATCACTACGCAATAATTGTTTGCGTTTTTCACCACATTTTTACAACACAGAAGAAGAGATTGAGATGATTTTTAAGATAATGGGAAGAGACTTATGAATAGGGCGATAAAAATTTTGGGTTTTATGCCCGATGAATCAGATAAATACAAGATTGGGTAGTACTCGGTATATTTGCCTGATTTATCAGGCAAATAACAATATGTCCAATAAATTGGTTAACTATATGTGCGGGAAGAAAAATCTCAATACAATAATTATCAACGCTGTATAAATTGCAGCCCCCAGGTCATCCAGCATAATACCCCAGGCACCGGAAAGTTTTTCCAGTTGTCTTAACGGCGGTGGTTTAATGACATCAAGAAGTCTGAATAAAACAAATACAATCATAAGTGGCAGAATTATTTTGGGCACAAAATACAAAGGTAAGAGCATTGTTGTATATTCATCTACTACTATCTTCCTTGGGTCCTTGCCCCATTCCTTAACAAATTCCTGACTGATTACCAGACCCCATATAAATAGATTCACAAAGACCGCCCAATAAATCAATGGAAAATCAACCAGAAAATACCAAAACAAGACGCTTATGCAACAGGCAAATGTGGCGGGCGCGATTGGTATGTAACCTGTCCCCAATCCAGTGATGAATCCAATTTTTAAAAATCTAATCATACAATTTTAGCTAAATCAATGTGTGCTATTGTTTTACTGATAACTTTATTTAGAAAGGATTTATTTTCTTTTCTGGGGCAATCTTGCTTCCCATTCAGTTACCAGTGCACAGACAATGAATGTTGAGGCATAAGTTCCAAATATCAAACCAACGATTAAAGTAAATGCAAAGTCAGCAATGACCGGGCCACCGAGAAATAATAAACAGAAGAGAGTAACAATAACGAATGAACCAGTTAAGATTGTCCGCGAAAAAGTTTCATTGATACTCGTATTTATCAAATCTACAAAAGGTATACCCCGTAATTTCTTACGATTTTCTCGAACACGGTCAGACAGCACGATTGTGTCGTTAATGGAATAACCAACTATTGTAAGAAGCGCACCGACAATTACAATCGTAAATTCCCTACCTGTAAGAATGAGTGCACCAATCACTATGACGATATTATGAAAGATAGCGAGTACTGATACCGCAGCAAAGCGAAAATCAAATCTGAACCAGATATAAATGCCCATTAAGAATAGTGCCACGAGAACTCCAATAATTGTGTTTCTTGTTAATTCTGCACTTATCTTGGGCTCAACTGTTTCTTTTGCCCTTAAATCTAAAGGATTATCAGCAAAGTCCTTCTGCAACTGGGCAATCACATCATTGGCGAATTTATCCGGGTCAACTTTAGTAACTGAACGGATAACGAATTCATTTGTCCCGGCGAGTTTTTGTATTGATGCCTGTTCCTGTCCTATCTTTACAAGCGACGCCCTGATGTCACTTACTTCTAAATGTTTCTCAAATTTCACCCAAATTAATGCACCGCCAGCAAAATCAACACCAAGTTTCGGACCTTTTAAAACTATTAATAAAATTGAAATTATAACGAGCGTGCTGGAGAAAATAAAGCCATACTTTCTCCAGGACATGAATGGTAGATTTGGATTTTTTATCAGTTCCATAATTATATCCTCAACTTTGTTACTGCAAATCTATGTGTAAAGTAATCAAGAATAGTTTTTGTAATAAAGACTGCACAGATTAAGTTAGCAATCAACCCGATGATGAGTGTAAGGGCAAAGCCCCTTATCGGACCTGTGCCAAAGATATAAAGAACAAACCCGGTGATGATTGTTGTTACATTTGAATCAAATATTGCAAGCCAGGCACGAGAAAATCCCTGGGAAATTGCGGTCCTGACCGTTTTCCCGAGTCGGAGCTCTTCTCTTATTCTTTCAAATATTAAGATGTTCGCATCAACCGACATAGCAATCGTGAGTGCAATACCAGCAATGCCAGGCATTGTTAAAGTTCCACCAAAGGCAGAAAGAACCCCAATAAGCAATATTACATTCAACACAAGGGCAAAGTTTGCAACCAGACCGGTCAAAGAATAATAGACAAGCATAAACAGTACAACAGCTAAAGAACCAATGAGTGAAGCCCTTATCCCCTTGGTAATTGAATCCTTACCAAGTGAAGGACCAACAGAACGTTCTTCAGCAACTTTTAATGGTGCAGGTAAAGCACCTGCCTTTAAAACAATTGCCAGATCCCGTGCTTCTTCTACTTTAAAATTACCAGTTATCACTGCCTTGCCTTGGGGGATTCTTTCTCTAATATAAGGGGCTGATTGAACAACATCATCAAGGACGATAGCAAGCCTTTTTCCCACATTTTTACCGGTTATCGAAGCAAATAGTCTTGCGGCCTCTCTTTTGAATTCAATCTCAACCATCCAGGCACCTGTGTATTGGAGTTCACTACCCTGATATGGGCTGTGCTGTGCATTGCGAATTGCTTCACCACTCAATTCCGGTTCTTTTTTAAGAAGATACAACCTCTTCACTTCCTTTGCTTGATAAGATTCTTTATGACCAAAATAGAATTGGAGGTCCTTAGGAATGATTTCTTGTGCCTGAGCAATCAATGTCTTTAATGAATCTTCATCCCGAACATCAAAACCTAAATCGCCTTCAACACTAAATAGATATGAACTGAACGGCTCCTCAAATCCCATCGTATCGCCTTTTGCAAGATATTTATCAATACTCGTTATCACATCCTGGGTTTTGTCACTTACGAGTTTGAACTCAAGATGCGCAACCTTACGGATTATGTTTAACGCCCTTTCTCTATCCACACCTGGTAGCTGAACGAGAATTCTTGAACTCCCCTGCTTTTCTATTGTTGGTTCAAAAACCCCGAATTCATCAATACGATTTTTAACAATCTCAAGTGCTCTATCCCTTAAATCAGCTGGCTTTTCTTTTAATCCAGTTGTATCAATTTCAAGCACAAGGTGCATTCCACCTTTTAAATCAAGACCGAGATGGATAGCCCTTTTCATTAAACTGTTTTCTTCTTCTTTTGATAATTCTTTCGCGGTATATAATTTGACAGTTGGATAGAGTGTGTATAATCCCGCAACTAAGAGGATTATAACTATTGCCATTCTAAGACCAATATTTCTCATTTTGCTCCTTTGATAATTTGTACCATCTCTTCCGTTGCCTGGCGTATGCCAACAAAAACAGCACGGGCAACGATTGCAAAGCCGATTGAATAACTTGATATTTCATTTATTTTGAGCAACAGGTTGATATTTTTGTAATCAATACCGTGGCCTGCATGGACCTCAAGCCCGGATTCAAAAGCCTTTTTTGCCATAGTTTTAATCTTATCAATTTCTATTCTATTTTTAGGATTCTTTGAATAGTCATTTGTATTTATTTCAATATATTCTGCCTTTACTCTTAATGCTTCGTTAATCTGGTTTAAATCCGGGTCAATAAAAAGACCGACTCTTATCTCTTTATCCTTTAATCTCTGAATAAATCCGGACAGGTCTCCTTTGAAATTTATCAGATTGAGTCCGCCCTGGGTTGTAACCTCACCCGGTGATTCCGGAACCAGTGTGACACGGTCAGGTTTTATCGTGGTTGCAATTTGGAACATTTCATCTGTGACAGCCATTTCAAGATTCAATTCGGTTTTAATGACTTCTCTGAGCAATCTCAAATCTCTTTCTTTAATATGCCGTCTATCACCCCTTAAATGGACAGTAATTCCATCTGCACCACCAAGTTCTGCCTCTACTGCGGCAAAAATTGGGTCCGGAAATTTCTCTTTGCGTGCTTCGCGCAGTGTCGCAATATGGTCAATATTAACCGAAAGTTCCATTCGCAATTATATCCAAATTTTTATCAGTGTCAACTGAGCTGTCGTGCCAATATAATATCGCAACCGAAGATGCAACTATAAATTCGCAACTTTTCTGTTCTCTGCTTTTTGATAGTCTACTCGTTTTTTGGTCATCCTATCAGAATATCATGTTTCTCCTTTTCAGAAAAGAATCTTAAGCCAAAAAGTTGCGAATTTAAAGTTGGAAAAAAACTGCTATTTACAAGTTGGAACGACAGCCACTTAACAATTTCCACTTTATATATAACTGTTGTGCAAAAGGCATAATTGCCCCCAAGACATCAGCCTTTTATCTCTGGAGTTAAGGCGTCAGGCTTTTATCCCTTTGGATTTAAGCCGTCAGGCTTTTATCCCGGAGTTAAGCCGTAAGGCTTTTATCTC
>CAZLGA010000010.1:0-45073 GCA_964559225.1 uncultured bacterium | reverse complement strand
AAGTTGCGATTTTAAAGTTGGAAAATAAATTGCTATTTTCAAGTTGGAACGACATTAATACTTGACTTTTATAAAAAATCAAATATATTTTATTATGGAACAGAAAACCGAAGCCAATAAAGTTGTTTTGCATTATAAAACCGGCAATGTCGTAAAAGGTATGACGCATGACTTTGTGGCAGAAAAACCAAAATTCCATCTCATCCATCAGGATGGTCATATTGAAGAGATCGAAACCGAAAAATTAAAAGCAGTTTTTTTCGTTAAGTCATATGAGGGCAACAAAGATTACCAGGATGTGAAAGGATTCAGCAAGATTGACCCTGTTACATTTCGTGGTATGAAGATTAAAGTGACATTTCAAGATAATGAAGTAATATACGGTGCGACATTGGGTTATAACAAAACCCGTAAGGGATTTTTTGTTCTTCCTGCAGATCCGGAGAGCAACAATATAAGGATTTATGTCGTTGCCAGTGCTGTAAAGGATGTAAAACTCGGTAGCCAGGCAGAAACATAGATGACATATGCGCAGCATCGTCCTGACACAGAGGCCAGGATTATAATGGCTTATGAAAGGCTAACGCATTAACTGCAAAGAGATAAAATCCTTACGGCTAAATTCCGCATCCAATTAACAAGGGATATAAATGGCGATGAAGGTTTTTAAAGGATATATTTTGGAACTAATTCGTAAGAATTTTACATTAACGATAGGACAATACTGTCCAACGAAACGGTTCTCGCAACCGGAAAACGCGAAACAATATTACTGTCAACTGCTAACTGACTACTATTGCTTTTATTATAATTCTGAATAAACTATTTGCAAATACCTAATGAAAAAGGGGGTTTGATGAGAAGATTTTTTATTTACACAATTATTACATTATGTATTCTCTTTTTTTCTTGTCCCAAAAAAGAGAAGAAAGTCATCGATATTAGTACCCAGCAGATTCTTGAGGGTGAAAAGATTCCATTGAAGGTTACGCATATCTCACCAGTCGGTTCGGTTGAGGGGCAACTTGAGACATTTAAGATTCTTGTTGGATTTAATCAGGCAATGGCACCGGTCCAGGCGATACCAAGGGAAGAGACAGAAGGACCACTTGAATTCAATCCGCAAATAAAAGGTAAATATCGCTGGCTTGGTTCAAGAACCTTGGCATTTATACCTTTAGATACCTTGCAACCCGCTACTGAATTCACTGTTACACTCAGAAAAGATAAGATTCAATCCCTTGCTGGAATGCGTATGGAAAGGGATACCACCTGGACATTTGAGAGTATTAGACCAACACTTATCACTTCCATCCCTTATCATGGTTCAAATTACATTGATTTAAAATTACCTATATATCTTTATTTTAATCTTGAAATGGCACCAGAAAGGGTGCGTGATAAAATAAAGATTTTTGCTACACATGGTCAGCCTTCCTATGTCTATTGCGGTCACAAAGAACCGAAGAACGCACCATATAAACAGGAGATTGCATTCAGCATAAGGCAATTGCGGGATGACGAGAAAAAGGATTGGCCATTGAAGAATTGGAATAATAGTAAGACACTCGTCCTTGTTCCAGCGCATCCATTGCCACAGGAGGCTTTGATTGAAGTCAACATATATCCTAATTTGTTTGCTAAAGTTGGTAATCTCGGTACGAATCTTGAGCGTGTTTTATCATTCAATACCTATAATTATCTCTCACTTATTAATTATTCAGAGAAGATTCCAGGTGGATATCCTTTGAGTTTATGTTTTTCAAACCCTGTTACCCATAGTGAAGTAGTAAAAAATATCTCTTTCAGCCCACCCCTTGATTCAATACCTGAACATTACAAACAGGAGACGTATTCTGAATCTCGTGTCTTTCTTTATTTGCCATTTAAGTTAAATTCAGAATATCGGATAAGGATATCAAAGAATTTGAAGGATAAATTTGGCAACAATCTGGATAAAGATTATGAATTTATGTTGAAAGTAGGTGATTATCTTCCTTTTGCAGAAATTCCTGAGCGGATAAATATTGTTGAGAAATATAGTGATTTGAGATTTCCTGCGACATTTGTGAATGTCGATAGTGTGTATCTTGAAATGGGGTTAGTGAGCCTTGAAAATGTGATTCCGTTCCTGAATGAAAGAAGAGTTTTTAACGTCTATGAGAAGTTCAATAGCCATGGTCTATTCAATGTTTCAAAATTATGGCGGGTTGATTCGTATAAAAAATACCGTAATAAAAAGATAAGATTTCCCATTGAATTAAAAGAAGCACTCGGTGAAGAGAAGAGTGGATTTGTCTTTATTCAGTTTGATAATTTGGGACAATATGGAGACAACAATAGTTATCGCTATCTCAAGACATTGTGCGAGGTTAATGACCTTGGTGTAACCTGGAAGTATTCACCAGAGAATAATCTTGTCTGGATAACTTCTTTGAATAATACAACACCTTTAGCAAATGCCCTTGTTCAGTTCCGAAGCGATAAGAATCAGGTTTTGGCACAGGGATATACTGATGCAAAAGGTTTTGTAGAATTACCGGGTTGGGCTGAGTTAAAAATACCACAGGAAAGACAGACCTACGAATATGAGAGTGAATACGAAATGGAATCATATACAACTTATTATGAACCAAAATTCTGGATTACAGTTTCCAGGGGAGATGATGTTGCAGTGTATTCAAATCAGTGGAATTTTGGAATTGATCCCTGGAGATTTGATATTTCATATAACTGGAATATAAGGTCTGAAGAATATGGGTGTTATATATTTACCGAAAAAGGATTATACAAGAGTGGTGAGACTGTCCATATTAAGGGTATTTTGCGTAAGAAAAGAAGGGGTGAATGGATACTGCCGGATTTGAGCAAAGTGGGATTTGTGGTAAAAAATTCAAGGGATGAGATAATTATCAATGATACAATCAATGTAAATCAATTTGGGTCGTTTTTTAGAGATGTTTATATACCCGAAGACGCACCAACAGGCTACTACTCAATCAGTGTCTATCTACCAAAAAAAGATTTCAATTTTTATCACTCGTTCAGGGTTGAGGCATTCAGACCCGCAGAGTTTGAGGTGAAGGCGTTCGCTGATAAAGATACATTTATCGCGGGCGACCAGTTTAAGGGGAGAATTGAAGGACGGTATTTATTCGGAATGCCGATGGCGAATGCTGAAGTGGAATGGGTTTTGTATAAGGATTATTATTACTTTAACCTTCCCCAATATAAAAACTACAGTTTCAGTGCTGGTTATGATTATGATATCCGTGGTGTTATTGGTTCAGGCAGGGGTAGACTTGATAATCAGGGTAAATATTCAGTTGTTGCAAAACTTCAATCAAAAGATATAAAAGTTCCTTCAATGATTACCCTTGAAGGGACCGTGGTTGCACCGAATAAACAGACCCTTTCTGGAAGGCAAAACTGGCTTGTATTTCCGGCAAATGTGCTTATAGGTATGAAGAAAACAAAATATTTATATACAATCACTGAGCCAGTTGAGTTAAGTTTGATTACAATAAGACCTTCGGGTGAAAAAATCAGCAATAAAAAGGTGGAACTAAAATTTGTGAAGGCAGAATGGAAATCAATTAAAAAGGCAAGGCTCGGTGGCAGGTATGAATGGGTATCTGAATATTTTGAGACCGTGATAAAGAAAGAACAGATTACGAGTCAGATTGATTCAAATCTAATAAGATTCAAGCCGGATAATCCAGGTTATTATTATGTTGAGGCATTTACAAAGGATGAAAAAGGAAGACAATCTTTTAACAAGACCTACTTCTATGTTGCTGGACCGGGTTATGCAGGATGGCAGATGCGTGATGATGATATGATTGAACTTGTGGCGGATAAAGATATATACCAGATTGGTGATACTGCAAGGATTTTGGTAAAATCACCCTATGATTCAGCAAGTGCACTTGTTACTGTGGAACGCGAACTAATATTAAGAAAATTTACAAAAAAACTCAGGGGGAATGCAGATTACATTGAAATACCTATAAAATCAATTGATCTGCCCAATGTTTATATCTGCGTAATGCTTTTGCGCGGCAGGGTTGAGGATTTATCCTGGGATGAAGAGAAACAGGAAGATTTAGGCAAACCCCAATTTAAGATTGGTTATGTGAATTTAAAGGTTGATACAAAAGAGAAACATCTTGTAGTCAATACACATTCTGACAAAACAGAATATCGTCCACGGGATAGTGTCACAGTATTCTATGAAGTGAAAGATTATCTGAATAGACCGGTAAAGAATTGTGAATTGAGTCTATTTGTTGTTGACCTTGGCGTGCTCAATTTGATTGCCTTTAAAACACCTCAGCCTTTTGATTATTTTTATGGCACAAGGCCACTTTCAGTAAAGACAATAGAATCAAGATTGAATATTCTGGGTCAAAGAAGTTATGGTGAAAAAGGTGAAGAAAGGGGTGGAGGTGGTGCTGGCGAAGGTATCCCGTATCGGGAAAAGTTTATCTCTACGGTATATTACAAAGGTGATTTGAAGACTGATGAAAATGGCAAGGGCAAAGTAAAATTTATTCTACCTGATAATCTAACAAAATTCAGGATCATGCTCGTTGCCCAGACAAAAAATAGTGAATTTGGTTCTGCTGAATCGACATTTGTGGTGAATCTGCCATTCATAGTTTCGGGTTCAATCCCGAGATTCTGTAGGGTCGGCGATAAATTTTCGGCGGGTGTAGTTCTGCATAACCGGACGAATCAGGAAAATGTGGCAAGCGTAGAATGTAGTATTGAGGGGCTTAAAATACTTGGTGATAACAAAAAGAGTGTAAAATTACCACCCAATGTCAGCAAGGAAGTTCTTTTCGATTTTGTTGCAGAAAAAACTGGTAATGCGGTATTCAGGTTTAATGCACATATGGGAAATGAAAAAGATGCATTAAAACTCTCTATTCCAGTCAAGTCTCCGCCATTCGTTGAAGCAGTCGCCACATTTTCGTCTACGACAGATTCTGCACTTGAAGGTATTGTCGTTCCTGATAATATTTATGAGAATACCGGCGGTCTTGAAATTCTTTTATCGTCTTCTGTCCTTGCAGGAATGAAAAAGGGTATTGAGCATTTGCTTGATTATCCTTATGGCTGTCTTGAACAAAGGTTATCAAGGATTCTACCATTGATTGTGGGTGAAGATATTATTAATCAATTCAAACTCGCTCCGGTGTTGGGCAAGGAACTAAGAGACTCGGTTCAGAAGGTTCTCGATGAAGTTTCACAATACCAGTCATACAGGGGTGGATTTTTGTATTTCAGAGAAAGCTGGTATCCATGTCCATATCTATCTGCATATACAATGTATGTTTTAAAAAGGGCAAGTGATGCTGGATACAGGATTGACGAGAAGGCTGTTGAAAAAGGAAAAGAATTTTTGAAAACGGTCCTGCGCTGGGAAGATGTTGATTGGACCTATCCTTATAATATATATGCTAAACTTACCACCAAGACATTCTGTTTGTATTCATTGAGCATCTGGGGTGAAATGGGTGAGGCAGGATATGCAAACAAATTATTTGAGAGAAGTGAACAGATTTCGGTCTTTGGCAAGACATTATTATTGAAAGCAGGCAGAAAATTTGGTCTGGGTTCAAGGTTTGAGAATGAACTTGTGCGGGCAATAACAAATAAAATAAAACTTTCACCAACAAGTGCACACTTTGAAGAAGATGAACTCAGGGGCTGGACATTTCCTTCACCGGCAAAGGTGACAGGATTTGTGATTCAGACATTTACTGAACTTGGAATTGACTTTCCGTACAAAGATCAGACGATAAAGTGGCTTGTCCAAGAGCGTTCCAAAAAGACTAAACCAACAACCCATGAAAATGCCTTTGTATTTGATGCATTCCAGACATACTACAGGAAGTATGAAAAAGAAGAACCCGATTTCATGGCAAGGATTGTTCTGGGTGGAAAAGAAATTCTGAAAGAGACATTTAGAGGAAGGACTAATGAACCACCAAGAAGATTTCTGTTTTCGCTTGATAAGATTGAGAAAAATAAACTACTGCCGATAAAGGTCTCAAAACAGGGAACCGGAAGATTATACTACACTTTAAGAATGTCTTATGCATATAAAGAAAATCCTATTGCCTTTGATGAAGGATTCTATCTGTGGAAAGAAATATTGACCCTTGATGGAAAACCTGTTGGCAAATTCAAAAGGGGAGAGGTTTATAAGGTTGTCTTACATATCGTTGTGCCGGAAACAAGAATATTTGCAGTTGTTGAAGATCCATTGCCTGCAGGATTTGAACCAATCCAAACCTCATTTGCAACTGAAGCGCGTGCAGTCCAGGAACAATACTGGGAAGAACAATATCAAGAGAAGGGACATTGGTGGGGCAGTTTTGACCACGAAGAACGATATGATGATAAAATGCTTTTCTTCGCCCAAGAACTTTTCCCTGGTGAACACACGCAGGTCTATTTTGTCCGTGCAGGAACTGGTGGAAAATTCCTTGCACCTGCAGCAAAGGCTGAAGAGATGTATTCTCCTGAAGTCTTTGGTTCAACAACACAGGGGTATGTAGTGGTAGAGTAAAATTAAAATTGTTGATTTATTTCTGCCGTTGGATATACTTATTAATGGCTATTATAATTTTTTTAGTTTCACTAAGTCCATTTAATGAGGCCAATTTTGTTCCTTTACCTATCCGCTCAATAAGTGTTTTGAGCAACCCCGCAGGGATCGGCATTGAAACCGGTGCAGAATTATTTTTCACCTATCATCCAAAAATCATTAATAGTGGTCTGACTCTCGGAAATCTGGGATTAGGAATTTCTCGCGAAGGCACAAATATTATTTATGAAATCGGCGCGGGAGTAAAATTACCAGGTGCATTTTCTATTGGATATGCAAGACAATTTGGTGATACAACTGAGAATACGATCGGTTTGATTTGTGTTATAAATCAGTATGTCAGGTTTGGTTATAAAACAAATCTTGCGACAAAGAAATTTACACATACCGGCGCCGGAGTAAGAATCGGTGGTGGGATAATTACAATCGCCGGCGAATTGATTTATGAAGGAATTGAAGATTTTACAGATTTCATTTTTGGATTTATAATAAATCCAAGTCAGGGTGTTAAGATCAATTTTATTTCCGACCCAAAATGGAACTGGCATACAGGGGTAGAGTTGGGGACTTCAAAACTAAAACTGAGTGCCCTGTATTCATATAAAACAAGAAAATTCTCTGGTGGTGTAATATTATCTGCCCAGGACTTTTAATTTATTTTATTATCACTATTTTTAAAATCTCCTGTTTCATTCCTTCTGTTTTTATGAAATAAACTCCAGCAGGAAGGTTGAACCGGACATTTTTATCTTCAACTTTCTTTATCATCTGTCCAGTAGTATTATAAACATAAAGCGGCACAGAACAATTATTAGTTATTATTTCAGAAAATTTCATAACAGATAAAACAGGATTTTTTACAGCAACTTTTCTGACAACCTTGCGACCACTTTCAAATATTCCTAAAACTGGATTTGGTAATCCTGGAGTAAGTGTATCATAGTCATTGAAGTCAACAAAATTATTATCGGTATCAGCGCCATCGGGAAATCTACCCAGACAGCGTCCTGCATTCACATCGGTTGCTGGCAACCATTCACCGGTGAATACCCAGCCATTAAGAACACCATAACCAAGCGCATCTATTACAATATTATTGAATCTTAATTCAAGGTTATCGGGTCCATTCTGTAAATCTGCATTCGGGGTAACCAAGTCTGCATTTGGGACCCATGGATTCTGGGCCACGACAAAAAATCCATCTTGAGGTATTGAATATCCGGAAAGGTTTATTGTAGCATAAGGTGCGCCACCATTACCATTGACTCCAATGAGAGTGAACCCATTTAAGTTTAGATTTGGTGTCCCGAAAAGTTCAATAAAGCAGCCGGAGTCCGTTCCCGGCGCATCATAATATACTTCGTTTATATAAATATTGATTTTCCCTACATAGAATGCGTAGGTATCAGAGAAGGTGCTAAGGTTATCATTATCTGTAAATTTTAGATAATAAAATACTGTATCACCAGACGATTGACCTGGTATCTGAAATATGAATGTATCATTTGTTATTGCCGAATGAGATACTTTGATAAGGGTATTGAGATTATTTACTCCGTAAAATAGTGTATCTGCAGCGATTGTGCCATCGTCTGATACTGGTGCATAAACATTTGTCAACACACCAGCGTCGGGATTTGTCGGTTTGTGCCAGACCCGCACGATTACGGGTGCCTGGGTTTGAGGCGGTGTGAATGATGCATCATCAAGATAAAATACTGCTCCCCCATCCCATGCCTGAATACTGTCATAAGCGCGGATAAATACATAAGCCGAATCAGCACCATTAGGGGATATTGCAGTCAGGGTTAGTTGCTGCCATGCACTTGAATTTCCTGAATAACTATTTGACCAGATATTGCTCCAGATTCCACCAACACGCCAGGCAATAGCCTGTCGCACCCTGCCTGCAAGGTCATTGTCATAAACCCAGATTGAAAATGTATATTGAGTATTTGGATTTACTGCGAATCTTTTAGAAGTGAAATCTGCTCGTTCCTGGGTTGTTGTTATTAAACTGTCTTTTACGCTGAAATTTCCTGAGCGAACAATGACATCTTCTTGATAGATCAATATAGAATCATCTTTATACCAGTCATCAGGCATTCCGCCGGTCCAGTTTTCAAAGCCTGGATTAGGTAAAAGATTTTGACTGAATGAAAGGCTAAATATCAAGGCACCTAAGATGGTTAATTGCTTCATAAAACCCCCTTTTGATAATTTTAATTATTAATGTGTAAATGTCAAGCTCACTAAAATATAAATTGGTTAAGATGATAAATAAGATCATTTGTTTCCAAATAATCAAGGTTATGGTTTGCTACCTGCATACATAGTCTTTTTTATGCCGGGTTTTGAGGGCGGTTCTTTTGGCACTGCTTAGGATTTTGGAATATCTCCATTTCAAGGCGTAAATCCTAATGGAGATGGGGTCGCAAATACAAAAATCAATGTTTCTTTAAGAACTTATGAATTTTACTTGATGTATCAAGAAGAGCACTTATTGATTTGTCACTATTAAATCGATCAATAAAATAGGCAATAAATTCTGATACATCAACTTCTTTGAACCATTTTGTATCTTTCAATTTCGGATTTCGATATGTAAGATTTGTGGCATAAACTCTCTTTATTAGATTCTGCTTGAATGCATTTTCAAATCTTTTCACCCCTTCATCTGTTAATAGCGCAAATGTGACAATCACATAGATATCGTTCGCCCCGTATTTTTTTAGTTCTTCTGCTGACATAAGCATTGATTCTCCGGATGCCAGCATATCGTCCACGATTAGAATATCTTTTCTTGATACACTTGCACCCAAAAATTCGTGTTTTATGATCGGATTTTTACCATCAACAATCCTTGTTGTATCACGCCGCTTATAAAACAATCCAAGTTCTACACCAAGGCTATTGGCATAATAAAGGCATCGGTCTACTGCTCCTTCGTCCGGGCTTACAACCATTAGCTTGTTTTTATCCACAATAATTTCTTTTTCGTTCTCAAGCAGGGAGCGGATTATTTGATAACTTGCATGGAGGTTTTCAAAACCCATCAAAGGGACCGCATTCTGGACATGGGAATTATGAGCATCAAATGTAATTATATTTTTTACACCGAGATTCTGTAATTCCTGTAAGGCAAGTGCACAGTCAAGTGATTCCCTTGCAGTCCTTTTGTGCTGTCGGCTTTGATAAAGTAAGGGCATAATTACATTAATCCGATTTGCTCGACCACCTATTGCTGCAACCACCCTTTTTATATCCTGAAAATGGTCATCAGGGCTCATCGGTGATTCGAAACCTTGTATTATAAATTTACAACCATAATTACCAATGTCAGCAATTATATAAACATCGCATCCCCTGATTGATTGATATAGAACTGCCCGGGCTTCACCATTAGCGAACCTCGGACATTCACATGGAACAATGAATGTTTTGCTTTTAATATTACCATAGCGCCTCTTAACGAGTTCTTTATCAACGAGCTGGGTAAGTTCTCTCCCACCTGGGGGTGCAACCAAGGCAATAGGGGTCGATGATTTTTTTTCTATCTTCATTGTTTGAATACCGGGCTGGTGATGAAAAATATCAAAAAGAATACTGTAAGGATATACATTATGACCGAAACTTCTCTCCCTCTGCCACTAAACAATTTTATCAAAACATAGGATAGAAAACCAAGTGATATACCGTTTGAAATGCTGTAGGTAAAGGGCATACTTGTAATCGTGATAAATGCGGGCACTGCCTCAGAATAATCAGAGAAGTCAATTATTATTACTGATTTCATCATCATTATACCAACTATTATCAGTGCAGGAGCGATTGCAACAGAGGGAATAAAGCCAACAAGCGGGGCAGCAAATATGGCAATTAAAAACAAAATACCGGTTGTGACAGCAGTAAGACCTGTTTTGCCACCTTCTTCTATTCCTGCAGCACTCTCAATATAAGAAGTCACGGTTGATGTGCCTACCAAGGCACCCACAACCGGTCCCAGTGAATCAGCAAATAGAATTCTGCCTATCCTTGGAATATGTCCTTTGTCATCAGTGAATTTTGCTTTTACTGCGAGTCCGATTACGGTTCCTGCAGTGTCAAAGAAGTCAACGAATAACAGAGTAAATATTAATGTCACGAATGACCATTGCAAGGCGCCAATTATATCAAGTTGGAAGAATGTCGGTGCCAGAGAAGGTTTTAATAATTGTAGTATTTCACCTTTGGTTTTGAAGAAGGGTATAAAACTTAATAAAGTCCCGAGAAGAATGCCGATTAGTATCGCACCTTTAATTCTTTTTACAAGAAGGATTGTTGTTATAACAAGAACTATTCCTGCTAAGATTATCTTGGGATAGACATCGGAATTAGCAATTGGTGAGATTTTTACGAAAGTGACCGGGTCTTTGGTGATTAGCCCGGCCTGCTCGAATCCTATGAATGCAAGGAAAAGTCCTATTCCTACACTCACTGCACACTTCAGTGTAAATGGAATAGAATCTATTATGATTTCTCTTAATTTTGTGAGTGTGATTATGATGATAATTATACCCTCAATAAAGAAAAACCCCAAACCAACGCGCCAGTCTATTCCCATTCCTGCACATATTGAATAGGCAAAAAAAGCATTCAAACCCATTCCTGGTGCAAGGGCAATAGGATAATTAGACAATAGTCCCATTGTAATACTTATCAACCCTGCTACAATACAGGTTGCAAGGGTAACTGCACCTTTATCCATTCCCGCAGCCTGTAAAATCAAGGGATTTGCAGCAATTATATAAGCCATTGTCATAAATGTGGTAATACCTGCTAAAATTTCGGTTTTTATATTCGTATTATTTTGTTTTAGTTTAAATAAGCTTTCAAACATTGGACCTCCTTTTATTTTACAACCACAACTTTTGTCACATCATTGCCAGTACCATAAGTATAAAGGAAACAATAATACACACCGGAACCGACATAGCTTCCATTTTCATCCTTTCCATCCCAGATAAAAGCAGCATTTGGAGTGAGGGGATTTGTATCGTTGTATCTTCCTGGTGCGAGTGGTTTATTTGTTTCTATTTTCTTTATCAGCCTTCCGGTGATTGAATAGATACGCAATTCAACATATGTTTTGGTATTCAAATAAAAGGGCAAATATAATCTATTATGTTCCGATAGTGTAAATGGGTTGGGGAAAGGTGTTAGGAATTCACAATCCTTAATCGGTTTTATTAATGGTTGTGTATAATAAAATGCCTTTACTGCATCAGGCCAGCCATAGCCAATGCTATCACTTGGTGATTGTGCAAAACTTGCTGTCTCAAACAACGCCTTTCTCAATGAATCAACGGTCCAGCGTGGATGTCCTTCAAGTAGGAGGGCACAGATTCCAGCCACAAGGGCAGTTGCGCCGGAAGTCCCAAATGACAAAAAATACGAATTTTTTTCATCAGGATTGACGACTACGGGTGCGGCAGAAAGACAGACTATTTCTGGTTTCATCCTGCCGTCGGCAGTTGGTCCAAATCCTGAATAACGCCAGCGCCGGAATGTGGAATCAATGCCGCCGACAGTGATTGCATTTACTGCATCACCCGGGATTACAATTTGCGGTATTGCTACATTGCCGGAAGCAGTAACAACTATGACGCCCCTTTTTGTTGCTTCATATACTGCAATTGATGCGGGCGAAGTCTTACCGTCATAATCGTTGGGCCAATTATACCAATTTGTATATCCGAGTGAACTTGAAACTATATCGGCGCCTTTTGATTCAGCCCATTCAAGACCGGCAATGTAAGTATCTTCTTCAATAGGAAATTCATAGAGTGAGTCAGGATTTTCGGTCTTGGCAACTATGAACTGGGCGCCGGGTGCAACACCGATATAGTTATCCTTTGCATATCCACCAACAATGCCGAGCATCTTCGTGCCGTGACTGGGATGGAAATAATTGGGGTCTGTTGGGTTGTAGCCATCGGTGTTATTATCTCCGCGCTGGCAATAAAATTTTTTAATTTCTCCTGAAACCAAACCAAGGGTAGGAAGATAGACAAACTCTTTATTGATAGAATCAATCGGAAAAAAACTCATTCCGTTATCGTATGAAATACGCTGATATATCTTGCCATTACTCTCCCAAACTGCAGTTATTATATCGCCATTACGCAATAGAGAAATTTTCCCAATTGAGGTTAATAAATTTGAAAGATATACCGGAGGGGTAAAGTTATTTCCAAAATCATAAGAGCGAATAAAACCTATCCTGTAAAACGGTGAAATTGAAGCATCCTTAAAAATTGCAAATATTGTATCACCAGTATTTATTGAAAATAGGTCTTTACCAATGAATCCTGTAAATTTTTGGTAAAATGTGTCAGTTGGTATCGATGCCCAGGCAAAGAAAAGAGAATCTACTGGAAATTGATAATAAAATATTCCTAATTTTTGGTTACCTGCAACAGCGGAAGACAATTTAATACTTGCATTACTTGATATTGCAAGTGTCTGGTTAGGGAATCCATTGATATTCCCTTTGCGTAAGAAAATATTATGTTTGTTCCGGTAAAAGAAATAGACAGTATCATTATGCATTGCTGCTCTCGGGTCTCGGTATTCAAGACCACCGATTATTGTTATTGGTCCGGCAATGATACCGGTATCTAAAGCCACGAAGTTCATTCCATTTCTATTGCGAAAGAACAGGAAGGTAGTATCATTACCACAGAGGCTAAATTCAGATATCCAGTTATTGTTAGGATTATTAGTAATTTTTCTCAATTCACTCCAGGTAATGCCGCCGTCTTCTGAATATGCCCATAATATATCTCGTACTGGTGTATATACATAACTTGTATCGCCGATCAGAAACAGTTCATCACGGCCGTTCCTTTTGTGATACAGCATATCGGTGTAAACTCCATATTTTACTGTAACCGGCATATTTTCAAGGTAAATCTGGTCACCACCAAGAAAGTCATACTCAGCAATCACCTTCAGACTCTCCAGAGCAACATGTGTTCTCCTCAAACCGGTATCAAGAAATCCTATCTTTACATTTGACCCAAAGACCCCAATTTTATGTAGTGAATCAATTTTAAACATTTGTAATTGTCGGTTGGTCAACGCACCTGTAGTATCTTGGAATGTAGTTTCAGCTTCTCTAATTTTATTATATTGTGCAACAGGGGTAACTCTGTAAACAAAATCATAACTTGCAATCTCTAAAAGATTGGCGCGTGTTAAGAGAAAACTTGCGGCATTAAGCCATTTTGAACGATATAAAAGAATACCACCACAGTTTTCTATTTCTTCAATATATTCTTCCTTTATCGGTATATCTCCAAAGTCAATGATGCCATTTCTTAAACTTCTACGCAACAGAGAAGCAGAGTTGAGATATTTTTTTGTATTTAGTAACACATCGTTATAGTTATCAACCGTTATGCCTTTGTCGGTGAAAAAAACCCAAGCGCGGATAATTTCTTTTTCAAAACACTTTTGGTCTATTTTATCACTCATTGCTGGACGGTAACTGTAAAGATTGCAAAAAATGATTAAAAGTTGTATCATCCAAACCTCCTAAAATTGCAATTAAAATATTTCATATTCAAAATCTTTCTTTTTTCTTCTTTTAAATGGCAGTGCTATTAGTATACCCGCAACAAAGCCACCGATATGTGCAAAATAAGCGACGCCTCCGCCTTTCATTCCGATTGAGACAAAACCCAAGAAGAACTGATAAAGAAACCAGATGCCAATAAAAAAGAGAGAAGGCAGATAAGCAATCCTGAGAAAAAATCCTAAGGGTATGAGAGAAAGTATTCGCGCCTTAGGAAAAAATATTAAGTATGCACCCATAATCCCGGAAATTGCTCCGCTTGCTCCAACCATCGGAATCTTAGAATTTGGTGTGGTAATACTATGAAGGAATACGGCAGCAATACCACAAACAAGATAAAATATTAGAAATTTCATATGTCCGAGGTGATCTTCTACATTGTCAGCAAAGACCCATAAGAAGAGCATATTACCTGCGAGATGCATAAAATTTGCATGAGTGAACATACTTGAAAATATAGTCAGATAAGATGACAGTCCACTGGGGTTGAAAAGTTCATAAGGGATTGTGCCAAACTGATAGATAAATTGTTCTTTGTATGGTCCGAGTGAAAATTCGTAAATGTAAATAATAATGTTTATTCCTAGGATAATATATGTAATTACTGGCCTGGTATGAGAACTAATCTCATCTTTCAGAGGAATCATATATTCTCCCTATTTCGCAGACTGCTAAGGCAGCAATTGCTTTGTTTTCTCCAATGTCACCAATACCTTCGTTGGTTTTACCTTTGATTGAGATATGTTCTTGGTTCATTGATAATATATGAGCAATATTCTTTTTCATTTCTTGAACATAAGGGAGAATCTTCGGTTTTTCCGCGATTACTACGGCATCAATATTCTTAACAAAATAACCTGAGTTTTTTAAAAAATCTCCAACCTTTTTCAATAATTTTAAACTTGATATATCCTTAAACTTTTTATCATCAGGTGAGAAATGTAACCCAATATCACCTAAATTTGCTGCACCCAGGAGCGCGTCACAAATTGCATGCAAAAGGACATCTCCATCAGAATGTCCCAAAAGTCCAAGATGATAATCAATCTTGACACCACCCAGAAAGAGTTGCCTTTTCTCAACAAGCTTATGAATATCATATCCAATGCCAACCATATTATATTTTATCCGTTAATAACGAAAAGTCAACCCTTATCTATACTGCTTTTTATACTTGACAGAATAAAAATTTTAAATAGAATAGTAATAATATGATTAATATAGAGAATAAAGGTGATACAAAAGATATAATCTACAATCATTATCTTATTTTGAGTGATGAACAAATTCTCATTGATAATATGATTAATGATATAAAGAAAACTCTAAAGATAAACGAGTCTTTTGATTTTGAAACCTGTTCAATCCAGGAATATGATTATCCTGATATAATTAATAAAATTTTCACTTCACCATTTGTTTCACCGAAGCGGATGCTGGTGTTGAAAAATATTGAGAAGAAAAAAATAACTGAGTTGCAAGAATTTGCAAATATGTTTAAAATTGTGCCGAAATCCTGCTGTCTGATTATGGTTTATTATGCGGATAAAAAGCTTTCTCAAAAGAAGGTGTCGGAAGAGTTTAAAAAAGTATGTGATGTGTTCCCCGATGCCCACTCAGTAGTATTGATGCCCGACGATACAACTGTCTATCGGTGGATAATGAAAAAAATGGGCGCTATAGGTTTAAAAGACAGACCTGAAATTATAGATTACTTAATGGAAGAATTTTCAGACGATATTTCGGGTATGAAGAACGAAATACAGAAGATTGAAAATTATCTTTATCAGACAAGACAAATGGGTTTAAGTGAATTAAAAGATATTTCGCAGGGTTTGACGGATTATGATGTTTACCTGGTCGCCAACAGTTTTTTCCAGAGAAAATCAGAAACGATCAATCAATTCCTTAAAATCCAACCCTATTTGAAGTCGCCTATGCTTTTAATTGATGCCCTTGCTAAGGTGCTCTGTAATTATGTGAAAAAAAGTAGAAATGAGAAAACAATCCGATATATAATTGCTGAGCTATCGCGTATTGATAATCAGGTGAAGACGGGTTCTGATTTTGTAGAGCTCAATCTGGAAATTTTTTTTATAAAGAATTTAGGAGGTTTAAATAAAGGAGCAATGTATGGGAAATGATTTTGAGAAACTAAAAGCGATTGAGAATGAGCGGAATGACCTGCTCAACAAATTACAAAAAATAGAAGAGAAAAAGGCGAGCGTAAGCCATGAGGTATACATTAAAGTAAAAAGTGATTATGAAACGAAATTGAAAAAACTTGATGAAAAGATTGCCGAAAATAAAGAACTGTTAAAAATAGAGATGGAAAACGCACGGAATGGTCTTTCTGAGTTGTTGCAGAAACAGAAGGAAATAAAACTCCACCTTGAAGAAATTGAATTGAGATATTCCATAGGTGAATATGGTGAAGATAAATTTAATGAATTTAAAAAAGAAGCAAAAAGTAATTTAGCAGATATCGAGGAAAGAATTAGACGATTAGACGAACGTATAAAATGGTGTGAAGGGCTTATTGGAACGGATAAGATTGAAGAGTCCCCTACGATTGAAGAGGTAGAGGAATTCCCTACTACGAAAGAAGAACAGAGAGCAGAGGAGTTAACGATTGATGAACATATCCTTGAGGAGAAGATATCTGACGAGGTTAAGAAACTTGATGAATTGCTTATTGAGACGAATGCACTGCTGGAATCGGCAGAAGAAAAAGAATCCAAAAAAGTGAAAAAAGACAAAGAAGAAGGCATTGCCTGTCCTAAGTGTGGTTTTATGAATCCACCTGATTCCTGGTATTGTGAAAAGTGTGGGGCAGAGATTTTGACGGTTAATTAATAGTTAAAACATTTGAAATATGGTGTATAATCATCAAATGGTAGAGAAGAAGTGGCAGCAATTCTGGATAGATAACGGTCTTTTTACTACTAATAATAATCCGAAAAAGAAGTTCTATGATTTGGTTATGTTTGCCTATCCATCTGGTGACATCCATATGGGTCATTGTAAAAACTATGTTATTGGAGATGTGATTGCCCGCTACAAAAGAAGAAGAGGGTTTGATGTGTTACATCCTTTCGGCTGGGATGCATTTGGTTTACCAGCGGAGAACAGAGCAATTGAGGTTGGCATCCACCCGCGCGAATGGACAATGAATAACATCCGTGTTTCAGATGAATCTTTGAAGATGTTAGGCATAAGTTATGATTGGGATAGAGAGATTATAACCTGTCTTCCTGATTATTATAAATGGACCCAGTGGATGTTTTTGTTAATGTTTAAAAGAGGACTGGCATATAAAAAAGAGGCTTATGTTAATTGGTGCCCTGGTTGTCAGACTGTTTTAGCAAATGAACAGGTTATTGATGGACATTGCTACCGTTCAAACTGCAAATCACCGATTGAACACAGAAAACTAAATCAATGGTTTTTCAAAATCACCGATTATGCCGAAAGATTGCTTAATGATCTTGAACGTCTCTCCGGTTGGCCCGAAAGGGTTAAACAGATGCAGCGAAACTGGATTGGTAAGAGCGAAGGGACCAAGATTATTTTTCCGGTAAAAAATTCAGATATAAAATTGGAGGTTTTCACAACCCGCGCAGATACTATCTTTGGTGTTACTTTTATTTCTATTGCCCCTGAAAATCCGTTGCTTGAAGGGCTAATCAAAGATTCACCCTATAAAGATGCTGTTAATAGTTATATTAACAAAGTATCAATGAGAACTATTGTAGAGCGGGTAAAAAAGGAAAAAGATGGTGTTTTTACTGGTATCTATGCAATTAATCCAGTAAACGGGAGAGAAGTTCCGATATATGTTGCAGATTATGTCCTGGTTGAGTATGGCAGTGGTGTTGTAATGGGCGTTCCAGCGCATGATTCAAGGGATTACCAGTTCGCAAAAAAGTATAACATACCAATTGTTGTGGTCATTAGACCGAAAGATAAAGAACTCAATCCTAAAGATATGAATGATGCCTTTATTGATTATGGAATAATGGTAAATTCAGGTGAATTTAATGGTCTGACATCAGAACAAGGGATTCAGGCAGTGACCGAATATCTACAGAGAAAGGGTATGGGCGGTAAGGAAACAAATTATAAGATAAAAGACTGGCTCATTTCCCGACAAAGATACTGGGGGGCACCAATTCCAATAATCTACTGTGACAAGTGTGGAGTAGTGTCTGTTCCAGAAAATGACCTGCCTGTTTTATTACCCGATAATATAAAAGACTACATACCCAGAGGTAAAGCACCTCTTGCTGGTGTTGATGAATTCATTAACACAATCTGTCCTGAATGCAAAAACCCGGCAAAGCGCGACCCTGATACAATGGATACCTTTGTTTGTTCATCCTGGTATTTTTTAAGATATCTGGATCCCAAAAATGATAAAGAGTTCTGTTCAATAGATAATGCCAGAAAATGGCTTCCCATTGATCAGTACATTGGTGGCATTGAGCATGCCACCGGTCATCTTATTTATTTTCGTTTTTTCACAAAGGTTCTTTATGACGCAGGTTATATACCGGTAGATGAACCGGCAACAAATTTGTTTACGCAGGGTATGGTGTTGAGAAATGGTGAGGTGATGTCAAAATCAAAAGGCAATGCTGTCCCGGTTGGCCCCTTTGTAGAAAGATATGGGGCAGATGTTGCGCGGCTCACCATTTTATTCGCAGCACCGCCTGAAAGGGATATGGAATGGAGTGATGAAGGGGTAACGGGTGCAGAGAGGTTTATTGACCGTGTATATAGGATTGTGACGGAAAATCAAAAATCAGTCACAAAAGACATATCCGTTGCACCCCAGAATGAAAATCAAAAGAAATTACTAATAAAAATAAACCAGACTATTCAGCGTGTGACCGATGACCTTGAATCTTTCAAATTTAACACCGCGATTGCTGCATTGTGGGAATTGTTGAATGCACTGTACCAATATAAAGAGAGAGACGACTTTTTTGGCTATGGACTTTATGCTATGATAAACCTTCTTTCTCCTTTTGCACCCCATCTTGCTGATGAACTTTGGACCCAGATTGGTTTCAAAGGGAGTTTGATGACGGAAGGTTGGATTGATTACCACCCCAATTACTTAAGTGAAGAGAAGATAACGGTTGTTCTACAGGTAAATGGGAAGGTGCGCGGCCATATTGAAGTCTCGTTAAATACAGATGAGGAAAAAATAAAATCCCTTGCCCTGGCGGATGAACGGATAAAACGCCATACCGATAATAAACAAATAAAAAAGATAATATATGTGCCCGGCAAACTTATTAATGTCGTCATTCAATAAATTTTCGGGTGCACTAAAAATTAAAGGGAGGAAATCATGAGGACAACAAAAAAGAAGAGAGTTACAATAAAGATGATGATGATTGATATTCTAAAGAGGAGCAAAACGCCCCTGCACTATCGTGAGATTACAAAGAGATTGATTGCTCGTGGCTATAAGTTTCATAGAAAAGAGCCTGAGCGGTCGGTCTATATCACGATTAAACGTAACCCCAATCTCTTCAAAAAGGTGAAACCCGCTACTTTCAAACTCAAATAAAAGAAGAGGGGGCACTTGCCCCCTCTTTTATTTTCTATTTCTTTGGTTTTGTTTCTTTTCTTCACCCTTCATTTTTTCAGCGTATTCTTTTAATCTTTTTTCCACAAGATAATTTATTGTATTTTTTTCAAAACCTGTTTTTGTCTTTCTACCCGCCTTCAAACCAGTGAGGATTTCAATTCCCTCATCAATATTTTTGATCGCATAAATGTGGAATTTCTTTCTTTTCACCACATCAACAATCTCCTGTTTTAACATTAAATCATTGACGTTCGCCCTGGGAATAATTACTCCTTGCTCCCCAGTTAACCCCTTTGCTTTACAGACTTCATAGAACCCCTCAATCTTTTCATTAACTCCACCAATAGGTTGAATTTCTCCATTCTGATTGACTGAACCGGTGACTGCAATTCCCTGTTTTATTGGCACATTTGAAAGTGCCGAGAGAATTGCATATATTTCTGCACTTGATGCTGAATCTCCATCTATTTCACTGTAGGATTGCTCAAAGCCTAATGTTGCGTCCATAGAGAACGGCCTATCCTGTGCATATCTTGAACGCAGAAATCCAGAGATAATGAGGACACCTTTGTTAAATGTTCTCCCAGCAAGATTGGCTTCTCTTTCAATGTTAATTATGCCCGCTCTTCCAACCGAAGTTTTGGCAGTGATCTTCGTTGGTCTTCCAAATATATAATCTCCTAATTGATAAATTGAAAGGCCATTTACCTGTCCAACTGCCTTACCTTTGGTTTGTATCATCAGTATATCCTTTTTTATTAACTCTTGAATCTTTTCTTCATACATATTAATCCTTTTTCGCCAACCTTCGATTGCTTTTTCTACATCTTCTTTATCAACTGTAGTATTATTATTCTGTCTTGCCCAGTAATCAGATTCTCTAATAACATCCGCAATTAAATGGAATCTCGTAGTAATCTTATCTTTTCGTCCCGCAAGTCTTACTCCGTATTCGATGATTTCTGCAATGGCTTCTTTTGTAAATGGCAGAAGGTTTTCTGTTTGACAGATCGATTTTATAAATGAAGCATAGTTATTTATATTTCTCACATCCCGGTTCATTTCTATATCAAAATCTGCCTTCACCTTAAAGATTTTTTTGAAATCTTCGTCTCCGTAATATAATAGATAATATAACCATTCATTACCAATCATTACGACTTTTACATCCACGCTTATAGGTTCTGGTTTTAATGCTGATGTGGAAAAAATGTAGAACGGGTCAAAAACCTGTATATCCACCACACCATTACGCAATGCACGTTTCAATGTCTGCCATACACCCGGTTCAATCAAGGCATCAAAGGCATTTATAACAAGGTATCCGCCATTGGCGCGCAGAAACGAGCCTGCCTTTATATTAAGAAAATCGCTTATTAATACCCCGGGTGAAGGTAAATATCTTTCAATTGTGCCAAATAGATTTTTAAAATTGGGCGCAGTCTCAAAAATAATCGGGATATTTTTTGTTTCCGAATTATCAACAAGAAGATTCACTTCAAATATTCTGAATTCATCCGTTTTTGTCTCTTTTTTTAAAAATCTTTCAATATTTGTAAGAATTTCAGCAAAAACTTCGTCAAGATATTCATCAACATTCTTGTTGTCAAATTTTTTCCTTATTTCATCAATCAAGTGGCTTACCATTGGTTTTACGCTCCATTCATTTAACTTTGCAATCTCATCATTCAATTTATCCTGATTCTCTTTTGTTTTTGCATAAATTGTGCCCATCTCCTTTTCCAACTCTTGTAAATCCTGTTTTATCTTATCTAATTTTTCTGATGTCAGTTTGCCTTCATTAATTAATTCATCCAGCTCCTCAAAATTTCTTGGTTTATCGTCTACAATTGGTAAAATTGCAGGTCGCACAAAAGGTCCCATCTGAACTTGAACAAGTTTGAATCCTTTTTCTTCAACTCTTTTTTCAAATTCACTTATCATTTTATGTTGTTCCACCTCAAATTTACTTACAATCCTTTCTCTTCTCTTCTGATATTCTTCACTTGCAAAGACCTGTGGAATATTTGTTTTTAATTGATAAATCAACCTTGTCATATCATCTTTAAATTGCTTACCTTTTCCCGCATCAAGGACAATGAGTTTTGGCAAATCTGGATTTTTGAAATTATTCACATATAATAAATCCTTGAGTTTATCTTTTTTTGTTTTTAATTCTTCAAGTAATTTTGTTATTGCCGTAGTCCTGCCGGTTCCTACGGGTCCTGTGATAAAGATATTATAGCCAGGGTATTTAACATTCAACCCGAGTTTAATTGCTTCAATTGCCCTTGGTTGGCCAATTATTCCTTCGCAAAGGGATAGGTCTTCGGTTGATTTAAATTTTAAAAGTTCTGTTTTACACTGCCATCTTAATTGTTCAGCCTTCAATTCAAATTTCTTCATTGTAGTCCTCCTTCTGTTTGGAAAAAAATACTATTATGTATAACACCCTGGAAACAGAATTACACATTTTCAAGTTTATTGCGCTAAAAACTTCCATAGTTTAATTATAACCAATTATCTATTAGGTGTCAACTAAATTTGATATAGAATAATTATGCCGATAAGGATTTATTAGAATCGCTGGATATATGGTGTGATGATTTCGGACAATCCAGTTTATGAATACCTGAACGGGCTGGGTTTTGTAATTGATGATTGTCATCATGCCCGTGAGTGGGCGACATCCTATGTTGTTTACAAGTTTTGTGATTCAATAACGAAGGTTTTGGCTACGACATATACCTTTACAAATCATTGGGTGGATATAATTCGAAATTAAATTTGAAATATGAATATCATCTTGTTGACTTTTTGATTTTTTTCATTACAATTAACAAACTTTGCAAGGATAAAATTTTACGGTTTCTAATGAGCTTTGCTTATTGGGATTTTGGAATGAAAGAGTAATACGATGTTTTTATTGATTGAAGGGAGGTTTAATGAATCTGGATGAAAGGCTTCAGAATGTATCGGTAATCGGTGCTGCAGGAAAGATGGGCAGTGGAATTGCAGCATTGATTGCCCATGAGATGTTGAGATTGCGATTTGAAAATCCTGACAAGATTTATAGGTTAAATCTGATTGATGTGAGTGAAAAAGGGCTTGACGGGCTCCGCGATTATTTAAAAGCACAATTCATAAGAACCGCAGAGAAAACTATTGTATCGCTCAGGGATAAATATAAAGACCGGTCCGACCTTGTGGAGAATGCTGAAATCGTTGATGCCTATGTAAATGATGGTATGAAACTTTTGAATTTTAGCACCGACCTTGCACTGACAAAAAATAGCTATCTGGTATTTGAAGCAATTATTGAGGACGAAAAAATTAAGATAAGAACATATAAATCATTGAAGAAAATAGTTTCAAAGGATGCCTTCTTTTTGACAAACACTTCAAGTATACCGATAGGTTATCTTGATGAAAAATCAGGTCTTGATGGACGATTGATTGGTTACCATTTTTATAACCCACCAGTCGTCCAGAAACTTGTCGAAGTAATATGTTCAAAATACACAAAGAATGAATTAAAAGATATTGCCAACGAACTTGGTAAACGTCTTCGTAAAACCCTCGTTCCTGCAAATGATATTTCTGGATTTATCGGCAATGGACATTTTATGCGCGATGGGCTATTTGCACTTGATGAAGTTTTAAGATTGAAAGGGAAGTATAAGTTAACAGGCGCAATTTATATAATGAACCGTGTAAGTCAGGATTTCCTTTTGAGGCCGATGGGAATCTTTCAGTTGATAGATTATGTGGGAATCGATGTTTTCCAGTGGATACTCAAAGTTATGAGAACCCATCTTGGTGATGATGAATTAAAACACAAGTTGATTGATAAAATGATGAAAATGGATATAAAAGGTGGTCAGTATCCGGATGGTTCACAGAAAGATGGCTTTTTAAAATACGATAAAAATCGTCCGGTTGGAATTTATGACTTGAAAAAAGGTGAATATTTTATTATTACAGATGATTGGAAAAAGAAACTTGATAAACAAATCGGACCTCTGCCCGGAGGATTTGTTCCCTGGAAGGCATTGCTCAATGATAAAAACAATAAAGAAAAATTGAAGAATCATTTTTCGGCACTCAAAAATATGAATACACTTGGTGCAGAACTTGCCCTTAATTACTTAAAGAGAACAAAAGAGATTGCAGAGAATCTTGTAAAACAGGGTGTTGCAAATTCATCTGATGATGTCAATGCAGTTTTAACCAATGGATTTTACTGGTTATACGGACCAATAAATGAATTTACTAAATAAGACACCAGAAAGTTCAAAATGTCTGAATATACAAAAATTAAGATATTCGAAAATTTAGATGTTTGGGTATTTAGGTAATTTATCCATATGGGAGGTTTTATATGTCTTTTCTAAGAAAAAAAGTCTATGTCTGTGCCGGGTATAACACAGTTGCCCTAGGTCCAGGAAGAAAAGAGTTTCACCCTAAAAAACCCAGGCCTGGGATTGAACATTATATCAAAGAAGCAGGTCTCGGTGCAATTGCACAGATTAAAAATCCTGAAAATATTGATGAAGGAGTGATTGGAAATTTTGTTGCCGATAGATTTTGTAGACAAGGTAATCTTGGTGGATTTTTTCCCTATGTGCATCCTACATTTCAATATAAACCCTGCATCCATGTTGAAGGCGCCTGTGATTCTGGCGGGCTAGCATTGGTAACTGCGGTGAAAAATATTCTTTCGGAACTTGCGGATGTTGTTTTGTGTATCGGTGTGGAAGTCCAAAATACAGTCAAGGCATTATATGGTGCAGATTATCTTGCTGCTGCTGGCTGGTATGCGGGGGAAAGAAAGAATGGGCATGCATATTTCTTTCCTGATAAATTCTCCGAACGCGCTGGTGCATATATGAAAAAATTTGGTGAACAAAAAACAAGAGAAGCAATGGCACAATGGTATGTGAATGCTATTGAAAATGCAAGAAGAAATCCCAAGGCGCAGGAATATCATAATACAAATTCTGATTTGTTCAATACCGCAATGACAAAACCAGACCCCCGAACATTCTGTGAATTTTTGAATGTGTATGATTGTTCAAAGGTTTCTGATGGCGCAAGCGCCTTGGTTTTTGCTTCAGAAGAGGGTTTAAAGAAAATCGGCGTTGATAAAAATGATGCGATTGAAGTTGTTGCCTTTGCCCAGGTTCAGGATAATATTACAACACCTCCACCTGATGTGACAAAACTAACAACCTGTGAGATTGCGGCAAAGAAGGCGTACGAAAGGGCGGGGATTAAACCAACTGATTTGAGTGTTCTTGAAGTTCATGATTGCTTTACTATTGCAGGTATAATGGCGATAGAAGCTGCTGGGTTCACTAATTACGGTGAAGGTGCAGATTTTGTAAAAGCGGGCAAGACTAAGTCAAACGGGATTATACCCACAAATACAACTGGTGGTTTAATTGGTTATGGACATCCGACCGGTGCCACAGGCGTAAGACAGGCGGTTGATGTAGTCCATCAATTGTTGGGTAAGGCGGGTGATTGTCAGGTGACGATCGATTCGAAAAAACCCTTTGGAATGCTTTCAAGTATGGGCGGAAATGACAAGACCGTTGTTACAATGATTTTTAAAAAGATAGAATAGAATGCTGAAAGTTCGATTATTTTTATTTAACCAATTACCATTTAACCATCTGTGATTATCGGTTCTAAACTTTACTATCACGATGAAGTCGATTCAACAAATGAGTATGCCAAAAGAATTCTAAATGAAGCGACAGACGGTACTGTAGTCCTTGCTGATATTCAGACTGCAGGAAAAGGAAGAATTGACCGTCAATGGTATTCTCCTGAAGGTGGATTATATATCTCGATAATATTATTTACAGAAAAACCGTTATTGATTCCTGTTCTTGCCGCCGTAGCAATCTGTGAGACATTTAATAATAACTATGATATTCTGTTAGGTATAAAATGGCCCAACGACATTCTCTTGAATGATAAAAAGATTGCCGGTGTTCTTGTGGAAGTCGTTGATGCAGCCCTAATTCTTGGTATTGGAATAAATTTGAATATCCAGGAGTTTCCTGAAGAATTGGAAAAAAATGCCAGTTCGATATTTCTTGAGACAAAAAAGAAACTTGATAAAATGATGGTGTTCAATGATCTGTGTCGAGAGATTGATAATGATTATCAGATGTTAAAGGATAACAAAACAAATGAATTACTCCAAAAATGGCGGAATTACACAATAATGTTTGGCAAAACCGTGCAGATTGAAACCCCCGAAAGAAAAGTTAAGGGAAGGGCGATTGATATCGCAGGTAATGGTGCGTTAGTTGTTGTGCTTCCCGATGGGAAGATTGATAAGGTTCTGGCCGGCGATTGCTTAATTATTAAGGAGACGAAACTTTGAATTTTTTCCATGAATATCGTGATACTAACCAAGCAAAACCCGTAGTAGTGTCTCCTACTCAAAAAGGAGAATTTATGATATATAAAAAATACCAAAATTATTATATTTTGCGATTACAAAAGGGTGAAGAAATAATTGAGTGTCTAAAAGATTTTACAAAAAAGACAAAATTGAGAGGCGCCTTCCTTTATGGTTTGGGTGTGGGCAAAAACTTGAAGCTTGGTTATTTCGATCCACATAAGAAATCGTATATTAAGAAACATTTCACTGAGGAATACGAATTTACAAGCTTTCTCGGTAATATTTCTTATTTTGAAAAAGATGTGGTAATTCATATACATGTGACAATTACTGACAGGGACTTTAATGCCTTTGGGGGTCATTTATTCTCTGGTTATGTCCCAGCAACATTGGAGATAATCGTATTGCCAGTTGATAAAAAATTGGTGCGTAAAAAAGATACTGATACAGGTTTGAATCTGCTGGAGATATAAATTGGATTTTTTGTCACTAAGGGTTGTGGCTTCATTTTTTAATATGGATGTATGATTCAGATATATACTGGAAACGGCAAAGGAAAAACGACTGCAGCATTAGGTCTTGCACTGCGTGCAGTCGGGCATAACAAAAAGGTCATTATGATTCAATTTATGAAAGGCAAAATCAATTATGGGGAACTGAAATCAGCAATGATGCTTAAGAATTTTAAGATTGAACAATATGGCAGGCCTGATTTTGTAGATAAAGACCATCCTGCAAAAATTGATATTGAGCTGGCGAAAAAAGGCTTTGAAAGGGCAAAGGAAATAATAAAGGGCAAAAAATTCGATATTGTAATTCTTGATGAATTGAATGTGGCAGTTGACTATGGTTTGATTTCTGTTAAAGAAGTTGTTGAACTATTAAAGAAAACACCAAAGAAAATGGAGATAATTATAACTGGTAGATATATGCCCGAAGAATTTAAGGCATATGCTGACTTGATAAGTGAAATCATAGAAGTGAAGCATTATTTCCAGAAAGGTACCAAGGCAAGGAAAGGGATAGAGTATTAAGAGTTAAAAATAGCGCAGGATTGTTTAAATAAAATTTCCCTTGACATTAATATTTATTTCACTATAATATAACGTTTAGAAGAGCTTTGATTTTTCAAGATTTAATTGGGATTAATTGGTAATGGAGAAGAAAAGGAGGTTTATGATATTTCTTATGGAGAATATCTGGAAACATTATGGAAATAAATACAAGGCAATAAATATTGCTGCACTTTATGCACGGAAGATAAAGGATAAACAGTTGCAGGGTTTGATAGACAGTAAAGTAAGTCCGATCAGGGAAGCGTTGATTAAATGTTCTGTGGGTGCGTTAAAATATAAAGAGTGAAGATAGTATTAGGAATAACTGGTTCTATTGCAGGGTATAAGGCATTAGAACTTATCAGACTTTTGAGACTTGATGGAAATGAAGTAAAAGTCATACTTACAAAATCTGCGCTTGAATTTGTTACCCCACTTACCTGCCAAACACTCTCTGATAATGAGGTTTATATTGACCAATTTGTTCTGACAAAGGGGATAAAACACATTTCACTAAATGATTGGGCTGATATTTTAGTAATTGCACCTGCCACGGCAAATATTATTGGTAAGGCAGCAGCAGGGATAGGTGATGATTTGCTTTCTACAACGATAATTTCTTTTCAGAAACCCGTCCTTTTTGTTCCGGCGATGGATTCAGGGATGTGGAGTAATAAGATTGTCAAAGATAATGTAATAAAACTGAAAAAAAACGGTTATTATATACTTGAACCTGATTCAGGTCCACTTGCTTCAGGCAAGATTGGTAAAGGGAGATTCCCCGGGCTGGATAGAATTTATAAAAAAATACTCGTTTGCGTTGCTGGTTACAAAACACTCGCCGATAAAAAGATTCTCATAACTGGTGGGAGAACCGAAGAGGATATTGATTCTGTTCGGGTTATTACGAATCGTTCTTCAGGAGTTATGGCGCTTGAATTATATGAGGCAGCGCGGTGTAGGGATGGTGATGTCAGGTTGATTATTGGGCAGGCGAGTGTTTCAGTGCCTGATGACCCGGGTATATTTAGGGTGAGGACTTCAGAAGAAATGATGCAGATGTTGAAAAAACATATTGAATGGGCAGATATTCTGATAATGAATGCTGCAATCGGAGATTATAAACCTTTAAAGTTGAGTGAGACAAAAATTCATTCCGATTCCTTGAGATTGGATTTAAAAAAGAATATTGACATTTTGAAAGCGATAAGAAATTACAAAAAGAATAAAACATTTATTGGGTTTTCTGTAGAGGACAAAGATGCATTGAAAAGGGCACAGAAAAAACTGAAGGAGAAAGGACTTGATTATATTATTTCCAACCCAGTTGCGGTTATTGGAAAGCAAACCACTTCTGTAACTGTATTAAAAAAGAATGGAGAAATTACAGAGTTGGGAACAATAACAAAATGGGAGATTGCGAATCGTATTCTCGATTTAATTGTTAAAGAATAGAAAATGTTTGAAGATAAAAGAGTTCCACCACATTCTCTGGAAGCTGAAGAATCTGTACTCGGCTCGGCACTCCTTGATGAGTCAGCAGTTGTTAAGGTTCTCGAAATTTTAAGAGAAGAACATTTTTATTCACCAGCAAATCAAAAAATTTTTCGTGCTATCGTTGATTTGTATAACCATAATACTACCCCTGACCTTGTTACCGTTACTGATTGGTTAAGAAAGAATAAAGTGCTTGATGACATAGGTGGTGCAGATTATCTTTCAAATATGGTTGCCAGTGTGATTACTACTGCGAATGTAGAACATCACGCCCGGGTTGTTCTTGATAAGGCAATAAAAAGGACACTGATAAAATCTTCTATGGATATTTTAAAAAATGCATTTGAAGACTCACAGAGTGCAGCCGAGATGGTGGATATTGCTCAGAATTTCATTTTCCAGATAAAAGAAAGGGGATTACGGAAGGAACCTATGCCGATAAAGGTTTTTGTTACAAATATACTTGAGACTGCTGAGCGAATGCGGGGGGCAAGATTGGTTACCGGTGTCGAGACAGGATTTTTTGCACTGGATGAATTAACCTCAGGTTTTCAGAAAGGTGATTTTATTATCATCGCAGGAAGACCGAGTATGGGGAAGACGGCGTTTGCTCTTAATATCGCTGCCTTTGCAGCAATTAAAAATAATGTTCCTGTCGCAATATTTTCTCTTGAGATGTCGGCAGAAAGTCTGACACAAAGAATGCTATGCAGTGAGGCGGGAGTTAATTTAAGAAATTTGCGCCGCAATATCCTTACGGACCGGGATTGGGTTAATCTTGCTACTGCAGCTGGAAACTTAGACCGTGCACCAATATTTATAGATGATAGCGCTTCCCTTACAATGCTGGAATTAAAGACAAAGGCAAGAAGGTTGAAAGTTGATTATGATATTCAACTTATTATTATAGATTATCTGCAGATGATTGCTAGTGCCTCTGGTATAAAACAGGCAGTCTCCCGTCAACAGGAAATTTCAGAAATTTCTCGGTCATTGAAGGCTCTGGCAAGAGAACTGGATGTGCCAGTTGTTGTTGTGTCTCAACTTTCAAGGATGCCTGAGCATAGGGTTGGAGATCACCGACCAAGACTTGCAGATTTAAGGGAAAGCGGAGCGCTTGAACAGGACGCAGACGTGGTGATATTTATTTATCGCCACGAGTTTTATCATCCTGATGACCCCGATGTCAAGGGTGAGGCAGAGATTGATGTAGCAAAACAGAGGAACGGACCCACAGACAGGATTAAACTCGGTTTTCAAAAAGAGTTTACAAGATTTACAAACCTTGCACCTGGTTCTATCGCTACGGAAGTGGAGGAATTTGAACCTTTTTAGCAATATCGCAGACTACGCTGAATTCTTTTTGCGGAGTTTCTTTTTTCCCTGGGACTTTCGCAAACACAAGTTAAGAATTCTTGAGCAGATTGATAGAGTGGGTATTGGTTCTCTACCAATTATCATTCTTATCTCTGCATTCCTTGGTTTGGTTACGACAGTTCAGTTGTCATACCAGTTACTTGGTTTACTGCCCAGATATTTTCTTGGTGCAGTGGTGGGCAGAATGGTTTTAATTGAACTGGGCCCAATACTTACGGGTTTGATCGTTAGTGGAAGATGTGCATCAGCAATGGCAGCAGAGATCGGGACTATGAGGGTTACGGAACAGATTGATGCCCTTGAATCAATGGCGATAAGTCCGTATCAGTTTCTTGGTTTTCCCAGGATAATAGGGACACTTATTTCACTTCCAATTCTCACGATTTTTTCTGAATTTGTAGCAATCTATGCGGGTGGATTATATGCCCATACATTTTTGAATGTTCCTTTGAGTGTATTTAATTACGGTTTGGTGAGAAATTTCTACCACCGCGACCTCTTTGGTGGATTACTTAAATCACTTTTGTTTTCTTTTGCGATATCAGTCTCAGGATGTTATTTTGGCTTTAAGGTCAAGGGCGGTGCAAAGGAAGTTGGTGCTGCTGCAACCTATGCCGTTGTTAGTGCATGTGTTTTGATTTTGATCTTAGATTTCATCGTTGCTCTCATTGTGTTTGGATAATGATAGAAATAAAAAATCTGTCAAAACAGTTTGATGGAAATTATGTGTTGAAGGATGTGAGTTTCATTGTTGAGGATGCAAATCTCGTCGTTGTTTTAGGACCCTCAGGAACAGGTAAGACTGTTCTTTTAAAATCAATACTTCGATTATTACCGGTGGATTATGGAGAGGTTTACTTTGATGGAAAAAACATTTTGACCGCTGACATTAAGGAAGTATATGAGATAAGAAGGACTGTTGGTTTTGTTTTTCAAAGTAGTGCGCTTTTTGATTCTATGGATGTTTATGAGAATATTGCCCTGCCTCTTTTTGAACATACAAAGATTTCAGGCAGGGAAGCAAGACAAAAAGTGAAATCATTACTGGAAATTGTGGGGTTGCCGGGAAGGGAAAAATTATATCCTGGTGCCTTATCAGGTGGGATGAAAAGGCTTGTTTCAATCGCCCGGGCTCTGGCACTTGAACCCCGTTATCTTTTTTATGATGAACCTACAACCGGGCTCGATCCGATTATGCGTGATAGAATAGTGGCTTTGATTGTAAATCTAAAAAAGGAGTTTAAAAAAAGTGGGATTGTAGTTACTCACGACCTTGAGACAGCCCGCATAGTGGGTGATGTAATATATATGTTAAAAGATGGACAGATTAAAAAGTTGGAAAGGATTGAGAAAGGAATTTATGGCTAATAAAATTAAAAGAACATTGGTGGGTGTTTATATTACGATTGGTGTGATACTCTTCATTATATTTTATATCCTTCTATCAGGAAAGATTTCGTTGCATCACACCAAGGAAATTAAAGTTTATTTTGATGATGTCACCTGGTTAAGAGCAGGTGACCCGGTCGTCATATACGGGATTGAGAAAGGAAAAGTTAAATCAATGTTACTTCAAGGTGATAAAGTACTGGTTGTTCTCGCACTTGAACCCGAAGTCATTCTCTATGACGATTCAAAGATTTCGATAAGACTTGTGAGTTATCTTGGTTCAGATCGTTATATAAAGGTCGTGCCGGGAAAGAGTGGAGTAATCCCCGAATATTATTATGGTTATAATGCTTCTTTTGATATTGAACTTGTGGCAACAAAACTTGATAGTCTGAGTAACTTGTTTAATAACATAAAACTTCCGGATCTGAGTAATATTGGAGACAGATTTGCCGGTATGTTGGATAAAAATATCAAAGAATTGAAAGAAATGATAAAGGAACCTAAAGACCAGTTGGGTTTGATTGCACTGAAATTGGGCGTGCTTCTTGATTCGTTAAATGCATTCCTCCAGAAACAGGGAACTGTGGCAAAACTTGTAGAATCTGATGAACTTTATGAGGAAGTAAGGGAGACCAATCAGGCATTGAAGTCGCTGATTGAAGATATAAAGGCAAATCCCAAAAAATATCTGGAAATAAAGGTATTCTGAAAAGTGTCTAAAATTTCAAAGGTTCTAAATTACCTAAAAAATTTCAGGTATTTAGGTATATAGGTAGTTTGGATTCTTATGAAGAATAGATTTGTTTGTCAGGATTGTGGTGCGGTCTCACCTAAATGGCTTGGCAGGTGTCCTAATTGTGGTGCCTTTAATACAATGGTTGAAGAAAGGGTTGAACAGATTGAAACTGGCGTAAAAAAGGTAAAGCCCGTTGTGCTTTCATCTGTGCCTTATGAGGATTACAGGCGCCGTTCTGTAGGTATCGGTGAGATGGATCGGGTCCTCGGTGGTGGACTTGTTTCAGGTTCTCTAATTCTTCTCGGTGGTGATCCGGGAATTGGTAAGTCCACATTAATGCTACAGATTGCGGATTTCATCAGTAAGAATGGTGGAAAGATTCTTTATGTAAGTGGAGAGGAATCTTCTTCACAAATCAGACTTCGGGCAGAAAGGCTTGGTATGAGTGCAGAAAATATCCATATCCTCGCCGAGACTGAACTCAATTCAATCCTCAGTGTTGCTGAAGAGGTGAAACCCGATTTAATGGTTATCGATTCAATCCAGACCATTTATAAATCAGAAATATCTTCTGCACCGGGAAGTGTAGCCCAAGTTCGGGAAAGTGGTAGTGATATTATGAGATTTGCCAAGGTTCATAATATTACGACAGTGATAATCGGACATGTAACAAAATTTGGAGTCATTGCAGGACCAAAGACACTGGAGCATATTGTTGATACGGTTTTGTATTTTGAAGGTGATAAAGAAGGTCAGTTCAGAATTTTAAGGGCGATAAAAAATAGGTTTGGTGCTACAAATGAACTTGGTATCTTTGAGATGACGGGCAGTGGCCTTAAAGAGGTTGAAAATCCATCAAGTATATTTATCTCGGATATAATGGCGCCGGGCGCGGTCATTGTCTCGGTGTTTGAAGGTTCAAGACCATTTTTAGTTGAAGTCCAGGCACTTACGAGCCCCACATTTTTTAATTATCCCCAGCGCGTTACAACCGGCATAGATTATAAAAGATTGGCAATGCTTCTTGCTGTTCTGGAAAGGCGCGTTGGCATAAATGTTTATGGACTTGATTGTTTTGTTAATGTCGCCGGTGGTATTAAAGTTACCGAGCCATCAAGCGATTTAGGTATAATTCTTGCTATCGCTTCATCTATAAAAAATAAGCCAGTGAGCAAGGAATTGCTGGCTATTGGTGAAGTAGGACTCTGTGGTGAGGTCAGACCAGTTTTCGGGATTGATATGAGGCTAAAAGAAGCAGAGAGACTGGGGTTCAAAAGTGCAATTGCACCTGCAAAAAATAAATTGCCGAACAATTTACAAATAAATGTAATGCAGGTGAGTGAAGTGAATGAAGCAGTATCTGCAGTATTCTCTACCTGAGACAAGGGGGTTTTGAATGTTGTTTTTTAAGAAAGAAGAAAGATTCGTTCTTGATTCATCATGCATTATTGATGGTCGGATCGTCAATCTATTTGAAAAAAAATTTTTTGAAGGTAAGGTGATAATACCTTATCTTGTGAGAATTATTGTCCGTCGAAAAATTGGAGTAGAGGCGGATAAAATAATCAACAATCTCAAAAAATTTGTAAGTATTGAGTTTGTTGATAAAAATGTGGATGGCGTTGTGGAAGAAGAGTGTGTTTTGAAGACTGCCGAACGCAGGAAAGCCAAGGTCATCACTGCATCTGATGGTTATGAATTCTATATCAAATCATTTCCCGAACTGCGTATTATCAATATAAAAGAACTCTACAGAATCCTTACTCCAATTTTCTATCCGGGCAGAGTGATTTCGGTAAGAATAATTAAAAAGGGATTGAATCCGAATGAAGGGGTGGGTTATATTGAAGGTGTAAAGGTAGTAGTGGAAAATGGTGCGAAAAGTATAAATCGGAATGTGGATGTCAAGGTTGTTTCAATGATACAATCTGAAACAGGTAATCTCGTATTTGGCACCGCGATTGAGCCGGCAGAGAATCTTATTGAAATCGAAGAACAAAAAGTGAAAGGTGGGCAGGCAAAATGAATAATAATCTAACATATCTTGATGACATTTTAGAAAAATTATGCAAGGCTAATGGGATTGGTTTTTCAGGTGATGTAAAAAATATCCTTCTTGATGAGATCCAATCTTTCACTGACGATGCAAGAATTTTCTCTGACAGCAGTGTTTATGGCTTACTCAAAGGGTTGCATAATATAAATGTAATGCTTGCCTGTCATATAGATGAGATTGGCTTTGTTGTTAGTGATATTGAGAAGAATGGATTTATTAAATTCAAACAGGTTGGTAATTGTGATGGCAGAATTATGCCGGGACAGGAAGTTGTAATTCTTGGAAAAAAAGAGATAAGAGGCTATGTAGGTGCTAAACCTCCACATTTAATGAAAAAAGAAGAAGCAGATAGGGTGATGAGAATTGATGAACTCTTTATTGATACAGGATTGAATCCCGAATTATTAAAGAAATTTCTGGATATTGGTGATTATATATGTTTTGCCGGATATTACAATAAATTGCAGAGTGATTTTAGAAGTGCCAAAGCACTTGATAATCGTGCAAGCATTGCCTGTGCAATCCTTGTTATGCGTGAACTTTATAAACTTGGTTCGCCTGTCAATCTACATTTTGTTGCAACGAATCAGGAAGAATTTTCTGGTCTGGGAGCAAGAATTCATTCCTATCGTTTGAACCCGGATTATTGTATCGTGATTGATGTTACACACGGTGAATATCCCGGACTCTCAGAAGGTGAATACTTCAATTTGACTAAAGGACCGGTTATCGCACGTGGTGCAACAATCCCGCAAAGGTTATACAGGCTTCTTAATGAAAGTGCCAGGTCCAATGAAATTCCATACCAGATTAAACCTGTGCCGAGTTATACGGGAACCGATGCAGAAGCGATTGCATTTAATAAAGAAGGAATCCCCACCTGTGTTTTGGGTATACCGCTTCGCTATATGCATACACCCGTTGAGGTTGTGTGCCTGAAAGATATTGAGAGAACGGCCCGTCTTGTTATTGAATTTTTGAAAAGACTATGATACTGGTTTGTATTTTTAATGCAACCTATAGGTTGCAAATTTATGCTAATGCAAAAAGGAGATTTTATGGATTGGGGGTTAAAAAATAGGTTATCACGAATAATTAAGCCCGCAACCGGCAGGACCGTGATGCTGGCTGTTGACCATGGGTATTTCCTTGGTCCAACAAGCGGGCTTGAAGTTCCCAAGAAGACCTTAAGACCGCTTTTACGTTTTGCCGACTCACTGATGCTCACACGGGGTGTATTAAGGACCTCGGTCCCTGCTGATTTTGATATACCTGTGGTGCTTCGTGTTTCAGGCGGTACAAGTATACTTTCAAAAGATTTATCAAATGAAGGAATTACAACTTCTGTAAAAGAGGCTGTCCGATTGAATGCCTGTGCAGTCGCATTATCAATATTTGTAGGTTCAGAACACGAGAAAGAAACCCTAATTGCCCTTTCTGAACTTGTCAATCAGGCAGAGGAATATGGTATTGCAGTTCTTGCAGTTACAGCAGTAGGCAGGGAAATGGAAAGGGATGCGAAATATCTCAGTTTATGCTGTCGGATTGCAGCAGAACTTGGTGCACATTTTGTAAAGACATACTATTGCGAAGATTTTGAAAAGGTGGTTGAGACCTGTCCGGTTCCGATTGTTATCGCAGGGGGTAAGAAAATTCCAGAAATAGAGGCGTTGCAATTGGCTTATAATGCAATAAATAGAGGGGCAGTCGGGGTTGATATGGGCAGAAATATATTTCAGTCCCAGGACCCGGTAGCAATGATACAGGCGGTCAGGGCAATCGTGCATAAGAATGTGAGCGTGGAAGAGGCATATCAGATGTTTGAGGAAAAGAGAAGAAAAAAATTTAAGGGTTAAGGTCAAGAAGTTGGTATTTAATGATAATATAAAGTTTTGATTATAAGTGATTGAGATTTAGAATTTTCCTATGCGAAGTGAGTTCTGATGCGGGTCGCTGTTTATTATAACAACAAAGACATAAGAATAGAGGAAAGACCTATACCTGAGATCGGTGATAATGAACTGTTAGTTAAGGTCATTGCAAGCGGTATATGTGGAAGTGATGTTATGGAATGGTATAGAATTAAGAGTGCACCAAGGGTTTTAGGACATGAGATTGCGGGTGAAATTGTTGAGATAGGGAGGAGTGTTAAAGATTTTAGAGTAAGAGATAGGGTTTTTGTTTCACACCATGTTCCCTGCAATGAATGTAGATATTGTTTAAAGGGCTATCATACAGTATGTGAGACATTGAAGAAGACTAATTTTGACCCCGGCGGTTTTGCTGAATATTTGCGCGTGCCCGAGATAAATGTTAAATTTGGAACATTTTTGTTGCCAGACGAAGTATCTTATGAAGAAGGGACATTCATTGAACCACTTGGCTGTGTAATAAGGGGTCAGAGGTTCGCAGGAATAAAAACTGAAGATACCGTTTTGGTGATGGGTTCAGGTATCGCTGGAATCCTGCATATAAAACTTTTAAAGGCGAGGGGTGTTAAAAATATAATTGCCACAGACATAAATCAATATCGTCTTACCTTTGCAAGAAAATGTGGGGTAGAGGTGATTAATGCAGGTGAGAATGTTGTAGAGAGGGTGAAAGAACTAAACAATGGGCGTCTGGCAGATGTTGTGATTGTTAATACCACTGCACTCAGTGCATTTGAACAGGCATTTTCTTCGGTTGACCGCGCAGGCACGCTTTTATTATTTGCCCCTACATCCCCTGAAGTCCGTATCCCCCTTCCACTTTTTGATCTGTATTTTAAAGGGGTAAAAATTATTTTTTCTTATGCAGCAGTTAAACAGGATATAATTGAGGCAATTGATTTATTGAAAAATAAGAAGATAATTGTTGTGGATATGATTACGAATAGATTTGGTTTGAATGAAATCAAGAAAGGGTTTGAACTCGTTGAAAAAGCCGACCGTTCATTAAAAGTGATAATAGAACCATTTAGGTAAAATCTAATATTCACCTAAAACTATACCTGCTGCTATGACCTGTAACCAATAACAATTTTTTGTTTATTGACATTTTTATAGAATCAGCTGTAATATAAAATGTATAATGAATTGTGCAGGAGGCGGTTTTTTATGAACCTTCATCTTAACTCCTTTGGTTTATACCCGAGATTGTTTTACAACAACACGAAAAAGTGGATGGTTCTAACATATCGTGAAGCATTGGGTTTTGAACAGGCACTCGATGATATAAGTAAAGTAATGGGAATAAAATTTGATGCTGACTTTGTAGATATCTGTATAAAATTATTTAAAGAAAAAGGTTTCAGATTTTCTAAATGCTTTTTTTCTCTCTTTTTATCAGCGCGTAAATTACACCACCGATTCCAATCGTGAGCGCAACATAAACTATCACCATCCCTAAAATCCAGATTAAAGTCCCAAGAAAGCCTGTATTCCTGAGCAAAGTTCCCATTATTAATATAATCATAATACCAAGCCAGCCGATTGAGAACAGCCCAATCTTATTATTTACATTCCAGTTCAAACTCGTGCATATCCTTTCGCCCAGAACAACAGAAAATCCCGAGATACCAAAAATCATACCAATAAATACTGCGAGTAAAAAAGCAGGTATAATTGGAATACCTACGATAGAAATCACAAAGAGTAGAATCAACGGAACAAATAGTATTTCAAAACCGATACCAATAACGATACAGACCCAGATATTGTTTTTGATTTTGCTGCTTATTTTTTCTATTGCTTTTGGGAAAATCAAAAGAAAGAGGAGATTCAATAGATACATTACAATGATAAAAGCGACAGAAGTGACTATATACAAACCGGTTTCCATTGGGCAAGCTGTCTGTCTTAATTTTAACAGTTTGCCAATACTTGGCATAACCTTATCAAACTTACCAAGATCAAGGGTGGTTATTTTTCCTTCAACAACTGCAAATTCAGAACGGTCAACGCTCCCACCAACGATTGCAATGTCCCCGGTAACAACTGAACCTGAATCAAGAATGACTGTCCCGCCAGCCACTGCAATATCGCCATCTATTGTTCCTTTGTTTTTTACCGAGCCACCGGCAACTGCAGCGTCACCAGTTATTTTACCACTATTTTCAATCTCTCCACCAAATACCGTAACATCACCATTAATCGCACCATTAATTTCTATTGAACCCCCCATTACTCCAAGGTCACCATCAATCAAACCATCAATCGTGGCATTTCCACCACTTATTAAGACATCTTCTCTGAGTGTGTCATTAGATTTCAAATGATAATTACCAGAGAATTTATATGTGCAGGGTTCTGTTTGATACTGAACACCTGCAGTTAACAGGGTGATGATTGTAATGAAGTCTATCATTATGCCTCCTTGGTTTTTAATGTTTCTCCAAATGCAATAAATACAACCAAAATGAACAAAATTCCAGCAAAGATAGGTAATTGGTTGATTTTTAAAAATGATGAGGCAAGGAGAAATAATCCATTCCCAATCGGTCTAATTTTATCAAAAATATGGACAAGCCCTGGTAATTTAAAAATAAGTTTTGAGAATAGATAATGGGGAAGAGGGGTTAAAAATAGAATCACAAGCCCTGCTAAGTATATACCTCCGAATACTGGAATAGCCTTATACCAGGGTATATGTCTTTTAACTTTTATCGCTGAAATAACACGGGTATTGAAATCAATTCCTGGGAAGTATTCAGGCAGGTTGAAGATTTCTTGCCTAAGTCTTTCCATTTCAAGAAAAAAATCCCTGCATTCAGGGCAATTTTCTATATGTTTAAAAAGTACCACTTCTTCTTTTTTTGTAATCTCTTTATCAAGCCTTTTATGGACAAGCCTTTCTATCTCTTTGTGCCTCATCAATAAGTAATACGCAAAATTTGTAAAAAAGTTTCACCCCGAATCAAGACCATTGATTTTTGTTTAAATATCTTTATTATTATATGTGGCGTATACTGAAAGATTTGATGTTATTGTGGTCGGTGGCGGGCATGCCGGGATTGAAGCATCCCTTGTTTCAGCCCGTTGTGGTTTTAATACCATTGTTTTGACCTTGAATATAGATAATATCGGGCAGATGTCGTGCAATCCATCAATCGGTGGACTTGCCAAAGGGCATCTTGTCAAAGAGATTGATGCACTTGGTGGCGAAATTGGTTTTCTTGCAGATAAGACCATGGTTCAGTTCCGAATGCTCAATCGTTCAAAGGGTCCTGCAGTATGGTCGCCCAGGACACAGAACGACCGTATAAGATATAAAGAGGAAGCACTGAAGACGCTCGTCAATCAAAAAAATCTTACGATAAAACAGGAAGAAGTAACTGATATTTTGGTGGAAAACAATAGTATTATAGGGGTCAGGACAGGTATCGGAAATGAATATCTTGCTCGGGCAGTTATAATCACAACGGGAACTTTTTTAAATGGTTTGATGCACATAGGGCTTGAAACCTATCCAGGAGGCAGGCTGGGAGAGCCAAAGTCAGGCAATTTGAGCCAATCATTAAAAAAATTGGGGTTTAATCTTGGGAGGTTGAAGACCGGAACATCACCAAGGATAGCAAAGCATTCAGTCAATATATCAAAGATGGATATTCAGGATGGTGAAGAGCCGATTGAACCTTACTCTTACAAAACATCAGAAGTAAGGATAAAACAACTGCCATGTTATATAACAAGGACTAATGAAGAGACTCATAAAATTATTAACAAAAACCTTGACCGTTCTCCACTTTATACAGGCAGGATTATCGGAATAGGACCAAGATACTGTCCATCAATAGAGACAAAGGTCGTCAGGTTTTCAGACCGTAATTCACATATAGTTTTTGTAGAGCCGGAAGGATATGATTCTGGTGAATATTATCTCAATGGTCTATCAACATCGCTTCCTTATGATGTCCAGGAAGAGATGCTCCATTCAATAAATGGGCTGGAAAATGCGATAATTACCAGACCCGGTTATGCAGTGGAGTATGACTTTGTTTACCCAATTCAGTTATACCCAACACTGGAGACAAAGTTAATCAGAAATCTTTATTGTGCAGGGCAGATAAATGGTACATCAGGATATGAAGAGGCAGCTGCACAGGGTTTTATTGCAGGAATAAATGCCATTTTAAAATTGCAGAATAAAGTTCCTTTTGTTTTGAAAAGATATGAAGCATATATTGGTGTGTTGATAGACGACCTTGTCACAAAGAACACCCTTGAGCCTTATCGGATGTTTACATCCCTTGCTGAACATAGGTTGATATTGAGGATAGATAATGTGTATGATAGGCTTGCACATTACGGGGTTGTTTTTGGACTTATTAATAATGATTTTTATGAAAAAGTTCTTAACGAAAGAGAGATAATTAATAGAACGATTGATAAATTAAAAAAGTCAATAATAAAACCAGAGCTCATTAATCCCCTTTTGATTGCAAAAGATGAAATGCCTGTTCCGGAAGAAACGGGAGGAATAAGCATTTTACAGGTTTTGAAGAGGCCTGGTATTTCCTGGCAGGATATAAATGTAATTTTAAATGAACAGGTTGCGGAAAAAATAGGTTTTAGAACTGTGATCGAAGTCAAATATGAGGGTTATATAAAACGTGAGCAGGAAATGATTGAAAGACTAAAGAAAATTGAGAATGTTGAAATACCCGAAGGATTTGACTTTAATGCTGTTAAAGGGTTATCAAATGAAGCAAAGAGCAAACTCAATGATATTAAACCCCAAAATCTTGACCAGGTATCAAGGATACAGGGGATTGGGCCTGCTGATATATTGACCCTTTTAATACATTTGAAGCACAGGCAGGGGGTTAAAAGAAATGAATGAAGAGATAATAAACTTTCTTGAAAAGAAAATGTATATTGTAGATACGACGCAGGATGTGCAATTCATTGTGTTTTATGGAAGAATATATGAACCGATTGAGCAGACGATTGAGGAGATAAAAGATTTCTGTTCCCAGTACGATTACACCCCTCTCTTCAGTCAGGAAGGGATATATCATAAAGTGATTCTTGGTGCCTTTCCTAAATTTGTTGATAAACCTAAGATATGGTTGAATATTTTGCTGTTTGTGGCAACGGTCTTTACCACACTACTTGCTGGCGCATTCAACAGCGGTGGCAACCCTTTGACAAATTTTGCAGATATTTTTTTAGGTATTCCATTTTCATTTTCACTTATGGCTATCCTTACCTGTCATGAACTCGGACATTATTTTGTTTCAAAAAGATATGGGTTGGTTACGAGTTTGCCATATTTCATTCCAGTTCCTTTTCACTTTCTGGGCACATTTGGTGCAATCATTAGAATGAAATCAATCGTTCCTTCAAGAAAGGCATTGCTGAGAATTGGAATGGCAGGACCGTTATCAGGATTTTTTGTTGCATTGATTGTCTCAATAATCGGTATTATGTATTCCGAGGTTAAAGCCGCACCCGCCACAGGAACTTATCTAAGATTGGGCGATTCATTATTGTTTTTCATTCTGGGGAAAATAGTCCATCCTTCCATACCTGAGGGTATGGATATATTTTTACATCCAATGGCATTTGCAGGCTGGATAGGATTTCTGGTTACATCAATGAATCTTATGCCAATCGGTCAGCTTGATGGGGGTCATATTGCCTATAGTGTGCTATTGAAAAATCAGAAAAAACTTTATTTACCAGTGATTATAGCCTTAATTGGATTTGGAATCTTCTGGCAGGGCTGGATTATCTGGGGTTTGCTTGCTTTTATACTTGCACGCAAAGAACCTCTAATACAGGATGCATTAACACCTCTTTCAAAGAAAGAAAAATTCTATGCTTTACTTCCATTGATTGTATTAGTTCTAACTTTCATACCGCAACCGTTTGCAGTTTTTTAAGCGAAAAAATTTTTTAAAATTTTCTGTAAAGTTGTAGGGTATTTTGAAGTTTCATCGGTTTATTCTCAATTTTTTATATTCCTATTATGGTTGATATCAGTAATTAATAGGAAAACCGTGCCGTTAATTTTTACAACTTTTCAATTAGTTTTGATGGCTATTTTTGCAAGAATTTTGTTCATTGTTTACCTGTTGCTGTACCGGTAACAGCACTGTCACGACTGTTCCAATACCTTCTTTACTCGTTATTTCAATCTTACCTTTATGTTTCTCAATAATTCGTTTCACAATCACTAAACCTAAACCAGTCCCACCTTCTTTGGTTGACCAAAAAGATTTGAAAAGATTACACAATTGTTCTTCAGACATCCCCGAACCTGTGTCTTCAATCCTGATTTCTACATACCTTTGTATATAATTACCTTCCTCTGCTTTTACAGAGCAAGAGAGTTCAGATGAATAGTTATTTTCTTTTGAAATTTGATTATTGCCCATCGTCAGTAAATTATCGTTTGGTTTTTGTGAACTCTCAACTGGGTTTATCCAGGGGTTGATTATTTCAGTAATATTGGTATACACTGTGAGAACACCTTTGCCTTTCATAGCTTCAAACGCATTTTCAATGATATTTGAAAAGGCAGCAGTAATCTGGTTTTCGTCACAATATATTACAGGTAAATCAAGGGTATAGAATTTCTGCACTCTAATTTCCCGGGGTTTTTTCAATTGGTGCTTATTAAGAATTCTATCTAATAGTTCATTTATGTTCACGGGTATAATAGTTGGTTTATCCAATGACAAAATACGCATGAATTTATCCACTGTTTCTCTTAATCGGGCGACTTCTTCCAGTGCCGAACTGGTATATTTATCAATGTTCCTGCTGGATTTACCGAGTTTCTCTCTACAGATACTTTGAATCCTCTGTAAGGTTAGATTTATCGTGGAGAGTGGATTTTTAATCTCGTGTGCCAGGCGCTGGGCAAAGAGCGACCATTCAGTAATTCCTGCCAAGATATCTTCGCTGGTTTTGTCATATAACATCAACAATTTTCTTTTGGCAATTCTACGATAAGAAATTGACAATTTTTTCTCTTTAAAATAGAATTCCAAATCTTTTGTTCTATCGTTGCTGGTCAAAAGTTCTTTTATTTCTTTTGTGGCTATAAAATCTAATATTTCACCCTTTGATTCACCAATTGTCTTTCTTGCTCGTAAGTTATAGTAAATAAGCTTGTTTTGGTTGTTCAATAATATTACCCCGAACAACGACTCATCAACTAGTCTCCTGATTATTTTTACATATCTCCTATGGGATACAAACATTAAAATCAAACCAACTACTGCCAACAATGAAGCAGTGCTCAGGAAAAATTGAAATGGAATCACCGGTGATACTGAAAGCTTTTCTATCTTAAATATACTAAATAGCGATTCGCTTGAAGAAATTGGAACACTGCAAATGATATTGTATCTATTACGAACCTTTACTAATCGTTCATTATACAATCTACCATGGAAAGTCCGGTAATCGCATAGCACCTTTAATGCTTCATTCAAAATAACCAACCGACCGTCATTTGTTGAAATCAGAATTTCTATATGACCATCACCATCAAGATCTTTTACATCAATAACCTTTATACTCAAATCAAATTCTTTAACGGCAATTAGCTCTAATTTATCATTGAATACTCTTAGTTTTCCATCACTATTGCCGGTGATGATTTCAAGCCGGTCATCACGGTCATAATCACAGACAGACATTCCTAAGAATTTTTCGCCTACACAGATATATGTCTGAACGCTCCCATCTTTTGCGTTAAGAACTTCTAAGCGATTTGGTTCTTTAATACTCGCTAAACCATCTGTTTCACAGACAATAAGGTCTATGGTGGTATCGTTGTTAATCTTTCCAACCCAGACAAGTGCGCGTGTTGACATTTTACCAACCTGTTTTTTCCAGATTAGTTTACCATTGTTATCTAAAACATATATCCATGAACTGCGGTCATCAATACCATCAAGGATTGCACCATTACACGGTGCAGATGTTCCAAAAATTATCTCTTTTTTTGTATCACCATTTATGTCATATAATATTGGGGGTACTATATCATTCATTGTTCCAGCAGTCCAATAATGCCACAATTCTCGGTTGTTCTTATAGTCATATGCAAATATCCCTCTGGGGTAGAGGTCGAAGCCGGTATGTACAGTCATAATGAGGTCATTACAGCCATCATTATTAAGGTCATGGGCAGCGCCACATAAAAATCTACTATCGTATTTTTGATCAGTTGCGATTCTTATGTCCTGACCTTTATATGCAAGCATTTTTTTCTGTCCGGCACTACCAAAGGTCTGGATAAAAACCTCGTCATCGTATGTTTCCGAAAAAACTATCTCTTTTTCATTGTCATTGTCTAAGTCAAATGCTCCTATTGCATAAACAATGGCAGTATCAAAATTCATCTGTCTATATATTATTCCATCGAGGTTTCTGATTTGATAACAATAAGCAATGCCTTCAAGTATTTCATCGATACCATCACCCTCAAGATCGATGGGAATCACATTCTTATGGGTTTTGATCTCATAGATTGGCTTTAATGTCCAGGGATATTTTTCCTTGGCTTCAATGAATGAAGCAGAAACAGGAATAATTAGAGTAGCTAAAGTTAGGATTTGAAAAAATCTATAAAATGGGCTTTCGCTTCTATAATTCATAATCTAATCTGTATTAAATTATACACATTAAAATTATGCTGTCAATTAAATTTTTAAGTAAATTTTGTAATATTTAGTTTTTTTAAAAAGTCTCCAAGTCGAT
>CAZLGA010000009.1:0-48035 GCA_964559225.1 uncultured bacterium | reverse complement strand
AAGAGAAAAAAATTGCCGAAATTTACATTAAAGAAGCACAGATGGAACTGGATATTGAATTTCTAAATCAAAAAATTGAGGAATTTAAAAATAAGTTTAATAGACCACCATACTCTTTAAATGAACTTGTCATTAACAGACTAATTGATTCCATACCTAAAGAACCGCATGGAGGAAAATATTATCTAAGGAATAATAAGGCGTATTCTACCTGGCAAAGGTAGACTTACTGACAAAACACATTGTAACTTTAAAATAATTTTTGAACTGGTTTAAGTTCTCTCGTAATTTTTGTCGTTTGCCCGTTATTATTGTGGGTACAATTTATTTTTTGACTAACTTAGAAATTTACATTTATCGTATCACCGTTGGTAATATTTTCTTCCGTAACCTGAATAAATTTCTTCTTGTTATCAATTCTCAACTCATATTCATTTCCTTGTTTCGTGGGGTAAGGAACAGTTGTGATAAATTCTCCAGCAAAGTTTGTAAATAATGAATCGTAATATAAAATTTTGGCATCGGGCAAGTTAAGTTCATAGAAAATTTTCAATGGCGACATAGGTTTAGTTCTTCCTCTAATCGTGGCGCCTTTAACATATTCAAAAATTCTAATATTTCCAGATACAAAACGCAGACGAAAGTGTCGGTAGGGAGGGATGAATTTGTCTTTGTAATAAAAACTAAAGCCCAATTGATAACCCAATCTATAAACAGTTGTTAATACTCCATTATCATTCGGTTCCATTATTGTATAGACTCCCCCATCAGCGCCTGATTTTACATAAAACAAATTCAAAAATTTTTTGGGTTCAATTCCCAAATATTTTGATGCCAGATATATTAAATAAAAATCATCGACAAGATAGACATACCGACAGTTTAAATCATCCAGCAGGCGTATTGCATCTTGCTCAGAGGTCAATACAAAGAATTGATTAACTACATTAAAATTGGGGACATCGTTTCCAAAGTTTGAAGCAGCAACTGGTCGTTTAGCCAAATATTGAATCGGATGACCATGTCCCCAGAAGCACAAAACTCCATATTCTGGTTTTTCAGTTGGCTTTAGGAATCCCTTTGTAACTGATGTGGAGTCCCTTAACCACTGGCAGGCAAGGATATCATTTGATGACGGGTAAATCTGAGGTGGTTGATAAAATTGGAAATTAATTGATGAAAAATTTATAATTAATATCACGGTTCCAATTAATATGCCGATTTTTTTACCAAATATTTGAAGCAATTTTTTAAATAGAAAAGCAATGAGAAGAGCATAAAACGGGATAAACCAAACACCGAATCTTGCGCCGACAAAAGCCAGTATCCCAGTAATCAATGTAAAAATGAAAAAATATATGTATTCTTCTTTCTTTCTATTTTCTAAAAAAAGTATAACTAAAATTAAAGGCCATACAAAATAGGCGAGACCAAAAATCTGCTTTGCAGTTATGTTACTGAGATAGCCACTGCGAACAATCAAAGGTTGGAACTCTATAATTGTAGCAAGCCAGGGGTCTTTTTTTAAAAGAAAAAAAATCCCTTTAATAAATGCGGGTGTCTTGATTAAAAAGAAAAGTAAAACAATAAACAAAGCCGATAATAAAAATGCTAATCCCTTTGATTTACGCCAAACCCAGGGAATCAATAAAGCAAAAAAAGCCACCGCCAATAACGAAAGGTGTAGTAAAGATAATCCTCGATAGCTAAAAGGGCTATCAGGATAATGTGTGCTGATACTGAAAGGTAAAATCATTATAAAAGCAATTATAAAGGAAATGGAAGCTTTAAATTTTTGTTTGAATAGTAATAAAAAGAAACTAATGCCAATAAATAAAATCGCACCCTGCCATAGCAATAAAGATATCCCAAAAGCCAAACCAAGCAGGAGCCATTTAGTCAACTTATTATTTTCAGTGGTTATGAGAATATAGAATATTAAAAGTAAGCCTAAGGTTTCACCAATATGGTGGTCAAAGTAGCCAAATTTGCACCAGAGATGAGTAGCAGGTAATATTGCAAAAATAAAGATCGAAAAAATTGCGGCTGTTTCATCTTCTAATAGTTTTTTACTTATGTAATACAACAAAATCATTACTAAGAAACAAAAAAATATCGGAAATAACCCACATAACCACTCAATCTGCGAAACAGTTGGATTACCAAGAAAAATAGTAAAGCATAAAACTGAAGCAAGAAAGTCAAAAAGCGGTGGCCAGATGCAGTATCCACCCACAGGGTATGATATATAATAGTCAAAATTTGGAAGATTAGGAAAATTGTGAACAGTTACCAAAACCCTTCGGGCATGGTAAAATGCATCAGGAGTATTGAACACAGTAGTAAAATCTTTTTGCACCAGATAAACAGGAACAAAATTTATAGCAAATGCCATTATAAAAATAAATAAAATTAGAAGATTTTTAACGCGTAAGCACTTCATCAATCTTCCACCCGTCCTTGGTCCAGACTAATTTGTCACCCGTGATGAATTGTTTTTTTCTCTGCTCTGATTTTGAGTAAAATTCCACACGATAGAAAATAATACAAACATTATTCCGGGGATATTTTTTTGAAATAATGGAATCTATTTTTAATGAATCTATATAATTGGGTATTGGATAGATAAGGGTAGAATCGTAATAATCATCCTTGTGCCCGAAAAAACAATGCAAGGCATTGCGATAATCCCTTTGGTCCAAAAAAGACCAATATTTGTAAATTATGCTCTCTGGGCTAAAATATAAGGGATTTGAATGATGTGTATCTTTAGATGAACAGAATATCTCAATAAATAAGACAATAGTGCAAACAATCATAAAAAGACTTTTTTTCATATGATTATCATAAAATAAAAAATAAGGGCGCTGATAAGACCAAATTATCAGCGCCCTTGGTATCGCTACATTATTATTATATTACTGGGCTACACCCGCAGTCAAGATTAGAGGAAGGGCAACTCCCTTAGCGCCAATTCCGTAGATATTGTAGGTAAGGGCTGCATTGTTAGAAATATTGAGTGGCATATAATGAACAACACCAATAAAAGCAGCGCCAGAAGGAACATTAGCACCATAACTCAAGGCATTATAATTAGGGTAGAAAGGATTCCTAACATTACCAGGCAATATTGAATTAGTACCATAAGAACCATTGGTAGGAAAATTTGCCTCCGCAACACGCATATCAGCATCAGGTCCATTAGTCGGATAAGCAGTATTAACTTGTATGACTGGCGTAGGCAAAGTAACTGGATAGGCATCAGCACCACGCGTATTGAAATCCTCTACTGCAGTCTGTAATGTATGCATATTATTCTTCAGAGATGATTCCTTTGCCCTCTGCTGCATTGCCAGAAAGTTCGGGATAGCAATAGCGGCAAGAATACCAATAATGACTACCACGACCATCAATTCAATGAGGGTAAAACCCTTTTTCATATTAGCCTCCTCGTTGTGCTCCACAAAACCCGCGGATTCACAAAGCTATTGACGCGGATTTACACGGAGCAAAGAAGCAAATGGTTAATGGTTTTAAAACCATTTAACCAGTCAAGTGCCCCGGACCGTGAATGGTTGCATTTGCAACCCTTCTTTACCCTCACCCTGAAATCAATTCAGGGCAATCCCTTCCTCTCCATTCAGGGATGAGGAAATTTGAGGGAATTTGCATTGGGCTTTAGGGCACTATCACTGAAGACACTCCATTGAGAAAAAACCATTTGAAAACTCAATCCACCATTAATCGCACCCACACTTATCATCCCAGTATCCAGAAAGCCCGTTTTATTACATTGTATTGACAATCCTAATCTCTATTATAATCATATTTTTAGGATTGTCAATAGTGTTGTCAAAGACCAAAGTCCCTGAGCCAATTTTATTAGCCCACTAATAATATATGCAAAATTCGTGCCTGAATGTTAATTAAAAGATATTGAAATTTCATTGGTTTTTTAGTGGATAGATGTCTCACTTTTAGTCTTTTGTCTCATTTTGCGACACTTAAGTCTCGTAGATAAAAATTTAAAAGACCACGCCCTACTTTGTCATCCACTTCTTCACATCCTTTATCTTCTTTATTCTCCGGTACAAAGTTGCCCTGCTTATTCCCAATCTCCTGGCAGCCTCAGTTATTTTTCCATTACAATCTTGTAGTGCCTTTTTAATCTCATTATCTTCAATCTCCTTCAAGGGTTCAATATTTCCGCCCCTCAAATTTATGTGCTCGGGTTTGATATAATAGGTGTCAGCAAGAACCGCTGCCCTTTCTATAATATGTTTTAATTCCCGCACATTTCCGGGCCAGGAATAATTTTTAAACATTTCAATCGTTGACTTCATCAATCTCTTTTCTCCAAGATTCTCCCGCTCACAAATTGACTTCAAAAAATACTCAGCAAGTAAGGGTATATCTTCTTTTCGCTGGCGTAATGGTGGAAGTGTAATTGGAATAACATTTAATCGGTAATATAAATCTTCACGAAATTTCTTTTGTTTTACTTCTTCGTAAAGGTCTTTATTCGTTGCCGCAATGAGACGAACATCAACCTTAATAGGTTTTGTTGAACCAAGCGGCACAATTTCCCGTTCTTCAAGAAGTCTCAAAATCTTCATCTGGATTGAACCCGGTGCATCACCGATTTCATCAAGAAAGAAACTGCCTTTGTTAGCAACAAGAAAAAGACCATCTTTATCGGTTGTAGCACCGGTGAAGGCACCTTTTTTATAGCCAAAAAGTTCACTCTCAAGAAGGGTTTCGGGTAATGCAGCACAGGATATCGTAACAAAGTTATAACTCGCCCTTTTTGACCGATAGTGAATTTGCTTGGCAATCAATTCCTTGCCAGTCCCTGACTCGCCAAGTATCAATACCGTTGTATCTGTTGCTGCAATCTTATCTACAAGACTAAGGATGTTCTGCATCACCTTGCTTTCACCAATGATTTCCAGAGGTCTTTCCTTGTCTTTTCTCAAATTTGCCCTTAACCGATTCAGAATTTCATCTATACCAAAAGGCTTCATTATATAATCACTCGCCCGGTCCCGCATCGCATTAATCACTGATTCCATTGAACCATAGGCAGTGATAAAAATCACGGGCAGGTGCGGATAAATTGACCTTACATTCTTTAAAAAGTGGAATCCATCCATTCCCGGCATTCTTATGTCACTAATTACACAATCAAATTTTTCTAATTTTAATTGATTGAGCGCATTTCGGGGTTCAGAAGTTGCATACACATCATAGCCATTTTCTTGCAATATATAGGAAAGCCATTTTAAAAGACTTTCCTCATCATCAAGTAATAAAATTTTAGGTTTCATAAAAGAGCAGACAATTTAACCATTTAACAAAATCATTTTTTTCTTCTTGCAAAAACTTCTTCAAGCACAAGTCTGCACTCTGGAATAAATACAAATTCTCTTAATGCACCCTTTACCCTGAGACTTGCATCAGGGTTGATTGATATTTTTGCAAAATTCTTAAATCCAATTTTAAATACTAATCCAACTGAATGTTCCTTGATACCGCTTAAATACCAGGGATTATATGAATATGAAAAATGTATATTATCTTTTCCACCGATTATTTTGAAGCGATAAACCGTATTAATCCCCTCTCCGAATAAATATTCAAACAACAACCCGCCATCGTAGTTTTTTAATCTATGTTCAATACCAAGACCTAAAACTTGGGGCAGATTGTAAGTAGTATCCTTTTGTGATTTTTCCATATTCAATCTTCCCAATCCCTCGTAATAACAGGAAACCATAAATAATTGCAATCCCGCACTGAATATCCTGCCGTTGTTTCTGTATAAAAAAGTATCAGAGATAGAATAACTACCAATGGTGTAATTCCATATTTCCCTTGAACTACCGTATAAATATGAACCGCGGAAAAAGATTTCAGCAATATCAAGCCTCTGATTCAACTGAAAATAAAGTTCTTCAACCCCACCCCTACCCTGCACATACATATCAAGTCCATCTATAATACTATAAATATCAAATGACTGATTATATCTCTCCTTGGTTCCAAAACAAATTATTAAACCTTTATAAACAGGGATTTTCATATTAAGAGAAAATGGATTGGTCCAGAAAATTCCACGAAAATCGCTCCCCTTATTAAGGATGTTAATTTCAGGTTTTAATGAGAATTCAATCTGAGCAATGTTTAACTGTTTACAGAAAGGCGCCTGAAAAATATTCTGTTCCTGACCAAGTCCTTCTATAGAGAAAACCGATGCGGTAAATATTGATAGTATAATGATATTCATTCCCCATCAATCCTGTCAATAAATTTTTGCCCGATGAATCGGACAGATAGTAAGCTCAGAAACAATATTTCTAAAATTTGACATTTGTCACTTAGAATTTGGATTTTTTTCATTTCATCTCTCCTCAGGGGGTTTGATATAACCAACTTTTAATTGGTGCGACCCAGTAACCAGATTAATATTTGCAATATCGTAGTTTTCAGGAGATAGATAGATAAACATTCCAAAGTTTGAATCTGGATGTTCAATAATGCGCTGGACATACTGAACAATATCAAGAGTAAAGATTGTATCACTCAAAGCAAATTTTTTCAAAGCAATTTGCGGACCGAGTTCAGTATCAAATCCCATATAGGACTTTTTAAGATACTTAACACCTATTTCAATGGAATCGCGCAACCCATAATGATGCATTGCCTTGAATGTCAATTCACCATAAACAGCCTTTGTTTCGTTTAGCAATGTGTCATAGGTAAATTTTACATAATTCCGGAATGATACCCCACTACCAAGCCAATTTTCCCAGTAATTGGGTAATGTATCTATTTTTATTATGTGACAATCTGCCTGAAGCGGTATTGATGTTACAACTCCATTTTTCACAATCTGGAAACGAGATGGCTTCCCGGACTCTCGTGCATATAATGCGCAAAAACCTGTATCTTCAGGGATTAAAATAATTCCCTTCCCCTTATTCATCTTCCCTAAATCTATATAATTGAAAAAAACCACACAGGAATCACTTTTTATCTCACCCCATCTTAATGAATCTATCTCAAAATCACCTCCGGGATTTGTCCACAAATCAGTATTGTCTTTTTTATACCAGGTTGCATCTGTTTCAGAAAATTCACTGGTAAGCACATAAATACTGAATGGCATTGTATCATTATTAAAATTATTATTTCTGTATATTATCAGTTTTATCTGGTCAAGCCCCTGGTAGGTTGTATCAGAAAAATTAAATTTTAAAATGATGCGCGATTGATATTTACTATCTTTTCCAAGTATGAGACTTTGAGAAGTTCCAAGTGGGATTGCCTTTGACTCGGTAAATGAAGCATATAAGGGAAGGTTTATGGTAATGGCTTCAAAATCGCCCCGTTCATTAAGTTCTTCTTCACCCAAGGGTAGTTTATTGCAGCCAAGGGCTAAGATAGAAATAACCAAAATCCAGTTTCTCATTATAGATAAATATATCAAATTTTTTAGTAAAGTCAAGAAATTTCTATTTCAAAAGAATCGCCTTTTCTATTTTGCTATCACTCCCAAGCTCAAGGTGAATAAAATAAACACCCGGGGACAAACGAAGACCCCAATCGTCATCACCAGACCAAACGATGTTTGATACCTGATTCCGGAGACACGATTCAAGATTAAATGTTTTCACAACCCGACCCATTGCATTATATATTTTTATGCTGGCTACATTAGAATTATTTTTAGATTGTGGATTGTGAATTTCAAGTTTAATGGTAAGTTGATTCCTGAATGGATTGGGAAATAGTTTAATAGAACCACCTTCTATTGAAATCTTTTCAACCCCTTCTTTAACCCCAATATTACTCACAATTATTTTCTCCAGGCAGGAATAATCACCCCATCCCCAGGTGGTATTATAGCCACGCACATAATAGTAGAATGTTCCCAGTGGGTGATTAGAAAATGCATAAGTAGTATCTGTTATGTTATTGGAAATGACATTTACATTATTAAATAGACAGACCGGCCTGATATCGTCAACATAGAATCCACCGGACTGGATGGAACTGTTATACATTGTCCGGAACCTGAAATAAACCGATTTTCCAACCCAGTTTGCAAGGGAGTATGCCTTGCGGACCCAGGAAGTTTGCGGGCCTGTGAACCTTGTTGTATCAAGATTAAACCACTCTTTTGTGTTTTCCGAAACTTCAACCACTGTAACATCATAGTTTAGTTGAAGATTATAATAACACCAAAAAGTTAAAGAATCCCCGGGTTGAACAAGATATGGGTGTTTTGTCTGAACTGCAGTATTCATATCAGCCGTATTACCAGACCAAAGACTGTGCGTTGGAGAATGTGCTTGAGCTGTTGAAAGGGTATAACCCTGGAGAATCCACCGGTCAGTCCCTGATTCCAAACTATCTGTTTTTATAGATGGATTTGAGAGTTCAACAAGTTCCCATTTTATTGGATGGTTATCATAGGTATTCTTCGGATGCCAGATAATAGTGAAATTCGCTGGGACACTATCCATTGGATGAATCTGGGGTGGAGGAACCACACCTTCAGCAACAAGCATCAATGAATCAGAGAATCCTGCAAGATACTTTGCTGCCTTGAATACCTGTCTTGAAATGAAATCAAGATTTGCCACGGGCTCGTAGAATGTAGTCCCAATTTCAGCGCCATAAAACAAAGATGATAATCCATTGACATAATGATTATATCCATAAACCCAATCCCTGGTATTTCCACAGGTTGGATAAGGATTGTTATAAGATTGTCCCGGCGTATATGTTCCACCTCCCACCCGCTGCATCATACCTGCCATATAATTACCTTTTGCTGTATAGAGTGCTGCATCCGGTGTTCCCCCTGCTTTATATCCCCAGGGCCACATCACCTGTTCGCCATAACTGTGTAATGAAAATCCTGTTGTTATATTGTGTTGGCGGATATACATTGCATAGGCACGGACTTCATCACCTGAAAAGCCATATGCACCGCAGAATGTCTGGTCTGAAGGATAATGAGAAAGCTGATATTCATCTGCTGCACCCCAGTATCCATCAACTTCACCGTTACACGCACCAGAGTAATTGCGATTGCAGTCAGTACCGATTGCACCACCGAATGGTTCCCTATTTTTTCTCCAACCACCCTGATAATACTGCCAGTCATATACATAACCATCAACATTGATGACCGGGAAACAATAAATCTGGGTAGTGTTGATAATCTCGGTTATTTCTGGAACGACATTATAAGAACGTAGCATTGAATCAGCAAAGAATAATACTGCCTGTGGTGTTGCCCATTCTCTTGAATGGTGGCAGCCATCAATCGCAAAATTCGGTTCAAATTCATCAAGAAAGACATTATCTGAAATCTTTACTCCATATATCCACCTTCCTTCATAGGTTCGCAAAGGTAAAGAATCCATTTTACAAAGTAGGGGATAATTCTGGGCAAGACGCCTCAACGAGTCAACAATCTGTGCATAGTTTAAGTAATAACCCCTTACATTTCCCTTTTCTAATTCCAGACTATAAACAGTTACTTCATAAGGCAGTCCCGAGGCAATAACTCGTTTGAGCCCTTCCTGGTCAACAAGCAAATCATACCATTCTCCATAACATCCTGCGGCAATCTCCAGTGGTTTGCCAGGAATTCTCTGCAAATCCTGCCAGGTAGGAACATAAACCCTAACAATCATATCCTGACTTACCAAAATATTTAATACAAAAATACTTACCATCAACATATGACCTCCTTTCTATCTGATTTTAACAATTCTTTCATAATCTTATTCAAAAACATATTTGGTCCTCTAATCTACCAACATAGTCATCCCGTCATAATTTGCTACATTCTGAATAGAAACATTTAAGAATCCAGTCGCAGTGAATCCAAATGGATAAAAATTAAATCTTGGAAATGAATTGGTGCGTATGAATTGAACAGAACCAGAATGCGATTTACAATCACGAGAAAAAAAAGACGCCTTGAATAAAATCTTAATTTTTCTTCAAAACTGTCAAAGTAAATATAAGACTCTTGGGGTAATCTATTAATTGTAAATAATTCCTCATCGGTGCGCGGTTGAGGAAAATTTACAACAAATTCGAGAACAGAAAAAAACAGCGTGAGACCTCCTTTACATAGATATTATATAATAACCATCCAAAATGTCAATATAAGTTTCTCTAAATGAAATTTAGGCTAAATAATGCGGAATTATTTTCATAGAAACAGCCGTTTGATTAATATGGTTGCATACGAACCCGGTGGTAAAAAGAAGTATATAAATATTTTCTTTTTGTTCTTATATATTTCATCTGGTTCTACTTCACGAATAGAAAAATCTTTCGGAAAAACTATTGCGGTCCTTAAAAAACTCTTGAATCTTACACCACGGAAGCGCATTTTATTCAATCTAAAATCTTTTAATCCAATGCCCTCCCGGTCTAAAACCTGTGTTATTGTGATACCAATTTTGCCTTTTAAATCTACTTTTTCGTTAATCATTGGAATCTTTAAACTTACAACATCTTTTTTATCCAACAATTTATGATAAAATAAATAGCTACCCATAGAATAAGGAATCTCTATTGTCTCGATACCAAATCTTTTTATTGTCAGGTATAAAACCTCGTTGAAGAGATAAGATTGGTATGCAAGTAAATATAGATTTAACATATCTTTATCTATTTTTTTAATTGTATTTTTGAAATCCCTGGGGTTATCTTTCAAAAAAAGTAGAATTTGCCTGAACTCAAAAGGTGCATATTTTAAGGCACCTGGCCAATCACCCCAGTGTTCCAGGCAATATTTTTTAAAAAGTTTTACTTTTTTGCTGTCATCCTTAGAAGGATAACATAATAATAGCTTTAATGCACCCTGATAATGTCCCTGGATTAAAAGTTTTGCAAAAAACCCTTTGCGATGGCGTGCCGAGCCAAATCTCTGTTCATCAAAATAATTGGGAAAACCGAATTCACAAATTTCAGGATAGTTTTTATAAATCTTTTCTATCTCATCTTCACTCAAGTCACGGAGAACTATTGAAAATCTATTCCCCTTTAAGTCTTCCGGGGTTATCGGCTTAGATACCTTTCCAACCGGTGTCAATGTGAAATACTTTTCTTCTACAATTTCCTTAAATTCACCACGAAATGTTAAATATTGGGTTGATAATGAATATCTATCTTTTAACCCCGCTCTTGAAAATCTTTCTCTTGAGGTTGAAAACTTACGTGCAACGAAATCAATAACATCAAGTGTGTTCCAGAATCTTTTTTTCAGTTTTAGTAGTGTGTATTGACCAGAATTTGAAATCGGAAAGTTAATAACTTCTTCTACGACGAAATCTTCGGGCTTAACTTTTATTTTCACAAATTTTGTGTCGCTGCAATCTCTTTTCTGAAACTGACATTCAAAAGAAGTAATGGCAGAATTTGAATTGGTAATCTTTTTCCCAGGGTTAGTAAACGATACAAAATCTCATCAAATCTATAAAATTCACGCCACAATTTATCAACTTCTTCTTTTAATTTTTCTGCGGTCATTTTTAACGGTTTGAAAACCGCATTGCCTGCATCATATTTAGACCAATCAAAATTAAAAATTCTATTTTCTTTAATTAATTTGTTAAAAAGTGCTGTTCCTGGATACGGCGTTAATATTGAAAATTGGGCAAGGTCAAGCTTTATCTTCTTGGCAAATTCTAAGGTTTTTTGAAAGATTGATTCATCTTCATTATCACTCCCTAAAACGAACGCACCCATAACACCGATACCCTCATCATGCAATCGGGCAATGTTATCCTTGAATTTCTGTGGCTTTTGAAATCCCTTATGCATCTGCACTAGGGATTCCGCATTAGCAGATTCAAGACCGATAAAAAGTCCCTTGCATCCGCTCCTTGCCGCAAGGTGCAACAACTCCGGGTCATCAGCAATATTTATAGAAGATTGAGCCATCCAGATTACACCTTCATATTTTAATGTATTAAATAATTTACGAGCATATATTCTATTTCCAAAAATATTATCATCAGAAAATCCAATAAATTTTGATTTCAAACTTCTTATCTCTTTAATTACGCACTCTACCGGTCTTGTCCTGAATTTACCGCCAAAGAATTTTGTTACACTGCAAAAATTGCAATTGAACGGGCACCCACGTCCGGTCTGGACCATAGCGGTAAATAAATATCTTGACTTTTCAAATAAATCGCGACGGGGATTTTTTAGCCTTCCCAGGTCGGGAAAATCCGAATTTTTGTAAAATCTCTTTAAATCGTTCTTTTCAAAATCTTTTATCAAAATTTCCCATATACCTTCTGCTTCTCCAATGACCACTGCATCTGCATGTTTTATTGCCTCATCAGGTAGAGCTGATGGATGTAATCCGCCCAGAACGACCTTCACCCCTCTGCTTCTGAATTTATCAGCAATTTCATACGCGTGCGGGGCAAACCTTGTGAGGACTGTAATCCCAACAAGATTTGCAGGATAACTATAATCAATCGGCTCAATTGCTTCATCAAGAATTTTTATTTTTACATACTCGGGTGTTGCTGAGGCAACTGCGGCAAGGGAAAAAGGCGGTAATTGAAACGCCTTGCCCTGCATTCCTCTTCGCTTTTCATCTACATTTGCAGGTGCAATCAGTAATAAATTCATATTAACTTCTCAATTCCGCAATAATATTTTGCATTAAATGCTCATCTATTGGTCCAATCGCAGAGATTGAATATCTTTTTAGGTCAAAATATTCCTTTGTGAGATTATTTATCTCATTCTTTTCAATCCCCTTTATTCTATTAACAATCTCATCAACTGGTATAGTTTTATTCAGGTAAGAAACTTCCCGTCCAATTCGCAACATCCGATTCGTAGAATTTTCAAGACTTAATAAAAGATTCCCCGTAATATAAGTCTTTGCAATCTCAATTTCTTCTAAGCTAAATCCATCGAAATAAATTGAGTCAAAAATCTTTTTTAATTCCTTAATAATTTGAAAAAGGTTCTTTTTATCGGTACTCAGATAAAAACCAATTATGCCGCAGTCACTATAAAAATCAACAAATGAATGGACATCGTAAACCAGACCTTTTTCTTCCCTCAATCCCTGGAAAAGGCGAGATGACATCCCACCGCCCAGCATTGTGTTTAACAGTAAAAGTGTATGCCTAAGATTTGATACATAAGAAACTGCAGGCATACCAAGACATAAATGGATCTGGGAAATATCATTACGGGTCTGAAAGCGTTCTTTAGGCAGATATACCTCGGGAGATTTGCGCCTCAATAATACCAATCCGCCGCTGCCGAATTTTTCTTGCGAAAATGAAATCAATTCATCTAAATTAAACTTGCCACTTACCGCAATCACCATTGGACAATTCAACAAATTTTGATAATGAGTTTGAACGGTTTTTATATTTAATGTTGAGACCGATTTTATAGAGCCCGCAATCGGCATTCCCATTGGATGTTCTTTAAATATAACTTCAAACAATAGATCATAAACATAATCAGATGGGTCTTCATTATTTGACTTTATTTCTTCCATTATAACAGACTTTTCCCGCACGAATTCCTCATTGCCAAATTTGGATTCAAGCAAAATCTCGCTTATTAGTTCAAAGACCTTTAACAGATGTTCCGAAAGAAATCGGCTTACTATCACGAGATTTTCCTTAGTTGTAAATGCATCAAAAGAGCCACCCAAACCCTCGATTAATCGAACAATCTCCAATGCTGACCTCTTTGAAGTCCCTTTGAATAACATATGCTCAATCAGGTGGGTAACACCATTGTTTTCTTTATCTTCGTCCCTTGAACCACAGGTTAAAAATAACCCAAGGGCGAATGAATAATATTGTTCTAAGGGCTCAGCGACAATTTTTAAATTCGAATTTATGTTCTGAATAACAACTGATTCTTTTACTTGCGCTGCCAATCCTCACCTACACGCATTAAGTTTATCCTTCCCATCTCATCAATTTCATAGACTCTTACTACAACTTCATCGCCAACCTTTACTACATCTTCTACCCTGCGCACCCGCTGCCGACTGAGTTTTGAAATATGTAATAATCCTTCCTTTCCGGGTAGTATCTCAACAAACGCTCCAAAGTTAGTAATTCTTGTAACCTTACCGGTATATATCTTTCCTACCTCCGCTTCCTGAACAATTCCCAAGATATCGTTTTGTGCCTTTTTTACAAGTTCTGCATCAGCCCCGGCAATCGTGACCTTGCCATCATCGGTAATATCAATCTTCAAATCACTCTCACCAATTATCCTTCTTATAACCTTGCCACCCGGTCCAATGACTTCACCAATCTTATCTTTAGGAATAGAAAAAGCAAGAATCTTTGGAGCATATTTTGAAAGATGGCTTCTTGGAGAATTGATTGTGCTACTCATTATCTTCAGGATATTCTCCCGTGCTTCTTTTGCATAATCAAGCGCCTGCCTCAAAATATTAATATTTAAACCCTGGATTTTGAGATCTAACTGCACCGCAGTAATCCCATCCTTTGTTCCAGCAACTTTAAAATCCATATCCCCATAATGGTCTTCATCTCCTATAATATCAGCCAATAACTCGTATTTATCACCTTCTTTTACCAGTCCGATTGAAATTCCAGCTACGGCTGTCTTTATCGGCACTCCCGCATCCATCAGTGATAAAGAAGCACTGCATACGCTTGCCATTGAAGATGAACCATTGGATTCCAGGATATTTGACACCACCCTGATAGTATAAGGAAAAGATTCATCAGATGGCAATACTGGCAATATCGCCCTTTCCGCAAGTGCACCATGACCTATTTCCCTTCTGCTTGGTCCCCTGATCGGCTTTACTTCACCAGTGGCAAAGGGTGGAAAGTTATAATGCAACATAAATGATTTTGTCTCTTCACCATAAATCGCATCTACGCGCTGTTCATCACTCTTAGTTCCAAGTGTAGTAACTGCAAGACTCTGTGTTTGACCGCGTGTGAATAAAGCAGAACCATGGGTCCGGGGTAAAACACCTATTTCACAGGACACATTTCTTATATCTTTCAACCCCCTTCCGTCAATTCTCTTTTTCTCTTCAAGGACCATATTCCTCATTTTTTCAGCAATCATTTTCTCAACCTCATATCTAACCTTCGCTTCTATATGTTCTACTTCCTTATCTGAAAATTTTTCCACTACATTTTTAATCAACTGATAGGCCGCTTCCTGTCTTGCTTTCTTTTCTTTGAAAAGGAATATTTGATTTATATCATTACCTACTCTTTCTTTAATTTCATTCGCGAGTGCTTCATCCACAAAGGGTTCGTTGCTCTCAATTTTTTCTTTTCCAATCGCTTCACGCATTTTTTCTTCTATCTCAATTATCTTTATACACTCATTATGACCTGCTTCAATTGCACCAATTATTTCTTCTTCTGTTGCCTCTTTTGCCCCGCCTTCAATCATCACCACTGCATCCTTGGTTCCTGCGATAACGAGGTTGACCCGGCAATCTTCCTGTTGGGCAAGCGTAGGATTAATAATGTATTTTCCATCAAGAAGACCAACCCTTATGCCCGCTACTGGAATTGTAAAAGGAATCTCTGAAATTAGAAGTGCAGTCGCAGCACCAGTTATTCCAAATATATCCGCATCATGTTCAACATCCGAAGATAGAAGATAGACAATAATCTGGACTTCATTCCGAAAATCAGGTGGAAAAAGTGGTCTTAATGGCCGATCAATGAGCCTTGAAGCAAGAATCTCATTATCTGAAGGACGCATCTCCCTTTTAATAAAGCCACCTGGGATTTTTCCAGCAGCAAATGAAAGTTCCCGGTATTCAACAGTCAGGGGTAAAAAATCTACTGTCGGGTCTATCTCTGGTTTATAATTTACGCAGACAAGCACTACAGTATCGCCATAAGAGACAAGGATTTCACCCGCAGCTTGTCGGGCGACCCGTCCGCTCTCAAGCCGCAAATTCTTTTCACCAACCTTTAATTCAACCGAATACAATTTACCTTCTCAAACCAAGTATCTCAACAATTTTTAAATAACGGGCTTTGTCCTTTCTTAAAAGGTAATTAAGATGGCGCCTGCGGTCATTAACCATCTTAATCAATCCCTGTCTTGAATGCTTATCCTTAGGAAACTTTTTTAAATGTTCGGTAAGGATTTTTATCCGTTCGCTGAGAAGTGCAATCTGCACCTCAGGTGAACCGGTATCCTTTTCATGTCGCTTAAAAGCGCTTATCAGTTCCTGTTTTTTCTCTTTTATCAGTGCCATTTCTCAATCTCCTTTCTACCTGTCATCATAACTTAATTATCCACATTTTTTCAAAAAAGTCAAGATAATGATGATATTGACTTCAAATAAAAATTGAATAAATTATTTTATGCATATATTCTTAAGCGATGTCCATATCCGCAAGGATGATAGCTACCGGGGAAAATTGTTAATTAAATTTTTAAATGAAATAAAATATAATCTAAAAAATCTTTTTATCGTTGGTGATATGTTTGAATTTTGGTTTGAGTATAATATTGCATTACCAAAAGATTATTTTAAAATCCTTGCTACATTTTTTCATCTAAACCAGCAGGGGGTAAAATTGCATTATATTCTCGGAAATCACGAAGTAGTGATTGGTGATTTTTTAAAAAACTTAGGATTTCTTATATATCGCGATGAAGCAAAGATTGAACTTGACGGTAAAAAGATTTTTCTTACCCACGGGAATAAAATTGACCGCAGGCTATGGACCGTCCTCTGGGAAAATCTTTTGACTTCAAAAATTAACCATAAATTATATAGTTTAATCCATCCTGATGTAGGTATTTTTTTAGCCCAGGGAATTGCCCACCTTTCCCGCCAACAACCCCGAAATGAAAATTTAAGCGTTATGCTTGAGAAATTTGCAATGAAAAAATTAGCTGAATTTGATATCGTAATACTTGCCCATTCCCATATTCCAGTTTTCAAAAAATATTCTGACGAAAAATATTATATCAATACCGGAGACTGGGTTGAGAACTTCTCTTATGCAAAACTGATTGATGGAAAAATCTCTTTAAATTATTATAAGTAAATCTATTCCAGACTACCGACCTCTTTTTCAACTTCCTCAAGAATCTCGCATGATTTTACCAATTCTCTCATTTTATTATGGTCAGGATATAATGGCCTATCTTCTTCAAGGTGCGGCAAATATTTTCTAATGACCCTTCTTGCAATATTAACACCCTTACCCGGATTGAATTCACGAAAATCTAATGCCTGGGCAGCGGCCATAAATTCAATCCCCAGTATTCCATAGGAATTATCAATAATCTGCTCGTTCTTCAATGCCGTGTTCATTCCCATTGAAACAAAATCTTCCTGGTCAGCAGCAGCAGGGATTGACTGGATTGATGCAGGCATTGAAAGTATCCTTTGTTCTACAATCATCATATCAGCAGTATATTGACTGAGCATAAATCCTGAAAATATACCAGGATTTTTAGTCAAAAATGCCGGGAGTCCCACACTCAAATTTGGATTGGTCAACCTGTTGAGCCGCCTTTCAGATAATACGCAGACCATTGTCACTGCCGCACCAACCATGTCCATTGGTAAGGAAATCGGTGAACCCTGGAAATTAGCACCGGTCAAGGTAAGGTTATGTTCTGATAAAAATATCGGATTATCACCGACACCGTTTAATTCAATCTCCACCTGTTGTCTTGCCCAGCGCACCGCATCATGAGCTGCACCAATGACCTGGGGAGATGAGCGCATTGAATATGCATCCTGGACCTTGGTTTTGAATTTTCCCGTGAGCAGGTCGCTTCCCTCAATACATTTCATTATTGCCTTTGCCGAACGGATTGCCCCGGGAAATCCACGCGCCTCATGAACACGGATATCATAAGGTTTTAGATTGGCAATCAATGCCTCTAAAGTCATAGCACAGGCAATCTCAGACTGTTTGAGCCAACGATTTATATCCCATAACTGGAGCGCACTAATTGCAGTAATAAAATTTGAACCATTGATTATTGCCAGACCATCCCGGGCCTTCAATCCCGGAATTGGAATCCCTGCCTTTTCCATCGCCACCCTGCCCGGTAGCCTTTCTCCCTGATAAAATGCCTCGCCCTCGCCGAGCATTAAGAGTGCGATCTGGGACATTGGAGCAAGGTCTCCACAGGCACCAACCGAACCCTTTCTACATACCACTGGAATTACATTTTTATTTAACATTTCAATCAATGTAAGTGTGATTTCTGGTCTGCACGCGGAAAAACCTTTGGCATGGACATTTATCCGGCTCGCCATTGCCCCACGGACATATTCTATCGGCATTGGTTCACCAATACCTGCAGCATGATTATAAATCAAATATCTCTGGAATTGCTCAACCTCTTCATCTGACAAAACAATTTCAGATAATTCACCAATACCGGTATTTGTTCCATACATTACTTCTCTTGCCTTCAATTTCTTTTCAAGCATTGCCCGACATTTTTTTATCGCTTCAAGGGATTTTGGTGCAATCTCAACTTTTTCATTATATCTGGCAATTGCAACAAGTTTTTCAATGGTCAAACTCTCTCCATCAAGAATAATTGCCATAGTCTAAATCTCCTTTTTGGCTATTATAATTATTCTTGAATAAAAGTCAATTCCTTGACAATAAATTAAATTAGAATATACTAATCAGTGTTACAGAAACCAATATTGATAGGATTTTTATTCTTTACCACAATATTTTTTTGGTTTTATCCAGTCAACACTGGTATCGTTGATGAAACTGCCTATCTGTCAATGGCATATACATTTCAAAATGGCGGATTATACTATGACCAAACAGGTATCTATTCGGCACCTGCTTCAATAAGCATAAACAACCATCTTATATCGCGCTATCCTCCCGGTAATAGCATATTACTTCTGCCTTTTACCAAATTAAACTATAGATCCATATTTCTGCGTGGATATATCTTGATGCTCCTTGGTTTTATATTATTAATTGCAATACTCTCACATTATAATCTTCCTTCATATTATGCATTGCTCTTTTTACTTCATCCATCAATAACTTTGTATAGCAGAACGATAATGAGTGATTTACCAGCAACGATTTTTTGTTTAGCAGGATTATTGACTTTTATTAAAAAGAAATATCTTGCTGCTGGTATTATTTTTGGCATCAGTATTGCAATAAGATATCCTTTATTATTGATACCTTTTTCACTATGTATAATGTTCTTTTTAAAAAAGGATTTCATTAACGCAATTAAATTCTTAATAGGTGTAATCATTGGTTTATCCCCGCTTTTGATTTATCACATTGCCATATTCAATATAATAACCGGACCTATTGGTGCAAATATAATTGGATTTTCAATAAAAAATTTACCAATTATGTTCCTCCAATTTTTTTTGTCAATAAACATCGTATATCCACTAATGCTTATAAGCAGTTTCAAAACAAAATTAGATGAAAAATGGTATTTTATTTTTCCGGCATTGATATTTATTATATTCTTTTCGCTTCAGTACTATATTGATGCCGGTAAAAACTTTTTTGAAACCATAATTCGCGGTCAGAGATATATGCTACCAGTGATTCCTTTTTTAATCATTCCCTATTCAGAGGTTTTAGAAAGAACAAAAGTTCTTAAAAAATTTCTACCGATATTAATCATAATCCTAATTTTTATAAATATAGTTATCAGCGCAAAACATCAGCGATTTTTAATCAAACAGACATATTATCAGAATAAACTTTATGAATATACAAAAGAAGCAGATGTGATTGTATGTAATAAAGATATCTACGAGCTCATCAATCCATTCATTAAATCAATAAAATGGGAATCATTTGAATTTGAAGGAAAAATGATAAATGTGGATATGTTTGAGCACAATCAGAAAATCTATTTTGCCTGTCTTGCGCGCAGTGAGTATATTAAACATTTATTCTATGAGTTATTAAGTAAAACTAAAACGACAAAAGAAATTCATAAAGAAGAAAATCCATTATATTTTGCAATCTATTTAATACAGAAAAACTAAAAAAGGGCTGGAAATTCCAGCCCTTTTTTTAATCTCTTTCTTCTCGTTCAATCTCAATCTTTTTAATACACTTCTTTTTTGGCATTTTCAATTTTTCTCTTTGTTCAGGCGTAAGGATTGAGTGAATCTTTAATCTCTTTTCTAAATGTAACTTTTTTATCTGCCATTCAAGTTCATGGATATCCTGGCTGAGTTTCAATATTCTATCTTTATTTGGATTATCCGCCTTCATCTCTTTATGCAAATCTATTTGTTTTAATTCAATCTGAGATTTGATTGGTATGATTTTCTTTCTCGTTTCAATCCTCACCTCTTCAACCTTCGTCCTCTGCTCAGGAGAAAGGTCACCCAGTAATTCAGACGGACACGGTTCCATATCCTTTGGACCCTGCCTGTGCATCGGACACATATCCTGGGCATAACCCATTAAACCTGTCAGAAGTATCAAAGATAAGATTAGCATAAGGTTTTTCATTTAACCCCCTTTCTGACTAATTTGACGAAATATATATACTAATTGGTTTAAGCCTTTTTTAACTCTCTTAACTTCTGGATATAAAATTCTTCTATATTTTTTGCGATATTAAACCACGAATAATCCTTTACAAATTCTTTCCCATTATTTATCAATCTCTTTCTCAAATCTTCATTTTTCAATACCTTGATAATCTTCTGTGCAATATCCTCGGGTTTATGGGGATCAAAAAATAATCCATTATAATCATCAATTATTACTCGGTCATAACCCGGAATTCGTGACGCCACCACCGGCTTAGCCAATGCCATTGCTTCCAGAAGGACAATACCAAAAGATTCTCCACCCAACGCGGGGGAGCAGTAAACATCGCACGAAGCATAATAACGAGGAATCTCCTCGGATCTTGCATATCCTTTGAAAACAACCATTTCAGACAATCCTAATTCTGCTACAAGCTTTTTACAATCATCTTCAAGACGACCTTTCCCTACAACAATGAGAAGAGCTTCTTTTAATTCATCTCTTATCAAAGGCATTGCTTTAAGAAGTTCAATCAGCCCCTTTCGGCGGTCAAGCCTGCCTAAGTATAGAATTTTGTTTTTTATGTTTCTAAACTCTAAAAAAGGCATAACACCGGGGTGAAATTTTTCTAAATCAACGCCGTTAGGGATTATTGTATAATCCCCTGGTATATAAGGAGTGAATGTATCCCTTGGGGTTTCAGAAACCGCAATCAGACCGTGGAGTTTATTGATATATTTCTTAAATAATTTCCTGAATATAAAAGAACCTGTTCTGTAGTATTTAAAACCTGTGGAATGGAAAGTGGTGATATTGAGTGCCTTTGAATAGTGCAGGGCAAAAAAAGAAATACTCGGTGGGAAAGGGCCCATTGTGTGTATCACATCAAAATTTTCTTCCTCAAGAAATCTCTTTACCTTACGCGGTATATCCCAGCCCACCGATAATGTTGCAAATGATTTATTCATCGGTATATAAAAAACCCTGCCGACGCGCACTACATCCTGCTCAGATGATTCATCTTTGTAATGAGTTGTCAGAATCTTGACCGTATGCCCGAGACGCCTCAGATATTTGGCAAGATAATGGGTATATTCTGAAACACCGGAAGGATAGGGGTAATAAGGGTCAGAAACCAGACATATCTTCATTAAAATTAGAAATCTTTATTTTTCTTCTATCCAGACCTTCTCCATTATGACATCATTCAAAGGACGGTCAAATGGCGCGCCAGAAGTGGGCACATCACCAATCCTTTCAACAAACTCAATTCCCTGAACAACCTCGCCGATGATGGTATATCTTCCATCAAGTCTGGGCTGCGGTTCAAGGCAGATATAAAACTGGGAGCCATTAGTATTTGGTCCTCTGTTTGCCATTGCAACAGTGCCTTTTAAATGTTTTAATCTCGGAGAGATTTCATCTTCAATCTCATACCCAGGGTCTCCAGTTCCATCACCCTTCGGACAGCCACCCTGAATAACAAATCCTTTGATTATCCTGTGAAATTTCAAGCCATTGTAAAACCCTTTGTTTGTGAGGTCGATGATGTTCTTCACATTCTTCGGGGCTTCATCAGGATAAAGTTTTATAACAATCTCACCATAATTTTTCACTGTTATATGCATATATGGGTATTTTTTTGTTTGATTCATATTCGCACTTTTCTGCCCACCACAGGCAATAATCAACAATCCTAAGAGTAAAATTCTTCTCATAAATAATACCTCCTTCAATATGAATTATAATCAATAACGAAAAAAAGTAAATAAGTAGTTTAAATTAGAGTTTTTTTCTGGATTGTATCATCTCGGTGATGTATATTATTAAATTTTGGTTTCCACTTGCGAAGTTGAAATTAAATCTTCAGGAAAAGGATTTAGATATCTCTGGGATAACAAGTATGTATCATCAAACCGATAAGAAAAGTTTTTGAGCATTTCGATTATTGTGCCCAGTGAGGCAGTGCCTTTTTTATATTTGTCAAGCAGATTTAAAAAATGCCCTTTTTCTTTCTCGTTGAGTTTCTTTGAAAAATAGCCATAAATATGGAGGAGAGTATTAAAATGTCTTGAACGGGACGGCCTTTTTGCAAATGCACCATAAAATAAATTCTTGTAGTATTCCAATTTCTCTTTCAGATGCATTTTTCCATTGGCAACAATCCTTCCCAGTTCGCTTAGATTTTTTTGATTATAAGTCATGAGCAGATATTTATAACTAGTATGAAATTTTACAAGTGCATCAGCACTTGCGTTCTCTTTTAATCGGCGAAATTCAGCGTAAGCGAATATCCTTATCAAAAAATGCTCGCGCAATTCTGGATTTTTCAATCTCCCTTCGTGTTCCGCAGGCAATTCCGGAAAATTTTTCTTTATTCCTTCAGCAAAGAATCCATCGGTTCTGCCTACAATTTTGTTATCTTGATAATAATTGGCAGAGGTAATACCACAAGAAGGGGATTTGCTTTTTAGCAAAAATCCATCAATGTCGTAAACACGTCTCACAAAATCCGCGATATAAGACTTAATATTTTGGGTCAAATCCTTACCGGTCTCGGGTTGATACAATCTTTTTGCATCATTCTCTTTTACTACAATTATCTTTGGTCTTGGCACCCCCAGTCCCATCTCTATTTCAGGGCAGATAAGTTCGTAATCTACAAACTTTTTCAACCGCTCAATAAATTCATCCAGCACCATTCCACCATTATACCTTACTGGATAACAAAAACACTTGCTCAAAATTATCTTCGGCTTCTCCATAGAGAAATTATAATTGTCGTTTGTGTCGTGTCAATATAGTCCAAAATGATTCGTTGGATATTGGAGCGATGCGATTTATCCGTAAAGTAATGAAAGAAGCCAGACTCTCCGGATTGTTGACCATTACCAGAAAATGGTTAGTGTTTTATGGGCATGAATGCTGGTGTTGTAATTAGTCCTGTTGATTATTTGAGAAATTGCAGACTGGAAGGCTTTTTAGCCAATATATTTATTATTAAACAATGCTACTAACTCAATATCTTATATTTCATCAATTGAATAATTGTTCAGATGTTAATATAGGGGTAAAATTATAATTATTTAAGATACCTTCTTGACATCCGCATAAATGGACATATAATCTAAGTTGATGAGTGGAGTGGTCAAAGAGATTTACAAAAACGCTAAGCCATATGTCCGCTGGTGGTGGTTTTCAGGAAAGATTGACCCTGAAGTAGTAAAATATCAACTTGAATGGTGTGAAAAAAATAATTTTGGTGGTGTGGAACTCGCCTTTATGTACCCGCTTCCCAATTCCGAGCCCGGACCCGAATGGCTATCTGAGGAATGGAGTAAGATTGTCACATTCACTAAGGATTATGCAACAAAGATTGGATTGGGCTGCGATTTTACCTTTGGAACTGCCTGGCCCTTCGGTGGCTCATTTATTGACGAAAGTGACGCCGCAAAGAATTTTTATGGTCTATCGCCACAGCGCCTTGAAAAATCCTGGGAAATTGCACACGCAAAACAGGGACTTATTTTAAATCATCTTGACCGCAATGCCTTAAACCGATATGCCGAAAAGATGGGCAGGGCACTTGAACCTGCCTTGAAGATAAGCCCATCTGGACTCTTCTGCGACTCCTGGGAAGTGGATAATAAACTCTTATGGACCGAAGGATTTGAAAAATTGTTTATGGATGAATTTGGTTATGATATAAGATTGTATGTCCGTGATTTGCATAAAAGACAATCCGTGCGCTATGATTATTATAAACTAATTGCCCGATTGATTATCAACGAATTTTACCGGCCCTTTACCGAAATATGCCACAAACTGGGTGCAATCTCACGGGTCCAGTGTCATGGTGCACCGACTGATTTGCTTGCAGCATATTCTTTTGTTGATGTGCCGGAGAGTGAGGTATTACTATTTGACCCGCATTTTTCTCAAATCCCTGCCTCAGCTGGTGCCCTGAGTGGAAAAGAAATAATCTCAGCCGAAGCATTTACCTGTCTTTACGGTTGGTTACCCTACCCCGGACCGGGTCCGTATCAAGACAAAGAACAGATTGCAGATTTGAAACTCCTTGCTGATGCCATCTTTGCCAATGGGATAAATTTTATTGTCTGGCATGGAATGCCCTATAATCCCCCCGGTGGTAAGAATCGTTTCTATGCTACAGTCCATACTGGACCGGATTGTAATTTTGCAAAAGAACTTCCCGATTTCAATCAATACCTTGAAAAGGTGAGTAATTTGATGCGTTCAGGAAAAACCTATGGGGAAGTCGCTGTTTATTTGCCCCTGGAAGATGCCTGGATACAGAATGAATTACCTGAAGAAATCCAGCGTCCGAGTGCTCTTTATCAATGGGAACTGCAATATGTAAAACTTCCTGAAGATTTAAGAGGATTTAGACCCATATGGGTCACCAATCACTTTTTTGAAGCAGCCCAATTTGATAATGGTAAACTCAAAATAGACTCAATGGATTTTGATTTTTTGTATATAGATGTTGACTGGCTTGATATAAAGGCATTAGAGAATTTGATTAAACTTGCAAAACAGGGTTGTCCGATATGTATTTCAAAAAAGCCGAGCCAGCCTGGCTTCAATAAAGATAAGAAATATGATGTCCTCATAAGAGAACTCTTTTCCCAAAGGAGTGTGAGCGGAATATTACAGAAAACAGCACAAAAACCACCACTGGTTGAAGGACATCTCATACCTGAATTCTGGTGTCGGCAGATTGATGATGAGATAATAATATTTTTCAGCCATCCAATGACGAAATCAATAACCTATCCAATGCGTTATGGACAGTCATTCTGTGAGACCGATATGAATATAAAGATTTCAATAAATTATGCTGGGCACAGAAAGGAAATAAATTTGCAATTTAAACCGTATCAAGCAATAATCTTTAGATTAAGTAAACAGGGTGGTGTAAAATTTGAAGATATAAATCTTGTAATACCACCGCCATCAATCCTTTCTCTTGATTCTAAATCTGTTTAATTGACATTTTTTATATTTTTTATATACTAATTAATGCCGAAGATTTTCTCAGTTTCTGGATTGCGCGGTATTGCATTTAAAGATTTGAGTTACGCAAGTGCTGGATTTTATGCACAGGTATATGCTTTCTTTCTAAATGCAAAAAAATTGGTTGTAGGATATGATACAAGGAACTCACACTCCCAGATTGGAGGCGGTGTCATAGATGGGTTTAATATGATGGGTTGCAATGTCATAGACCTCGGGATTGTTCCCACACCCACTGTAGTCTTTATGGTTCGGAAACTAAAAGCCGATGGTGGAGCGGTTGCCACTGCAAGTCATAATCCACCAGAATGGAATGGTATAAAATTTATTTCACCCCGAGGAGAATTTATAAATGAGCAGGAATTCAGGAGATTTTCAGTCTTTATCGACTTCTTTGACCTTTACCCGAATAAAATAATTGAGTTTATGGGATATTTTGGAGAATGCACAGAGTACGAAAACCCTTATGAAGACCATATAAAAGAGATAATCAACCATTTTAAATTAAAAAATCTTGGATTGAGAATTGGCGTTGATGCGGTTTGTGGAGCGGGTTCAAAAGCCCTGCCCGCCCTTCTTGAAATGGCAGGTTGCAGGGTGTATAAAATACACTGTAATTTCAAACCACGATTTCCAAGACCACCCGAACCCACCCCTGAAAATATAGTTAAATTATGTACACTCGTAAAAAGATATAATCTTGATTTAGGTTTCGCCCTTGACCCGGATGGTGATAGGTTATCAATTGTTGATGAAAAAGGAAATGCGATTGGTGAAGAAAAAACACTCGCCCTTGCTGCAGATTTCATATTAAGCAAGGAAAAAGGACCTGTGGCTACGAATCTTTCTACTTCAAGTTTGATTGAGTATATCGCCCGCAAACACAAATGCCCAATATACCGCACAAAGGTAGGTGAGGCGAATGTAGTATCAAAGATGAATGAGGTAAAAGCAGTGATTGGTGGTGAAGGCAATGGTGGTGTGATATATCCAAAATTAAATCGCACCCGTGATGCCTTGACCGGTGCAGGCATAATTTTAGCAATGCTCAACAGAAGTAATAAAAAAATTTCGGAAATACTAAAATCGTATCCAAGTTATTTTATGCTCAAAGATAAGGTTGATATCTCGACTCAAGACTTTGAGAAAAAAAGAGAATTGATTTTAAAACATTTCAAAGGCAGAGTTGATTATACTGACGGCATTAGAATAACCACAGGTAATGGATGGATTCATATCCGCCCATCAAATACCGAACCGATTGTCCGTATCATTGCTGAGGCAAATGATAAGAGAAAAGCTCAAAAGTTGATTACCCGGGCAAAAGGGATTTTGCAAATTTGATATTGCAGAAATTCAGAATTCAGGAGGTTAAATGGCAATCGTTGATTTGCGGGAACAGGCAGAACGCCGAAGCCCTAAAGAACTCATTCAGCACCTAAAAAATTTTAATCTAAATTTAAAGTTTTCTGCAGGAATCTGGTATTTCTCACCACCGGATTCAAGATTCCATGATAAATATAAAAAAGATTTAAATATAAAAAGACGACTTGATATCGCAGAAAAACTCCGGGATTACGGACTCACTGGGCTGGAGGCACATTACCCAAATGAAATAAACGAAAATAATCTTGAACTTTGGAAGAAATTTTTAAAGTCAACACAGATGAAAATGGTTACAGTCGTGCCCCTCTTATTCCGTGATAAGGATTTTGAATTCGGCTCTTTATCAAATCCAATTGAAAAATACCGGAGAAAGGCAATTGAAATGACCATAAAAACCCTGAGGTTGAATAAAGAACTTGATACCGATTTTGCTGTTGTTTGGCCCGGGATTGATGGTTATGAAAATCCATTCGGGATTGATTTTTTCCAGATGTGGGATAGATTTGTTCAAGGGCTTGCCCAGGCAATGGATGCAGTGCCTGGTATCCGTATTGCGTTTGAACCCAAACCTTATGAACCAAGGGGTAGAATCCTGTTTGGCACCACTGCAGAAGGGATGCTATTATGCCATAAAGTAGAGGCACTTCTAAAGAACAAAAAGAACCTTGCATTATTGAAACAGGGGCATAAGTTATGCTGTATGAATCCAGAGATTGGCCATGCACTCATGGCTTATGAAGACCTTGCCTATGCCTATTCTCTGCCTTTGAGCGAAGGACGGCTTGCCCATATGCATTTGAATAGCCAGCCCTTAGGAAATTTTGACCAGGATTTGAATATTGGTGTTGTAGCACCAGAACAATTTGAGGCATTGTTATATGTTTTAAAGATGCACTCTTATAATGGCTGGTTCGGAATTGATATAAATCCCGAAAGGATGGATGTCCAGACCGCAATAAAGATATCAATTGATGCTGTCAGAGCTGCAAATGAACGAATAAATGAAATGGACCATGAATCAATAGTCTATGCAATTAACCATCCTGATAAGGCACGGGGCTGGATTGAGTCATATCTTATCCGTATGCGGGCATTGAGACCGGAAAGATTGACTCGATTGCCCAGGTTAAAAATAAAATGAAAGACCTACTTTTGGGGATTGATATTGGCACCACCGGAAGCAAGGTGGTTTTGATCGCTCCAAAGGGGAATATCATTGCTTCTTCAACAAATGAATATCCAGTATCCATACCAAAACCCAACTGGTCTGAGCAAAATCCAGAAGACTGGTGGAGGGCGACAGTAAAAGGCATCAAACTGGTATTGGCAAAATCCCGCACAAATCCGAGCCAGATCGCTGGAATCGGCTTAACCGGTCAAATGCATGGACTGGTCATTCTTGATAATAAAAATAATATTTTAAGAAATTGTATCCTCTGGAACGACCAGCGCACGGTTAAAGAATGTGCACAAATAAATAGTATTATTGGAGCAAAAAGGATAATCAAGATTGTGGGCAAACCCTGCCTGCCGAGTTTCACTGCAGGTAAAATCCTGTGGGTAAAGAATAATGAACCCGATATTTATAAAAGGATTGCCCATATCCTCTTGCCCAAAGACTATGTGCGATTCAAACTCACCGATACCTTGGTTATGGATGTAGCAGATGCATCTGGAACCTGTCTATTTGATGTCGCAAAGAGAAGATGGTCCAATGAAATAATAAATGAACTCAAAATAAAAAGTGAGTGGCTACCGCCAATTTATGAATCACCTGCATTATGCGGTTATGTAAGTAAAGTCGCGGCGAAACTGACTGGTTTAAAACAAGGCACACCCGTCGTTGCCGGTGCTGGAGACCAGGCAGCCCAGGCAATTGGTACCGGAATCTATGAACCAGGAACGGTATCCGTAACGATTGGCACATCCGGTGTCGTATTTGCGGCAATTGACAAATATCATTATGACAAAACCGGCCGTTTACACACCTATTGCCATGCTGAATTTGATATGTGGCATTTGATGGGTGTGATGCTTTCTGCAGGTGGAAGTCTGAGATGGTTCAAGGATTCGTTATACAAAAATGAAAAGGTTTATGCAGCAAAGAAAAAAATTGATATCTATACTCTGATTACAAAAGAGGCAGGAACAATCCCACCCGGTGCTGAAGGACTCCTCTTTCTTCCCTATCTTTCTGGTGAAAGGGCACCCCATCCTGACCCTTATGCCCGTGGTGTATTTTTTGGACTATCATTGAAACATAGTCGACCACATATGGCACGGGCAGTAATTGAAGGTATTACATTTGGTTTAAAGGACTGCCTTGAATTATTAAAGGGCATGGGGATAAAATTTAATCGGGTCCGAGTCTCGGGTGGTGGGGCAAAGTCTTTGTTATGGCGTAGGATAATGGCAGATGTCTTTAATCTTGATATTATAACCGTGAATGCAAAAGAGGGCGCCGCTTTCGGTGCTGCGCTCCTTGCGGGTGTTGGAGCCGGGATTTATATAGACACCAAAGAAGCCTGTAAAAAGACGATTTATGAGACCGGGATTACCACACCAGGTAACGAAATTGAAATTTATCAAAAATACTACAAAATATATAAGGCGCTCTATCCCACAGTCAAAGACCATTTTAAGAATTTAAGCAATATCGTGGAGTAATGTTTGTTTAATCTTTTTATAAAAGACAAAAAGCTCTGGCTTGATGAAAAAGCAATTCCACTGATCAGCGGTGAGGTCCATTACTGGCGGCTTGCACCTCAATCCTGGAAGAATATCCTTGAGAAAGTCAACGAACTTGGACTCCAAATTGTATCAACATATGTCTGCTGGCAGTTCCACGAGGTTGAAGTTAATAGATATGATTTTACTGGTAACACCGACCCGAGAAGGAATTTAAAATCGTTCCTGGAACTGCTCAGCGAAATGGATTTTTACATAATAATCAGACCCGGTCCTTATATCTATTCAGAATGGAAAAATTTCGGTGTGCCTGAGCGTCTTGGCTCTTACCATCGCCTCCATCCGGAATTCAAGAAAGAGGCAATCCACTGGATAAATGAAATAACCGAATTTTTGAAACCCTATTTTGCCACAAATGGTGGACGAATAATCCTTTTGCAACCTGATAATGAAATCCATCCGTTTATCAATTTTTATGGTGAACAACTTGGACTCGGCAATACCCCGGGGATGTTTCAGGAATTTTTAGAAAAGCGCTATCGTGAGATTACGAATCTGAACAAGATATGGAAGACCGATTACACAAGGTTTTCCGATGTCCGCTCATTTGATGACTTATCAAAGGTTGATTGTAGAAGGATTGATATCGTGAGATTTTTATTGTGGTATACAAAAGAGGTTGCGCGGTGGAATAAAGAAATCTACCAGAAATGTGGTGTTGATATACCGATTTACTTCAATGTTGATACAATTGGTGTCCAGCCCTGGCCCCTACTGGAAAAGATCGGTGACATATCGGCGCCAGATTATTATCCGACCAATGAATTTGCTGGGCGTCCGGATGAACACCGCCACTTTCTCTTTTCTATGCGTTATGTCTCTTCTTATTCAAGATTACCCTTTATTGCAGAATTAGAATCAGGTATATGGCATGGCTGGCATTATCAAACCGGTGCATTGAGTGCCAATCATTATCGGTTATTATGCCTTTCCGCATTACTGGCGGGTACTGTTGGCTGGAATTGGTATATGCTCGTCAATCGGGATAACTGGTATATGAGTCCGATAAATGAATGGGGTATTGAAAGAACAGAACTTTTTCCGGTATTCAAAAAATTAGTTGAGATTTATAATAAAATCGAGCCATCAAACTTAGAAAGATGCTGTGATATCGGAATTGCGATTGATTTTCTCCAGCAGGCAGTCTGTAATAAACAAAATGAAATAACCTCCGGACTTTATGCCGGTGAAGATTTGTTAAAGTCTTTTTACGAATCCGGTATAGATTTTGAATTCTTTGATTTGAACTATACCGAATGTGATAAACCGGTCCTTTTTTATGCAGGTGAAGATTGGTTATCAATTGAATATCAAAAGAAGATTTTAAAATATATCCAAAATGGTGGACATTTTGTCATAATCGGTAAGCCATTTTTATTTGACGAAAATCTACAGGAATCAAATATTCTAAATATTCCTGCAACCCAAGGTATCATCGGTTATGAATTGAGTCCAAGAAAGACCCTGCTCAGATTCGGTGGCAGAGAGGTATATATCCAATCCCCTTATATTTATTATTTCAAAGAAGTTCCGGGTGTGCCGATAGTCGCAAGATGTCTCAATACTACAATCTGGTTTACAAATCTACCTCCAAGTGAAGATTATATCGTCGGCTATACCCAGAATATTGAAAAGGGCAGATTGACATTCATTGGTTTGAAACCAGACTCAAAATTAATTGCCAATCTCTTGTCGGGATTAGAAATAAACATTTATTGTCATACCGAAGAAAATAATATTCATTGTGCTTTATTTAACCGCGATGAGATTTACTATCTCATTGCGGTAAATAACAATAATCATTTATGCGGCGTCAAATTCACCATCAATGCCGGATTTGACGGCATTTATAACATAACTGATTTGATTTCAAATAAGACCGAGACCATTGATTTCCGACAGCAGAATTTTATATACTGGCATATTAGAAAAAAAGATGGTATTATCCTGAAAATCGCTCCGCAGGGAGGATGAATTGTTTCTGAAAAATCCTCAATTACAAAAGATAATTGATGAGATAGGGGAAATCGGCATACTCCTCTGGGAAAAAGGCTGGGCAGAGCGTAATGCTGGGAATATCTCCGTTGATGTGACTGAAATATTACAGGGTAGAATCAAATCGTTAAAAAAAAGCAAAAAGGTTCAATTTCCGGTCCCTGAGCCGATTTTGAGAGACCGCCTTTATCTCGTCACTGCTACAGGCACCCGACTCCGTGATACAAAACAACATCCTGATAAGAATATACTATTGGTGATGATTGATAGAAAACTTGATGGGTACTATGTCTTGAATGATAATAAAACCGATAAACCCTCTACCTCTGAATTTATCAGCCATCTGTTGATTTACGCCCTTTTATTAAAAAATAAGAGCGACAAAAGGGCAATCGTCCATACCCATCCCAATCATATCATTGCCCTGACCCATATCAAGAAATATGCAAATGAGAAAAATTTCAATGGGTTAGTCTGGTCTATCCACCCTGAGGTAAAGGTGGTGATTCCTGAAGGAGTGGGATTTGTGAGGTATAGGTGCCCGGGGACAACAGAACTTGGTAAAGAAACAATAAAAAGATTAAAGAATCATCGGATTGTTGTCTGGGAAAAACATGGCTGTGTGGCAATTGGCAAAGATCTTTTTGAGGCATTTGATTTAATTGACACAATCAACAAATCTTGTGAGATATTTTTTATCTGCAAAAATGCAGGATTTGAACCCGAAGGTTTGTCTCAAAGACAAATAAAGGAATTTATAAAAAGATTTAATCTCAAAGATTATGCCTGATATATATCTCGGTATTGACCTTGGTGCGAGTAGTGGCAGGGTGATTGCAGGAATACTTGATGAAAAAGACCGATTAACAATAAAAGAATTGTATCGGTTCCCCAATAATCCAATCCAGATGGCAGATGGTCTGCACTGGGATATTGAAAATCTTTATAGTGAGATTTTAAAAGGATTGTCAATAGGAGCTAAAGAGATAACGGATAAACCTGCTTCAATCGGGATTGATACCTGGGGTGTTGATTTTGGGCTTTTTGATGAAAATGGCAATTTAGTTGTTCCACCCTTTTCTTACCGCGACCCGCGGACAAAGGGAATGATTGAGGAGTTCACAAAAAAAATTTCAAAAGAAGAAATCTATCAGCGCACAGGCATTCAGTTTATGGAAATAAATACCTTATATCAACTCTATGCTATGGTAATCAATAACAGCCCGCTACTCAAAAAGGCATCCACCCTCCTCTTCATACCCGATATCATCAACTATCTCTTAACCGGAAGAAAATTCGCTGAATTCACTTTTGCTACAACCTCCCAGATTTATAATATCAATAATAACGAATGGGATGAAAAAATCATTGAGGCGATAGGGGTCAACCCGGATTTATTTCCAAAAATCATTGACCCCTGCACCAATATCGGCAGGATAAAGAGTGATTTATCATCAAAGACCGGATTAAAAGACACACCAGTGATTGCGGTTGCCTCCCATGATACCGCTTCAGCAATCGCTGCGGTTCCTACAATGAATAAAGATTTCATTTATATCAGTTCTGGAACCTGGTCTCTTTTCGGCATAGAAGTTGATGAGCCAATAATAAATGATACAACATACCATTTGAATTTTACAAATGAAGGTGGAGTGGAAAAAAAGATTTGTCTTTTAAAGAATATATTGGGACTCGGGATATTACACAATTGCAAAAAAGAATGGGGAAAAGATAAAATTTACTCTTATGAAGAATTGATTGGACTTGCAAAAAGTGAAGAAAGATTTCGCTCGCTGATTGATACCACACACCCGAGATTTCTATATAGTAGGAATTTAACCCGGGAGATTATTAATTTCTGTAAAGAAACGAACCAAAAAATTCCTGAAAATATTGGACAGTTTGTGCGCCTTATCCTTGAAAGTATTGCCTTTGTTTATCAGAAAACATTGAAAGAGGTCAAAAAAATAAGAACGGTTGATTATTCTGGTATTTTTATTGTTGGTGGTGGGGCTTTGAATTCCATGCTCTGCCAGTTCACTGCCGATGCTACAGGATTAACCGTATATGCAGGACCAATTGAGGCAACTGCCATTGGCAACCTCCTGACCCAGGCAAAGGCAAGAGGTAGAATAAAATCTTTGGGACACTTACGTGCGATTGTGAGGGATTCATTTAAGATTGAAATTTACAAGCCCGAAGAAAAGCAGGAATGGGATAGGTATGAGGCAAAATATCAGGAGATATTATTAAAAGGAAAAGATAAGGAAAACAGATATGAGAAAACAGATTATTGAACAATATAAATATGCACGTGATAGGTATCATAGGTTTGGGATTGACACGGAGTGGGTTATAAAAAAACTTGCGCAGATAAGTCTCTCAATCCATTCCTGGCAGGGTGATGATGTGAAAGGATTTGAAACGCAGAATTCAATACTCACTGGTGGAATACAGGTTACTGGAAATTATCAAGGCAGGGCGCGAAATATAGCGGAATTACGCCAGGATTTAGAGATGGCACTTTCTCTAATTCCAGGCAGACACCACATCAATCTCCACGCAATCTATGGGGATTTTAAAAACAAAAAAGTTGAAAGGAATGAGATTGGTATTGAGCACTTCCAATCCTGGATTGATTGGGCAAAAGATAAAAAATTAGGACTTGATTTCAATGCCACATTATTTTCACATTCTCTGTCTGACGAGGGATTTACTTTGAGCAGTAAAAATAAGAAAATAAGAGATTTCTGGATTGAGCATGTCTGTTGCTGTCGGGAAATCGCCGCCTATTTTGGCAGAGTATTAAGAAAAACCGCAATCCATAATCTCTGGATACCGGACGGAATGAAGGATATCTGTATTGACCGGGTCGGTTATCGGAGTCTGTTAAAAAATTCTCTTGATAAAATATTTTCAAAAAAGTATCCAGAAAAGTTTTTAAAAGATTCTCTTGAACCAAAACTCTTTGGAATCGGAAGCGAATCATTTGTGGTGGGTTCTTTTGAATTTTATCTGAGTTATGCCTTAAAGAATGATTTATTGCTCTGCCTTGACCTCGGACATTTTCATCCCACCGAATCTGTTGCGGATAAAATATCGTCCCTTCTTTTATTCATAAAAGGAGTCCTGCTTCACATCAGCCGGGGCGTGCGCTGGGATAGTGACCATATACCATTATTTGATGATACACTCAAAGAGTTATTTTCAGAAATCATAAGGTGTAATTCACTTTCAAGAATTTATATCGGACTTGATTATTTTGATGCAACGCTCAATCGTATTGGTGCCTGGGTTTTGGGTGCCCGTGCAGTCCAGAAGGCATTATTATACGCCCTGCTTGAACCGACAAGGATATTAAGAGATTATGAAGAAAGAAAAGATTATGTCTCAAGGCTTGGTATTTATGAAGGATTTAAGGTAATGCCTTTCAGTGCGATCTGGGATTATTTCTGTCTTGTTTCAGATGTCCCCCTTGACCCGGACTGGCTCAGTGTGATAAAAAAATATGAAAAAAATGTCGCAAGTAAGAGAAAAAATTAATTTAGTGGCAAAGATTGTTCTGCAAAATTTGCAAATATAAGAAAAAAACAGGTCCATCTCACCTTGACAAAATAGATATTTCGGATACAATTGAAAAGATGGAAAGGGTTTACCTCCTCTTGGGTACAAATGTCGGAAATCTAACAGAAAATATAATGAACGCCATTGACGAATTATCAAAAAATGGTATAAAAATTTTAAAAAAATCTAAAATCTATAAAACAAAACCCTGGGGAAAAACTGACCAGCCTGACTTTTTGAATATGGCGGTTGAAGTTGAAACTTCATTTTCTCCGCAAGAACTTCTCAAAACACTCAAGGGGATAGAACAAAAATTGAAAAGAAAAACAAATGAGAAATGGGGACCAAGGATAATTGACATTGATATACTTTTTTATGGAAACCACACTATTAACGAACCCAATTTAATAATTCCCCATCCATATTTTTTTGAGCGCAATTTTGCAATAATTCCGATGGCAGATATTGCCCCGGATTTTATACCCCCTGCTCAAAACAAGAGTATCAAACAAGTAAAAGCCGGAGTAAAGAATGAGGGAATTGAGATTTATTGCGATTGAAGGGGTCATCGGGGCAGGCAAAACCACTCTTGCCAAAGGTTTAGCAAATAAATTCCATGCTGGCTTGATTCTTGAAGAATTTGACGATAACCCATTCTTAGCAAAATTCTATTCAAATCCAAGTTATTATGCATTCCATACCCAGTTATATTTTCTTATGTCCCGATACCGTCAGCAAAGGAAAATCAATCAAATGGACCTTTTTCATTCACGAATAATCAGCGATTATCTCTTTGCCAAAGACCGAATCTTTGCCGAAGTCAATTTGACCGAGGATGAATTCTCACTTTACGAAAAAATTTATTCCCTCATTGAAAAAGAAATCCCCAGGCCGGATGTAGTCGTATATCTTCAAGCAACACCTGATTTATTGTATAAAAGAATAAAACAGCGTGACCGTTCATATGAACGCAATATTGAATATGATTATCTTGTCAAACTGTGCGAGGCATATAATTCATTTTTTATACATTATAACATAAGTCAGCTTTTGATTGTCAATATCAAGGGTTTTGACTTTTTAATGAGCCCGGACCTTGATTTGATATATAGAGAAATAATACAGTTAAAAACCCAAAGAAAGATAATATCAAAAGAATGATTACAACAGAAACAATTATTTCAATGAAAAAGAAAAAACAAAAGATTGCTTGCCTTACTGCCTATGATTATCCTACTGCAAAGATTCTTGATGAGGCAGGGATTGAGATTATTCTCGTTGGTGATTCCGCAGCAAATGTCGTAGCCGGAGAAAAGAATACTTTACCGATAACAATGTCCGATATGCTCTATCATACAAAGGTCGTGGCCCGGGCTGTGAAGAACGCATTGGTAATTGCAGATATGCCATTTTTATCATACCAGTGTAGCATAGATGAGGCAGTGAAGAATGCCGGGAGTTTTTTGAAAGTGGGGGCAGCGGGTGTTAAGGTTGAAGGTGCGGGTCCAGTTTTGAAAACGATTGAAAGACTCGTGCAAATCGGCATTCCCGTAATGGGACATCTGGGCTTGACACCCCAATCAATCCATAAATTCGGTGGTTATAAATTGCGCGGAAAAACAAAAAAAGAGGCAGAACAGATAATAAAAGATGCTAAAAGACTTGAATCGACAGGATGCTTTTCAATTGTTCTTGAAAAAGTTCCAATGCAACTTGCAAAGAGAATTACCAGAATGTTAAAGATTCCAACGATTGGCATCGGTGCCGGACCACATTGTGATGGGCAGATATTGGTCTTACATGATATACTCGGCTTTTATGAAGATTTCAAACCCAAATTTGTCAAACAATATACAAAAATCGGATTAGAGATAAAGAAGGCTGTACTAACTTATATTAATGAAGTCAAATCCGGGGTATATCCTGATAAAGAGCATTCCTTTGAGTAGGAGATATAAATGGGAAGTTATACAAACCAACATGCTATTGCTGGATTAAAAACAAAATTGCCAAAACTTGAAGTTTTGCCTAATCAATTTAAAAACTATAAGATAACAATAACCATCCCTGAGTATTCATCAGTCTGTCCCAAAACTGGCCTTCCTGATACCGGAACGATTATCATTGAATACGAGCCCAATAAATATTTTGTCGAATTAAAATCTTTGAAGATGTATATACTTGCTTATAGAAATTTAGGAATCTTTTACGAGAATGCAGTAAACCGCATATTCCACGATTTTGTTGAAGCGGTCAAACCACGCTGGTTAATTGTGCGCGGAGAATTCAATCCAAGGGGCGGGATAAAAACAACAATTGAAGTAAAGACAAAAAATCTGCGTTAAAAATTTTCATTCTTTGCCCTTAACAAAAAGAATTCCGGATAACTCGTTTTGTATATTATTTCAAAATTCTCAGGATACTCCTGTATAACCGGCAACAAATAACGCATGGTTGTTCCGGTCCACTGAAAGTTATCAAAAATTATATAATCTGCCTTCTTAATTGATTCTTTTATTTCATTTTTATCCGTAGTAAACGGATAACAAAATGATTTATGTTTTGTAAGCAGATAGACAAACTCAGGTTTACGCGCCATTATTATTTTTTCTTTTGGAATATTTTTTCTTATATATTCAGTCATTTCAAAATAACGACGCCAGTCCATTGAATAGCCCGCATATTTATTCCCCTTCATAAAGGCTAAGTTATAATTCACCGCTGTTTTTGCCTGAGAAATGATTGAAATCACATTTAGAATGATTATTAACCCAGATATTACCAATACAAGATTTTTTATTTTCAATTTGTCTTGAACCCATATAAAACCAGAATATATATAGATTAACATCACCGGGATTAATGGAAGTAAAAATCTATCTGATGACCATACCCTGGGCCAGGCAAGTAATACACCAATGCCAAAGATAAAATATGTTTCAAGAATGGTCAATCTTTTTAATTTTATGACAAAACCGATTATTAAAAACAAACTAAATATCAAACCCAAAACAACAAACAAACCTTTGGAGTTAAAAATTGGTAGAAGGATTGAGGGAAGTATGTTAAAGGCGTATAAAATCAAATTATCCCATAATCGCACAACAAAATCAGAAAATGTTATTGTGCCAAGTTCCATCTGGTAGGGATTTTTTGCAAGCAGTTGTCTTAGATAACCCGTATTATCCTGTATGCCTGCGTTTCTCATTTCCCAGGGAATGAAGAAGAGCAAAAACAATGCTATGAATATTATAAGATATTTGAATTCCTTTTTCAGCAGTAAAAAGAATGCAAAACCCATAATCAATGATATGCCTGCGGTGCGGATAAAAAAGGCGTAAATTGCAAAGCACGAGGCAATCAAAAAATTAATGAACTGTCTTTTGTTGTAAAACTTCAATAAGAAAAATAATGCAGCAAGTGAAAAAAACAAAAATGGAATTTCAGATAAAATCCAGTGGTTGTATATAACAAATATTGGAACCGAAAGATAAAGCGACATAAGAATCATGAAATTTTCTTTAAAGAGTTCTTTGGCGATAAGATAAAAGAATAAAAGCGCACCCAGTCCGGTTAGAAAGACAACTATTTTAAAAATCAAAATATTCTTACCAAAAATGATAAAAGGGACTGATAATAACAGTGGAAAACCCGGTGGATATTGGGTATGAGGAGGCTCGTTGGGCAAATAGATGTTTTTATACCCTTTCCCTGTTACAATGGATTCAGCAAGATTGATATAAACAGCATTATCACCGCCAGTGAATAGTTTCGGGTCAAAAAGCAAAATTGATAAAATGATGTATATCACCAAAAATATCCAGAGAGGAATATCTTTTCTCCATGCCATTTTATTCATAGAATTTTAACCAAAGTTTACACAAAGTCAATGAATTTTTTTACAAATTTCCCATCTTAACTTTGACAAAAAGATTTGGCTTATGATTAGAAAGTGTGGTAAAAAAACTTGAAAGGTATCCCTTAGCTCCATATAATCTTCCTTGGATTGGAAAAGTTAGTATTTGAAATCCTAAAAAACAAGTTCAGGGTCGGCAAGGTGTCTGTTTTGAAAAGGGTGATGAGCATTTCAGAGATGGCTCAAGAACATGGTGAGAAAAAATTTGATGTTTATGAAACAAAAGGCACTGTGGGATTAATCCGCCATACTGCGTGGCGGAGTGTGGGATGAGGAATTCAACAAGGTTCAGGAAGTGGTATTAACATATCGTCGCGAGGCGTAAAAAAGTACTTGACAAGTCAAGATTTATGGATATAGTTACTATGCTTAAGTATGGTTCTTGGTTCTTTGAAATAATGCACTGGTTCTATGAATCTGCTTGGCGTCTGTTCCTGTTTTGGTGTTCACCAAACAGTGGTGGACTTTTCAGGAACCTGGTCAAAAAAATATCCTGATGAATATCAGGAGTGGATAATAAGAAGTTCGGTCCTGAATTGAATTCAGGATGACATTGGTTTGTGTGAGAACATATCTGGGACGCCATTAATAACAATCCTAAAATTTTTTAGGATTGTAGCGGTTGTTTTGGGGATGAAGACACGGTGTTTCGGAATACACACAAAAGAAATGAAGGAGGCGTTATGAAATATCTTTTAACAATCATATTCATGGTAGGACTAATGAGCGCAGGCAACTGGGTCATTAATGGTGATTTTGAAGAACCATTAAATACTGGCTGGACTTCAACTCAGTATGGGTCAAGTATCTACATTGACCGTGCTACTACCTATGAAATTGATCCTGATTATGAGGTCCGGGTACAAAAAGGTGCTGGAACTGGATTTGCAAGACTTTCACAAATCATTGACATTACTACACCGAGCGAGTTCAATTTTTCAATCAAGGCAAAACTCTATGCCTATGATAATAATGCTGATACACTTACCTGGGCAGCAGCGGCAGTAAGAATAGGTTATTATAATGCCAGTGGCACGCTCCTCGGCGAAACCAGAATCTGTCAATTTACTGCGCCCTGTCCCTGGCAAAATACCTCAACCTGCCATTTGATAACGGTAAGTGATTCTCTCTGGCATGACTATTCGTTTAATCTCCAGACCGAACTTGGGAATTTGCCTGGTGTTAACCCTGCAAATGTGAAAAAGGTGGGCATTGCGCTCTTTGATACTACTGTGCACACATGCTGAGGGGCCTCACAGTTGGCGAAGGTCTTCGCCGATGATGCGAAATTAAATTACATTGGAACACAGCTTTATCTTGCGTTTATTAAATCTAAGGTTTATGACCCAAGCGGTAACAACAATGGTAGATTGGACCCGGGTGAGACCGCAAGCATTACTGCATTTTTGAAAAATATCGGTGGTGCAAACTTCACAAATTTGAACTCAACGCTCTCTACAACAAGTCCCTACATTACAGTGACCGATAATTCTGGTTATTTCGGAACCATCTTGATTGACAGCACAAAAGAGAATATTTCTGACCCTTATGTCGTAAATGTCAGTTCCTCGACGCCACAGGGCCATACTGCCCAATTCCGTTTGATAACAACCCAGGGTAGTTTTGTTGATACATTTTTCTTTAACCTTGTGGTTGGTTCGTATCATTATCTTGTATGGAATCCAGACCAAACCCCAACACCAGGCCAGAATATGCATACAATCTTGACTTCTCTGGGTTATAGTGGATTGTATTCTACAACACTGCCCACAACTGACCTTGGGATGTATCGGGCAATCTTTGTCTGTGTTGGCATTTATCCGTATAACTATGTCATCGGTGCATCAAGTCAGGAAGCATCTGCACTCGTAAACTATGTGAACAGCGGTGGTAGACTATATCTTGAAGGTGGTGATGTATGGTATTATGACCCGTTGATTGGTGGCTACAATTTCTGCTCCCTCTTTGGAATCAGTGCGACTGCAGATGGATCTTCTGATATGGGTCCTATACAGGGACAGACTGGTACATTCACGAACCAGATGTATTTCAACTATGCAGGTGAAAACAGTTTTATGGACTGGATCAGTCCCAGTGGCAGTGGCGCATTCTTGATTTTCAGAGATGTGGATAATGCATATGATTGCGGCGTTGCGCGTAATGCAGGAACATATCGGACTGTCGGCACCTCTTTTGAACTCGGTGCGCTAATTGATGGTTCAGGGGTTTCAACCCGCAGGGCACTGCTTGATTCAATAATGCGCTTCTTTGGAATCTTCCAGGTGTCGGTTGAAGAGAAAAATGAAGAAAAACTTCAGAAAATATCTCTCCAAGTTACACCGAATCCATTCCGGAACAGATTGAATATTAAATACACGAGACTGGATACTGGAGCAAAGGCACAAAAAATCAATTTGAAGATTTACGATGTTTCAGGCAGAGTTGTTAGACAATGGGACTATGAGACCATCAAACAATCAGACTATGTTGTCTGGGATACAAAAGATAACACTGGTCGCAAAGTACCTGCAGGTGTTTATTTTGTCCACATAGAAACGGAAAATCTTAAACACGCGGAGAAAGTAATAAAAATAGAATGATTGATTTCCAGGAAGGGGATTTTTAAATTCCCTTCCTGTAATTTTCAGTATTATACTTAAGTCTCTAATGAAAAGGGGGTTTTATGAATAATCGTAAACTTATCTTGGTAGTGTTAGTGCTTGCCACTCTATGTTTTGCCCAGTGGCAGGCATTAGGTCCTTATGGTGGTAATCTTCGTTGTGTGGTTGTCTCTTATACTAATGATAATATTGTGTATGCAGGCTCAAATGCGAATCCGACAATCATTGCTAAATCTACAAACGGTGGCACAAATTGGACTACAATGGGTACAATACCAAATCAGGCATATTGCATGGCAATTGACCCAACAAATGATAATAAACTTTACGCAGGAAGCGGACATGTAATTTATCGCTCAACCGATGGAGGCATCAATTGGTTATCAACCTCTATGACCAACAGATATATTTACGGCATTAGTGTCCATCCGACAACGCCAGCAACCATCCTTGCAGCGGGTATGAGTTATACTGGAACAAAATGGGGCATTGCATTCTTCAGAAGCACGGATTCCGGTGTAAACTGGACAACCACAGTTATAGATACTTCAGGTACTTCAAACTATGGATATTGTCTTGCAGTTGACCGCTTAAATCCAAATACGATTTATGTTGGTGGCTATTCTTATATTTCATCTTATTATATACCCAGGGTTTACAAATCCACGAACGGAGGTGTTAATTGGGTAGATGTATCTACTGATACTGTGTTCCAGAACGGCTATTATATCTACTCTCTGGCTGTTCATCCGACAAATTCTAACATTGTCTATGCAGGGACCTACTTGAAAGGTATTATGCGTTCAACTAATGGTGGAAATTCATGGACAAGGGTTTCCACTAATTACTATAATTACAGCATGGCAACAAGTGTTGCATCCCCGGACATTGCTTATTCAAGTTGTTATGGTGAAGTTTATAAAACTACAAATGCGGGTGCAAGTTGGACTTCTGTAAGCAGTGGTTTGAGCGGATACTCTATTTATGGACTTGCTGTAAGCGCGCAGAACGCTTCCATTGTTTATGCAGGAAATAACAAAGGAATGTTCAAAACAACGACCGGTGGAACTTCCTGGGCAAGCATCAATAACAATTTAAATATGGGTGCGATATTGTCTTTTGCCAATGCACCTTCATCACCTTCAACAATTTACACTTCATTCGCTGAGGTCGGTGTATTCAAGACAACGAATTCTGGCTCAGATTGGATACAATTACCCACACCGGTTGGTTGCGGCAATATCTGCGAATTTGCAGTTGCTTATAATAATCCTAATCTGCTCTATGTACTTGAAGGGAGTGGTTGAGGGAATGCTGAGCTCTACAAGAGCACAGACGGCGGGTCCGTCTGGTCAAGTGCATTGGACGCATTTTATACTGATGGTGGGGCAATGGCAATTGACCCCAACAATAGCTCAGTGATTTATACCGGTGGTTATGTATATAATGGTTCAACCTATGTGATGGCAGTTTCAAAATCTACCGATGGTGGCACAACCTGGGAAAGAGATACGCTTACGACTGATTACGCTATGTGTTATGCACTCGCTGTAGATAGAAGCAATTCTAATGTTGTTTATGCGGGTGGTTATAATGGTTATCTTTTCAAAACTACCAATGGAGGTGTAAGCTGGACTCTCTCTAATACCGGACTGAGTGGAACTGTTTACGATGTAAAAGTTGCATCTACCAAGGCGAACACAGTCTATGCAGGGACTTCTTCTGGAGTTTTTAAATCTACAAATGCTGGTGCAAACTGGACAAGCACTGGGCTGTCAGCAAATGTCCAGTATGTCTTGATAAATCCTTCAAATGAAAATGAAATCTATGCGGCAACAAGCGCTGGAATTTATAAGAGCACAACTGGTGGTGGTGGTTGGACATTGATGAACACCGGACTACTGATTACAAATACAACCTCTCTTGGAATCTTTCCCAACACTTGGTTATTCTGTGGAACAAATGGCGCGGGAATGTATCGCTGGAGTATTCAAGTTGGTGCTGAAGAGATTGAACAAGTAGGTAGGGAGAAAATATCCCTGCGGGTGACGCCGAATCCATTCCGGAACAGATTGAATATTAAATACACGAGACTGGATACTGGAGCAAAGGCACAAAAAATCAATTTGAAGATTTACGATGTTTCAGGCAGAGTTGTTAGACAATGGGACTATGAGACCATCAAACAATCAGACTATGTTGTCTGGGATGGTTCTGACGACGCGGGACGCAAATTGCCTGCTGGTATTTACTTAATAAGGTTAGAAACTGAAAATTGCTACAAAGTAGAGACGATTATTCTATTGAGATGATAAAAATTCGGTGAGGAAGTGAGTGCTCACTTCCTCACCGACAAGATTACTTCAGGATTTCTTTTTGCAAAAGAAAGATTGTGGTTGACACAGCAACAAAGAAGAAGTAAAATCTATATAAAAGGAGGTCTTATGTCAAAATACTTATCTTTTCTGCTGGGCATTGTGATGCTCGGCTTCGCTGCTCAGCGGGTTGTATTGTGTGAGGAATTTTACCAGGAGACCTGACCGACCTGTCCAGCAGCCAGCAGTACGCTGGACAACATAGTTATACAATATCCAACAAGGATAGCACCGATAGAAATGCATCTTCGGTCAGGTTATCCACTCTACTCGCCTGAGGCTTACGCCCGGATGCAGTATTATCCAAGCTCACAGTGGTTCACCCCAAATCTCATTCTTGATGGAACACCACGCGGTAGTAGTTATTCAGGTTGGCAATCGGCAATTGTATCAAGAATGAATCAACCAGCACCAATGCGTATTTCAATGTGGGGAACATATAGTTCTGGTTCTGGTATGATCTATGCAAGATATTACAACGACTCTATAGCATCAGTTACTGCGTATGTCTATTTTGTTATTATTGAGGATAGTATTTATTATGCTGCACCCAATGGCGACCAGTGGCACAATGCAGTGGCAAGGGATTATGTGCCAAATCAGATTGGTCAGCAGGTAACAATACCTGCGGGAGATTCAACGACAGTTTCTCAGAATTTTACGATTCAGTCCGGTTGGAATGTAAATCGGTGTAAAATTGTTACCTGGATACAGAACAATTCAACACGTGAAGTGTACCAGGCAGGATTTATTAAGGTAACCGAACTGACTGCTGTTGAAGAATCACATAACGAAAATGTAGTATCAAAAGTTAGTTCTGTCCCAAACCCCTGCGTTAATGGCACAAAAATTCAGTTTAGCATTAATAAAGGAATTAGCTGGAGGATTCTAATTTTTGATGTTCTGGGTCGTGAAATCAAAAAGGTGGAAGGCACCGGTGCTGGCACAATTCAGACCGTAGAATGGAATCTTCTGGATAAGAATAATAATCGTGTCAAATCGGGTGTTTATTTTTACAGGCTCATCAGCCCAGAGCTGAATAGTAATGGTAAAATTGTAGTAAGGTAAAAATGCAAGGTAAACCTTAGGGTTTACATCTAAAGGGGCGTGCTGATGACACGCCCCTTCTTTTCATATACACCATCCAGCCCAGGGGCGTCTCACCCTGAATACAATTTTCTGTTTTTTGAAAAATATTATTAATTCCCCCTTAATCCCCCTTTTTCAAAGGGGAACAGCGGGGAATTACCACTTCTTGCCTCCTTTTTTCTAAAGGGAGACAGAGATGACAATTTTCGACTATTATCTTCATACGAATAACCCCCTCCCTCTTTTTCAAAGGGGAACAGATGGGGATTAATCCTTCTCCCTTCCCCTTTTTAAAGGGGAATAGAAGGGGATTATTAGAAAGGTGAAACCGCATAACTTCATACCACATATTGTTTTTCCTTTTGTCATTGCGAGACTGCCAAGCAGAGTGGCGGGCGAAGCAATTTCATCTGATAATCCCCCATTATCCCCCTTTACAAAAGGGGAACAGATGGGGATTAAAAAAATTCTTTTACAAAAAAACCAGGGTATTGGGTCTAATTTTATCTTGTTATTACAACCTTATGCAATATCAGTTTTCCTACTTGTCTTAACTCAACAAAATAAACACCGCAAGATAATCTATTACCCCTTTCATCAATTCCGTTCCACCTAGTTTGGCTGAATCGCTGCACTCCACTCCCTTGATGCGCGGCTGAATGGTGAAATCGTCTTACAAGCCTGCCATTTACATCATATATATTAAGAACCGCATCGCCCTTCGCCTCAAGACCTTGAAATGTTATCATTGTTTCATCCTTGAAAGGATTGGGATAAACAGATAGCTGAAAAAGGTTTTCCTGCTGTGCTCTGTCTTCCTCAACTGAAAAAGAGTGCAATGCCGAATGAATATTCAATCTGCCCCAGCCATAATTGTTATTCGGATAAGGATTACCCTGTGGTGGATGGTCTGCATTATTGAGTAGAATGTTGTATAAATCAGCTGCGGTTAAGGTTGAATCTTTCTGGAGCAATATAGCACAAGCGCCTGAAACATGTGCGGCTGCCCAGGATACTCCGTTTCCTATGTCATATCCGCCACCACGAGTTGACGACCTTATGTGATAACCAGGAGCCACAATGTCAGGTTTTATAAGATTCCAGTCACGACGGAACCAATACAGAGAATCATTCCATGGTATTTGATTCGGTGCCGGGCCATGGCCAGAGTAAGATGTGATACTATCTAAACTGTCCGTCGCGCCTATCCCAATTACAATTGGGAAATTGGCCGGTGTTCTCATTTCACCAGATATAAGTGCACCACCTCTAAACACAAGCAATATTCCTAAATCACGCAGATTCAAACAATCATTCCAGAATAACAATGATGTTGTTGCTGCTTCATTCCATGGATTATTGAGTATCTTCGTATTCTGGGTTGCAAACCATTGGAAACAACTGTGCAGGGCATCATAGGTAGCTGTTCCCATGCTGTCAAATGCCTTGGCGATTATGTACTTCGCTCCGGGGGCAACACCAATATCATCTACAAAAGGACCGTTACCATCGCCACCACAGATAATTCCCATCGTGAAGGTTCCATGTCCATTATCATCATAAGGTCCTGGTAGGCCATTTACTGCATCATACCAACCACCCGGATACCATTTTCCCTGGAGCGCGGGATGCGTAGTATCAACACCCGAATCAATATTACCGATAATAACACCTGTTCCATCAAAACCTTCAGCCCAACAAGAGTCAACTTTGATTATGCTGATATTATATCCTCCACTCCTGGCACCGTATTTGTGAATATCATTTTTTTCAAGATACAGAATTCCATTTGGCGTGATGTGTGAAACCTTAGGATGTTTGATAATAACTTCAATAACATCTCTGGTGGCTTTTAAGTAGAATCCATTAAAAATCCAGTATGTCTTAAGTTCAAATATCCGCTCAGAGAAATTGGACAAAATATCTAATAACTCTTTTTGATCTTTTTCTGCAAACTCTTTTAGATATTCTACTTTATTGCTTCTTGTGAAAATAGCAGGAAGTTTTGATAAATCTGGCTGATTTTTCATATGAACAATGACTTCAAGTAATTCATTTTGTCCTGAATCCGTTCTTATTTTATCTAACCGAGAATATAAAGCACCCTCAAACGACACTATAAAAATTAGTAATGGCAACATTATTTCCTCCCGTAAGTTACTAATATCTATTCGTATACCCCATAAATAGTAAATCGTATTCTGTAGCGCTGTTGACCAACGTTATCAGTATGTGGATAGTCTAATTCCACACGGTATTTACGACAAGTCTTGTTATAGATATTTGCCAAATAAAGCTTCATTCTGCAATAACTATATGTTTGCCAGTCACCGAGATCTGCGTTATATTTTTGAATAACGACATTTATGCTGTCAAATAGAAAATCAAATGTAACCCCACTATAGCCATTTATCAATGCAAAATCTATAGAAGCTACTTTCGTTGAGCCTCCGAGTTGTTGATAATTAAGTACTGTCCCGAAAAGATTGACCGCTGTATTTGTGAGCGTAAAGCAAAAAATTCTATCTCTATACAAAGCTGTATCACAATACACATCGTATGGACCATAAGTTGTGCCAGTAATGACCAATGGCACAAATACTAATCCCATCCCAAACACTACATAACTCTTTCCTACTAACTTCATTTTTCCCCTTTTTGTATCGCTTCTCTAAACTCCAGGGTATTGAGCCAAATTTTCTCTTTGAAAGGAGGTGATCCAGCCGCA
>CAZLGA010000008.1:0-51521 GCA_964559225.1 uncultured bacterium | reverse complement strand
TATCCCGTAGGGAAAAATTGCATTTCGGGTATTGACCATCTTTTTATAATGAATAGAATATATCATGAAAAGCTATCAGAAAGGACTTTTTAGGATAGCTAAACTATTACGAAAAAAGATTAACTCGACTCTTGACCAAGGGCGAGTTGTGGTTATACTATTATAGTTGTTGTTTGAAAATTGATTATTAAGCGGTGTCTGTTCTTGAGTCTGTAATGAAGATGAAATCTTTTGCCTAATGGTTTAGGAGAAATTAAAGGATTACAAAAAGGGGGTGGAAATGTTTATCATCTTGTTTTTTGGGTGGTATTATTATTGCATTGATACAAGTGGTGCCAAAGGCACTGCGGTTGCGATTGACCAGAATCGCAGACCACATATTGTGTATTACACGGTTAACAACCGACTTGCACATGCCTGGTGGAATGGTAGTAACTGGCAGTATGAAAATATTACGCCTGTAGCAAGTTACCATAATGGGCCACCTTCAATCCTCTTTGATAATCTAAATAGACTCCATATCGCTTTTTATAACAATAATGAACGACTCAGTTATGCCTATTATGATGGCACCTGGCGCATAGAGATTGTTGATACAACCTATCGAACGGGTGATTATTGTGATATTGAACTTGATGCAAATGGCAATCCTTGTATTGCATATTACCGATACTTAGGGCTGTTCAGTGGTTATCTCCGCTATGCACGAAAATTTTCAGGTCAGTGGCAGATAATAGAACTAACAAATGAATATGGTGGTTTCCACAGTAATCTTGAGTTTGATACCCAGGGTCGGGCGCATATTACAGATTGCACAAGCTGGAGTAGCGGTGCTCTGCGCTATTTAACCTATGATGGGCAAAATTGGCAGATTGAAAAACCTGTGCTCACAAATGTTAGTGGCTATAACTCGTTGGTGCTTGATAATCAGAACCGACCGCATATAAGTTTTTATTGGGCCGATGGAACTAATTTTGACCTGAAATATACCAATAAAAATACGGGAACCTGGCAGGTTTATCTCGTTGACCATGGTCTCCAGCTTTTTAAACGGGGCTGGGATAATCACATAGCGATTGACAATATGCAAAATCTTCACATTGCCTACCATTGTCACAATGAACAATTATTAAAATATGCTCGGGGTAGTGGCAGTTCCTGGAATACACAGGCCGTGGATTCAATTGGTGGCTATGATTCTTATATCAATATTGCCCTTGATGGTAATGATGTTTTTATCTCTTATCATCATGAATACCGAACAGAACTTTGGCTCGCAACCACAAGGAATTTATTGAAAATAGAAGAAAGTAAAGCAATAATTCCAACTTTTTATCCTTTTATCATTACCAATGGGCCCCTCTGGATACCACAAAAAGCAAGTATTTACGATGCTTCAGGAAGGTTGCTAATAGACAATAATGCTACAGAGACTTGTGTGCAAATTCCAAAAACTGGCGTGTATTTTCTGAAGACCGATAAATCGATAAAGAAATTTGTTGTAATAAAATAATCTCTATTTTAAAAAGGTTAATAGAGAAAATAAATCGATTTGCAAAAACGTTCAACTGGCTTGTTTCTCAGAAGAGTTCTTTTCTGTTTGCTTAAAATCCTGTCAATCCATAGTAGAAACTAATTTTTTGAAGCAGTATTTTTTGGAATTAATCTTTCTTTTGCTACTATTTAATTAAGATTTAAATTTTTAAGTCGTTTTAATCTTGACAATAACCTACTTTTTTATAAAATAACCCATGTCTGAATCTAATTTGAATAGTAGCAAAAAAGTTTGGTATTCAACATGCAGACCAAATTATCTGGTATTGTTTCTGCGGTGGCAAACCGCAACATTGGTAATTTAAGAAAGGTGAAATGAAATGACAAGAATAATTATCCTTATAATAAAAGTAGTAGTCCTTTTTAATCTCGGTGTTTTGGGTTTTGCCCAGGTAAATTATGAAATTGAGCCGGTAGTCGTCACAGCCACACGCTATCCGGTGAATCTTATAGATGTTACAAGAACAGTTACAATTATTGATTCTGGAGAAATAAAAAAATATGCTTCACTTCATGATATACTACAATCTATTGGCGGAATTTTATTGAAAATAAGAAGCGATGATATCCAGGCGGACCCAAGTATCAGAGGTTCAACATTTCAGCAGGTTCTGGTATTGATTGATGGCGTCAGGGTTAATGACCCGCAGACCGCCCACCATAATCTAAATATTCCAATTCCTTTAAATGAGATTGAACGGATAGAAGTCCTTCGTGGCACCAGCTCTTCCCTTTATGGTTCAGATGCCTGTGGGGGTGTGATAAATATTATTACCAAAAGGGCAGGAAAGATAATTGGGGGGCTCAAACTGGGCAGTTTTGCCTATAAAGACTTTTTTGGTAAAGTCGCTTTTAATAGATTTTCAATAGATTTTGAAACAAAGTCGTCGGATGGACACGAACCGGGTTATGAATATTCACAATACAACATCGCAACAAAATTTAATGCAAGCGTTACTAACAATTACGAATTTAGTATATTTAGCGGTTATCTAAATAAAGGTTTTGGTGCAAGAAATTTTTATGCCCCTTATCCTTCCTGGGAAAAGAATCAAACCTTTTTTATCAATCTGAATAATCAGTGGCTAATTACACCTATCTTCCTGCTCAATCCCATTCTTTCATTCCGCACCCATATTGATACATTTGTCCTTGACCGAAATAACCCTCTATTTTACGCTAACCGTCATCAGAGTTTCACTTATGGAACACAAGTTATTGGTAATCTCGACCTTAAAAATCTGGGGTTTTTTGTTTTTGGAACAGAGATATATAGAGATTCCCTTAACAGCACAAGGCTTGGACAAAGGCATCTACAACGCACTGCCTTCTTTGGACAGTTGGAAAAGAAATTTTTAAATAATAAAATAATTTTAGTTTCAGGATTCAGAGACGATTACTACTGGAATATTGCGAATGCCATTAATCCCCATCTAAGCATTGGCTATAAGATTCTACCTATGTTAAAATTGAGAGGAGTGTTGGGCAGTTCGTTCAGGACGCCATCATTTACTGAACTCTATTATCAGGACCCGGCAAATAAAGGTGATTCACTACTTAAACCCGAATCTGGTTTGGAATATGAACTTGGCATTGATTTCCAGAATAAATATACAATTGCTCAAATTTCTTTTTATCACCGGTTGAACGAAAATAATATTGATTGGGTGAAAAAATCTAATGAAACTGTCTGGCAAGTGAAAAATATAGGCAAAACGAGGTTTTACGGATTTGAACCTTCGGCAAAACTAACCTTCGCACCCTGGATAAAGTTAAGTGCCGGGCTGTCTTATATCTACATAATAAAAGAATTACCCGAAGAATACATCTCAAAGTATGCCTTACAGGTTCCACGAATCAATAATTACCTGAACATTACAACCTTCTCAACCTTTGATTTCAATCTGATTTGGTCTCATTATTTCCCTCATAATACCCGACTCTTGCTCAATACGGCTTTGAATCGCGATTTCACCATTTCTAAGCAAATCAAATTAGTTTTTTCTTTTGTCATTGATAATCTATTGGACAAAAGATATGAAGATTTTCAAAATGTCCCATTGCCCGGCAGGTCTCTGAAAATCGGAGCGAAGATAAAAGAAAGATAAACAGGCTGCACCGTCAAGCAATCGCTGCAACTCTTTTATCACCAGTTGCCTTACCATTTATTGATACAATTATGTTTTTCAGGGTAAAATACCCGGCTCGCCATCTTGAAGGGGTTTTATTAAATTTTCAACTATCTCCTTTAAATTGGTCTTCCTATAGCCTCACCAATAATTTTTAATTCCCTAATCAATTTTTCAAAACCCTGAATGGTCAATGATTGTGGACCATCAGAAAGTGCCTGGTCTGGATTATAATGCACCTCAACCATTATTCCATCTGCACCGGCAGCAATTGCTGCGCGGGAAAGGGGTAATACCATATCCCTTTTTCCTGAGGCATGGCTCGGGTCTGCAATCACCGGGAGATGAGAAATTCTTTTTAGCTCAGGTATACTACTGATATCAAGTGTAAATCTCGTAAAATCACTGAAGGTCCTTATCCCCCGCTCACAGAGTATTACATTGTAATTTCCTTCGGACATTATATATTCGGCAGCAAGAAGAAATTCTTGAATTGTTGAAGCCATTCCTCTTTTTAGTAATATCGGCTTTTTGCTCTTTCCCGCTTTTTTCAATAGAGAATAATTCTGCATATTACGGGCACCGATCTGGATTACATCAACATACTCTTCAACAACAGAAAATATCTCTGTATCAACTGCCTCCGACACGATTGGCAGTTTGTTTTCTTTACCTGCCCGAGCGAGTATTTTCAACCCTTCTTCACCCAATCCCTGAAATGAATACGGTGATGTTCTGGGTTTGAAGGCACCACCACGGAGCATATCCGCACCAAGTGATTTTACCGCCTGAGCAATCTTAATGGTCTGTTTTTCATTCTCGACTGCGCACGGACCTGCGATTATCACTGGTTTTTTCCCACCGATTGTGACATTTCCGATAATTATATTTGTATCATCCGGTTTCATCTCCCGGCCTGTCAACTTATAAGGTTGTGTCACATGGATGATATTTATCACACCTTCAAGATTTTCTATCCTTCTTGCATCAACCATTTCCTTATTGCCAGTTATGCCAATTGCCACACGCTGGGCACCCTTTATTGGATGGGGTGTGAGTCCCATTTCTTTTATTAACTTACAGACAATTTTTATCTGCTTTTTTGTTGCATCTTTATGCATAACAACGAGCATATTAACCCCCTTAAAAAAAGTTTAAACATCTCCGTGCCCAAAATATAAAATCATCTAACCGTCGCCTTTTTAAACCTTTTCACCAATGCATTTATATCTTCACGATTTTTGATTGCCTCAATTATGCGACTACCTATTACCACACCATCGGCAAACTTGCACAAATCTTTTATTTGACCAAGTCTTGATATTCCAAATCCCGCCACCACGGGTTTATCAATTAGTGATTTCACTCGTTTAATGAATAAAGGAAGCGTATCCGGCAGTCTTTTTTTTATTCCAGTGGTTCCAGTTATAGTTACACAATAGACAAAGCCGTCAGAGATTCTACCAATCAAATTTATTCTATCTCTATCTGATGTAGGCGCAACGAGTTGAATCAGGTCAATTGAGTGTTTAGTGGCATATTTTTTTAATAATACTGACTCTTCAACAACAAGGTCCGGAACAATCACCCCAGAAATACCAATTCTGTGGCTTTCCTCAAAGAAATTTTCAATACCGAAAGAGAGCAATGGATTCAAGTATGACATAATAACAAGGGGTTTATCAATCTTTATCTTTGCAAGTTCTCTCAATACAGATACTAAATTTGTTCCATTTTTCAAAGCAGTATATGAAGCGTATTGTATCGTTCTGCCATCAGCAATCGGATCTGAAAAAGGGATACCAATCTCAATTATATCGGCATATTTCCCAATCGTCTGAATGTATTCCATTGATGCTTCAAGGGTTGGATATCCTGCTGTGAGATATGCAATGAGTGCTGCTTCGTTATTTTCTGCGAGCATTTTAAATCTTTCTTTGATCTTGCTCATAAAAATCCTCCACAATCTCTAAGTCTTTATCACCCCTTCCAGAGAGGTTGACAACTATAATTTTTTCCGGATCCATTTCCTTTGCTTTTCGGATTGCAATATAGAGAGCATGGGCACTCTCTAAGGCTGGTATGATTCCTTCGGTTTCAGATAGAATTTTAAACGCATTAATCGCCTGGATATCGGTGCAGGTCGTATAATCAACTATCTTATTCGTTTTTAGAAATGCATGTTCCGGACCGACTCCTGGATAATCAAGCCCCGGGGCTATGGAATGAGCAGGCATTATCTGCCCATACTTATTCTGGAGAACAAAACTCATTGCCCCATGGAGAACTCCAATCGTTCCATAAGATAGTGTCGCAGAATGTCTTTTTGTGTGGATACCAAACCCACCAGCCTCAACCCCTAACATCTTTACACCTGTGCCTAAAAATGGATAGAAAAAACCCAGGGCATTGCTCCCACCACCTACACAGGCAATGAGCAAATCAGGTAATCTGCCTGTAATTTTTTCTATCTGTATTTTTACCTCCCTTCCTATGACCGTCTGGAAATCACGCACCAGCAATGGATAGGGATGTGGTCCAACAACAGAACCAATACAATAATGGGTTGTCTTTATATTCGTAACCCAATCTCTTATTGCCTCATTTATTGCGTCCTTCAGTGTTTCTGTTCCACTATTCACAGGAATAACTTCAGCACCAAGGTATCTCATCCTCAAGACATTCATCTTCTGTCTGTCCATATCTTTTTTCCCCATATATACAACACACTTCAATCCGAAAAGGGCACAGGCAGTCGCAGTGGCAACTCCATGCTGTCCAGCACCGGTCTCAGCGATAATTCTTTTCTTGCCCATCTTTTTTGCCAGCAATACCTGCCCAATTGTATTATTTATCTTATGGGCACCAGTATGAAGGAGGTCTTCGCGTTTGAAAAATATTTTTGCACCACCCAATTTGCTTGATAGATTCTGTGCAAAATATAAAGGTGTGGGTCTGCCCGCATAATTTCTTAGATAAAAATTTAATTCTCTTTTGAATGCACCCTTATTTTTCAAATGGCTATAAGCATTCTCGAGCTCAATCAATGCCGGCATCAATGTCTCAGGAATAAATCTACCCCCAAATTTTCCAAAATAGCCACTTTTATTCGGCTGACGATACATTTTTTTCTCCAAAATGGGTAAAAAATGCAATTGCCAGGATATATCCATACCAGCCCAGACCTGCAATCTGCCCGATACATACGGGTGCAATAATACTCTTATGCCTGAACGATTCGCGCGCATAGATATTACTGATATGAACCTCTATCGTTTTAATACCCATCGCCTCAATTGCATCCCTTATTGCCACCGAAGTATGGGTATAGGCACCGGGATTTATAATAAGCCCATCATATCCTTCTGCATTATGTATCATTTCAATTATCGCACCTTCAGAATTTGATTGGAATATATCAACCTGTATTCCTCTCTGCTTTGCATAATCAACTATCCTGACATTTATTTCATTGAGCGATAAATCCCCATAAAAAGATGGATTTCTCTTGCCGAGAAGATTCAAATTAGGACCATTTATTAAAAGAATTTTTTGCATAAAACCTCCTTTACCCTTACCCTGCCAATCTTTTCAAAAACAGGGATAGTTATGTATTTACCTTTCGCTTTTTTATCCCTGAAAATTAATTTCTTCATCTTGCTTAGAATCTTACCCTGCACATTGGTTGGTAGTCTATAGTCTTTTAGTAATGAGATGACTTCGCCCAGCTCTTCTGTTTTCTTACCAAAGAGACGCATCTCTGCAACCATTCCCATTGATATTGCTTCACCATGGGAATAGATATTATAATCGGTCACCGTTTCAATCATATGTCCGATTGTATGACCAAAATTTAAAATCTCCCTTATCCCCTTTTCCTCGGTCTCATCTTGATTTATTATTCTATCCTTTATAGATACACACTCCTTAACAATTTCAAATAAGAGTTGTAAATTACGATTTTTGACATAATCTTTCTTTTTTTTAAGAATATTAAACAGTCTTCTGGAATGTATTAGACTATATTTTATGACTTCCGCAATGCCGTTTAAAAATTCTTTGTCTGAAAGGGTGAGTAATTTTTTCAAATCACATAAGACGAGTTCAGGTTGATAAAATGTCCCCAGCATATTTTTTCCGTAAGCGGTATTAATGCCAGTCTTGCCGCCTATCGCTGCATCGACCTGACAGAGAAGGGTTGTAGGAATATGAATTACCCTACATCCCCTCTTGAATGTTGAAGCAACAAAACCCGCAATATCAGTTATAACACCACCCCCCAAACTTAATATAAAATCCTTTCTCTGGAAATCTTTTTGGAAAAGATAGTCGTATATCTTTTGCACGACCTCAAAATTCTTGTATTCCTCTCCATCCGGGATGATAAAATAATCTATTTCATTCTTCATTTTTCTGAGATGGTGTATTAACTCATTTATATAAAGCGCACCCACCAGGGGATTTGTGATTATTACAACCTTATTATTAGAAATAGGCAAATGGTCCATAATATTATAACCAATGACTACCGGATAATTTTTTGACTTTGTTTTGATATGTATCTCAGCCTTTTCTTTTAATGTTTGAACTTCTTTAAGTTTTAGTTTTTTAATAATCTCATCCACCATTACTATTGATTTTTTTTCTGAAGTATCAATTTTTATTGTAGCAAAATCATAGATTCCTCTTCTTTCTCTGTATAATCTCTCAATGTCCCTAACATTTCTGATTAATGGCCTTTCTCCATTAGGGATAATCCTTTTTTTTAAGGTTTCAATATTTGTTACGACCTGTACCACAACTCCCATCTTTTGCAATTCCTTTCTGTTTTTTAAGTCAATAACCATACCGCCACCGGTTGCAATCACAACATTTTTTAAACCTCTTATCTTTTCAATCACCCATTTTTCCTTTTCTCGGAAATAAACTTCGCCCTTTTCTTCAAAAATCTTTTTTATCGACCTCTGCTCAACGAGTTCAATCATTTCATCAGTGGAGATAAAACCCATATTTAATCTATGTGCGAGTAATTTCCCAATTGTATCCTTACCCGTACCCATAAATCCGATTAAAATAATATTATCAGACATTTTTAATCCTTTTTTGATAAGCACGATAATTCTTCTTTATGTCTGCAAGACAATCACCTCCAAATTTTTCACAAAACGCGTGGACAAGAACATATGCAAGCATTGCTTCAGCAATCACGCAAATGGACTCCACAACACATACATCTGCCCTAAGTCTTGGTGCTAAAGCTCTTTTCTTAGTCTTTGTATCAATCGAACACAAGGGATTCTGGAGTGTAGGAATTGGCTTTGCATAGAGCCTTACCGAAATCCTTTCCCCATTACTCATTCCACCTTCAATCCCCCCTGCATTATTAGTCTTCCTATAAAAACCATTGCTTTTATTAAAGAATATTTCATCGTGTAATCTTGAACCTAAAATACCTGAACCTTTTATTGCCTCACCGATTTCAATTCCCTTTACCGATGGTATTGATAGCATTGCCATTCCAATCAATGCATCAAGTCTTTTATCAAATTGTGTATAGCTTCCCAGTCCCGGGCATACATTATCAGCATAAACCTCAACAATTCCTCCCAGTGTATCACCATTTTTCTGTGCGCTTCTAATCAGACGCAACATCTGATTTTTCTTTGTTGCGGAACCAATCGATATAACCCGGGAACCGATATTGATGTCAAACTCACTCAAAAAAATTTTAAAGATTCCACCCGCCGCAACCCGTGTAGCGGTTTCCCTTGCAGAAGCCCTTTCCAGAACATCTTGAACATCAAAAAAACCAAATTTTAATAGACCAGGTAGGTCTGCATGTCCCGGTCGTGGAATTGTAATTATTCTACCTTTTTTCTTTTCGAATAAAAATTCATCCTGTTGGTAATCTATATTTCTTATAAAAAGCGTGATGGGTGAGCCAATTGTCCGCCCGTTCTTAACACCAGAAATGATTTCAATCTTATCATTTTCTATTTTCATCCTTTCACTTCTGCCCATGCCGGTTTGACGTCTTTTTAATTCTTTGTTTATAAAGTCAACCCGTATTCTTATTCCTGCTGGCATCCCATCTATTATCGCTGTTAATCCTGGTCCATGGGATTCACCCCCTGTTAAGATTCTAATCAATTTGCACCCCCTTGATTGCATCCTTCATTATGTTTATCGGCGGCATTCTTCCGGTCCAGATACTAAAGGACAATGCCGCCTGATACACCAGCATTGTAATTCCATTGATTGTTAATATATTTTTGAAGTTCGATATAGGAAAACGATAATTTATGTCATAATATATACTTCCATCCTTCATATAAGGAAAAATTAAATTATGGATATCAACCGATGTCGCATTTATTACTACATCAATATTTCTAATCATAGCTGGCACATCTTTAAAATTTATTGACTTTACATTGTATTCTTCTGCAAGACATTGAGATTTTGTTTTTGAACGGCTGGCGATAAAAAGAGACTGGGGTTTTTTTCTAAGAACCACATAGACGATTGCCCGGGCAACCCCGCCAGCACCAATAAGCATTATTTTTTTGCCATTTAGATTGATATTGTGTTCTTTAAGCGACTTATCAAAGCCATAGATATCTGTATTCTCACCAAATAGTTTCTGTTTTCTGATAACCACCGTATTCACTGCACCGATTTTCTTCGCTACTGGACTTATTCCATCAAGATATTTAAGAATTTCAATTTTATACGGATTGGTTATGTTCAAACCTGTAAATTTCAGTTGCTTAACAATTTTGATTATCATTTCAAAATCCTTCTCTGGGACGTATAACGGAAAATACCGTCCTTTTAAACCTAATTCTATAAATGCATTGTTATGGAGTAATGGAGAAAAAGTCTTTTTTAATGGATAACCGATTACACCTGTAATGAACATTTTCTCACCTCTTTTATGAATTCTTTTACTTTCGTTAAATCTTTTTTCCCGGGAAATTTCTCTACTCCAGAGCATACATCAACTCCATAAGGTTTCAATAATTCAATCATACTTCTTACATTGTTCTGATTTAGCCCACCACCAATTATGAATACCCCTTTTATATCCTTGATTATTTTCCAATCAAATACATTACCACTTCCTTCTCCAGGGTCAAAGAGATATGCAAAGACATTGTATCTTCTAATCTCTGCTAAAATCTTTTCACGATTCGTATCATTACCTATCTTTATTCTTTTTATTACAAACGCATTTTTTATGTGCCCGCAATATTCCGGGGATTCACAACCATGGAGTTGAACACCATCAATACCGGTGAAACTTATAATTTCATTAATATCATCTATAGGTGCATCCTTAAAGACACCGACCTTTTTTATAGTTCCGGGCATCTTCTTGATGATATCCTTTACGTTCTTGGGATTGACCATCCTCATAGAACTTGCAAATATAAATCCTATTAAATCAGCACCGTATTCAGCACAGATTATCGCATCATTCAAATTCGTTATCCCGCATATCTTTATCTTAATCTCCATATAACCACTGCCTCCCATTTTTGAATATCGCTTCAAAAAAATCCCTTTTACCACCCTGAATAATCGTTATCAATTCTTTTAAGTTCTTCTTTAGAGTATTGAAGATTCTATCTTTATATGGATTGAGTGCCTGTATCTCATAATAAAGTTCTGGGTTTTCATTGATAACACTATTGGTCGTAACCAATTGAGAGTTGAATGTCGTACTTGCAACGCTCTTTAAATCTGTATAATCATAACCACTATCAATGAGTGTCTTGATGAAGAGGAGATTTATAAAGTGTGAAAGACCCAAGACATAACATATAATCTTGTCGTGCTCCTCAAACGATAGATTTACAATCCTCACTGCGGTATCTTTGAAAAAGTTGAGTACCATCTGGTTTGCGGTAGTCAATCCACAATCACAGAGACAGATTACCTTGTCAGCAAGGGTATGGCAGGATGGACCGAACATCGGATGGATACTTGTAATCCGGATTTTATTTTCTATTGCTCTTTTCACTGAGGGTATGATATGACCTTTTATACTCGCAATATCGCAGACAACACCTTTGTATTTGAAATCGGTGACCATATCAATAATCTGGGGTACTGTGCCTAATGGTGTAGAGATGAGTAGAAATGTCTTTCCTCTCAGCGCAAATTTCAGGTCTCTGTAGTATTTAAATCCTTTATTGCCCGATGGACGTAAATCACATATAGAGACAGAGTGCCCCTGGTTATGGAAGAAGTTTGCAAACCAGCGACCCATAGCACCCAGTCCACCGACAATCAATATATTCTCTCTATTTCCGGAATATGTTGAATAATGGTGTCTCTCCTGCTGTAGTTTTGATTGTTCAATAATCTTTGTCATCAATGTCTTTACAAATTCACAATTTAACCCAACTCTTTTTGCTGTGTCTAAGGCATTTTCAATCACATCTCTCTCCACACTCCAGTCCTGTAATGGGATACCCAATCTCTTCTTTTGTTCCCCAATCTCCTTTGTCACATCAAATCGCTTTTGAATCGAACTTATGATTTTACGGTCAATATTCTTAACTCTGCTCCTTAGACTGTATATTTTTTTCACCATACCCCAGCTCCTTTCAATTCTTTTACCTTCTTTTCTATATCATTTGCCTTTAAGAGTGATGTCCCAACAAGTATTGCATCAAACCCTGCACCTTTCAATTTTCTGATATCTTCAGGGGTACTAATGCCACTCTCACTGATTGTAACATAACCATCAGGGATGAGTGGTTTCAGTCTTAATGATACATCTATCTCAACTGTGAGTGTATTGAGGTCACGATTATTTATACCGATTATCTCTGTATCAGTTCTGAGCGCCTTGCCAATCTCTGATGGAGTGTGAACTTCTAAGACTGTAGCAATACCGAGATTATGTGCAATCTTTACAAATCTTTTCAGCTTTTCAAAAGGAACTATCCTTACTGCCAGTAAAATCGCATCAGCTCCAAAGAACTGACTCTCATAAATCTGGTATTCATCAATTATAAAATCCTTTCTCAGGATTGGTAATCTACTTGCTTTTCTTATCTCTTTTATCATTTCAACCTTGCCACCGAAATACTTTTCGTCACTTACATATGATATGGCTTCTACATCTGATAACTCATAGATTTTAGCAATCCATTTGGGGTCAAAATGCTCTAATATCACACCCGTTGAAGGAGATGCCTTCTTTATTTCCGCAATAAGAGTAAGATGGTCTTTTTTGATTGCATTCTTAAAATTCCGATGCTCTGTATGTCTCATTCCTGTATCTATTAGAGGGTTCAACCTTTTCTTTTCTTTTACTTCTATCTTCTTGTCATTTATTATCTTTTCCAATAGCCCCATCAATATACTCCTTTAAACTATTGAACTTTTTTAGTGCTGAACCAGAAAAGAGAGACTCCTGTGCAAGTTTAATCCCTGATTTTATTGAATCAGCCTTCCCTGCTACATATAATCCTGCACCGGCATTTAGTATTGCAATATCGGTCCTTGGACCTTCCTTCCCATTGAGCACATCATAAAATGACTTTAGATTTTCTTCCATATCCTTTACCTGGAGTTCCTCAACCTTACAGACCTTGATGCCAAATTCCTCAGGATGAAGTTCATAGTCCTTAATCTCTCCGTCTTTTATCTCTTTCACAAAGGTCTTTGTCGTTATCGTTATTTCATCAATACCATCAGCACCATAGACAACGAGACTGTGTTCCATATTGAGATTTTTTAAGGTATATGCAATCTTCTCCATAAATTCTTTTTTACATACCCCAACCACTTGTCTTTTTACTCCTGCAGGATTACATAGTGGACCTAATAGATTGAAGATTGTCCTAATACCGATTTCCTTCCGTGGCACGACGGCATATTTCATTGCAGGATGGAATAATGGAGCAAAGAGAAACCCAATCCCAATATTATCAATACACTCTTTTACTAATTCTGGCTCAAGTTCAATCTTTATTCCAAGTCTTGATATTAAATCGGCACTTCCACATAGGCTTGAAACTGACCGATTGCCATGTTTTGCCACAGAACAACCCGCGCCAGCAGCAATGAATGCAGAGGTCGTTGAGATATTGAAAGTGTGCCTATCATCACCGCCAGTACCACAGGTATCAATCAATTTATCCACCGAGCATCTTATTGATATCATCTTCTCCCTCATTGCCTTGCAAAATCCAGTTATTTCCTCAACCGTCTCACCCTTGACCCTGAGTGCAGTCAGCAGACAACCAATCTGCGCTGGTGTTACTTTGCCATCCATTATCATTAGGCAAATATCATAAGATTCTCTTTCACTTAACGATTGGTTATCAACCAATTTTTTAATTGCATCAGTAATTTTTTTATGCTCGCCATTCATTTTGATCTCCTTATATTGAAACAGGAATAATTTCCGATATGGCAGGCATTGCCATTTTGTCTTACAACCGCAAGGATTGCATCGCGGTCGCAATCCACCCGTAATTTAATTAAATTTTGAGAATTACCTGAGGTTCTACCTTTAAACCACAATTCCTGTCTGCTCCTTGAATAATACCACATTTTATCGGTTTCAAATACCTTTCTCAATGATTCCTTATTTGAGTAGGCAAGCATCAATACCACACCCGATAGGTCCTGGGTGATTGTGGGTATCAATTCATTTTTCCAGTTCAATGATTCTATAAATGCATCCGTTAGGGAAATTCTCTTTGTATATAATGCCATTCCTAATTGGACATCAATATTCATTTCCGCAAGGACTTTTATTTCATTAAGCGAAGAGACTCCACCTGCCACCACTATCTTTTTATCTGTCTTTTCACGAATTTTCTTTGTCTTTTCAATATCAATGCCTTGCATCGTCCCTTCGCTTTCCACAAATGTAAAGAGAAACTCATTCGTAAATGGTTCAAATTCCTTTATTACATCAAATAAATCTATACCGATTTTATCTCTCCAGCCGCTCACAACCACCTCATTATTATATGTGTCAAGCGCGATAACAACCCTATCCTTTCCTATTTCTGCTCTCAGGGCAGAAAGAAATTTGTGGTTAATTTGTTTCTTTTCAAATGCCTTTGAACCAATAATTATTTTGTTAGCACCAGACTCAATCAATTCTTTAGCCTTTTCAATCGTTCTTATCCCACCACCAACACGACAATCTGCCATTTTTAATAATTTTTTAATGATATTAAGATTATCACCCTTTCCCATTGCCGAATCAAGGTCAATTACCGCAACCTCATTATATTTATTGAATTCCTTTGCAAGATTCAGGGCATCATCAAACTCAAGAATTTTCTCTCTACCCTGCCTTAACTGGACAACCCTGCCATCCATTAAATCTATTGATGCTATTACCATCTTATATTAACTCCTTTTTTCAAAAGAAATTTTTTTATGTCCTTAATTGTAAATTTTTTGAAATGCAAAATTGACGCGAAAAGCACTGCATCTGCCTTTCCGTATTTTATAACCTCATAAACCTGTTCTAAACTTCCTGCACCACCTGAAGCAATAACCGGAATTTTCACAGTGGAACTTATTGCCCTTGTCAATTTAATATCATAACCCATTTCTGTTCCATCACGGTCAATCGAATTCAATAGAATCTCCCCTGCACCAAGTTTCTCACATTCCTTTGCCCATTTTAAAGCGTCAATACCTGAATCAATTCTCCCGCCGTGTGTATAACAATGCCATCCATTTCCTACCCTTTTGGCATCAATGGAAACGACTATACACTGGGAACCAAATAGAACCGCACCTTTATTTATTAAATCCGGGTTTTGTATTCCCGCAGTGCATATAGCAACCTTATCCGCACCTGCATTTAGAAGATTACGAATATCATCTACATTCCTGATTCCACCGCCAACACAAAATGGTATAAAGACATTTTTTGCAACTTTTTTAACAAGGTTTATAATGGCCTTTCTTTTCTCAACCGATGCGGTAACATCAAGATATATAAGTTCATCTGCACCCTGTTCAGCATAATATTTAGCAAATTCAACCGGGTCTCCTGCAGTCTTTAAATTTTTGAATCTTACACCCTTAACAACCCTGCCCTTATCAACATCAAGACAGGGAATTACTCTAATCGTCAGCATTTTACCGCCCAGGTTTTTAATAATTCAAGCCCATTCTTGCCACTTTTTTCAGGATGAAACTGCACTCCATATACATTATCCCAGCCTATGATTGATGGATATCTTATGCCATATTCAGTAATCCCAACTATTAGTTTGTTTTCTGGTGTATCCACATAGTAACTGTGAAGGAAGTAAAAAAATAACTTTTTCTTGCTGTTAACAATTGGTGCGCATTTAATAATATCAACATTATTCCAGCCAATCTGGGGAACTTTGTCTTCATTAAATCTTTTAATGTAACCCTTAAAGATGCCAAATCCCCTTATCCCTTTTGACTCTTCGCTTGACTCAAATAATAACTGAAGACCAAGACATATTCCCAGAAACGGCTTGCCGCTTTCAAGCCATTCAATGATTGTCTTAAATAACCCGGTCTGCTGAAGTCTTTTTACCGCGAAACCAAAAGCACCGACCCCGGGCAGGATAATTCTATCTACAGTTCTCATCGCTCTTGGTTCTTTTATTATACAAGTTTTGAATTTAAGAAAATCAAGGGCATTCTTAACAGAATGAATATTACCTGCACCATAATCTATTATTCCAATCATAAAACACCCTTTGTGCTCGGAATATCTTTTATTTTTTTATCAATTGCGCATGCCTGATTCAATGTCCGTCCAAATGCCTTGAAGATCGCCTCAATTTTATGATGGTCAGACCTTCCTGCAATCAATTTGATGTGCAAAGAGCAAGGGCAACCATTTGTAAAACCCGCAAAAAAATCTTCAATAGTATCTGTCTGTAAATCACCAACCTTCTGGTTGTTGAAACGCCCCGAGAATTTAAAAAATGTCCTGCCTGATATATCAATCGCAACTATTGCGAGTGCTTCATCCATTGGATGGATAAAACATCCGGAACGATTTATTCCCCTTTTTTCACCTAATGCTTTGTTTAATGCCAGACCGAGGCAGAGACCAGTATCTTCCACGATGTGGTGCTGGTCAACTTCAATATCACCTTTTATTCTTGCTACAATGTCAAATCTACTATGCCTGGCTAAGGTCTCAAGCATATGATTAAAAAAACCTAAAGGAGACTCAATATCACTCTTTCCTGTTCCTTCAATTTTAAATTTAATCATTATATCGGTCTCCTTTGTCTTTCGCTCAATTTTCGATTTACGCATTATCACCTCCTGATTTTTTCATTATTTGATTGAGCGCTCTTAGGAATTCTTCATTCTCTTCTGGTTTACCTATGGTGACCCTCAACATATTATCCAAATCAGGATTATTAAATCTGCGAACCAGAATTCCTCTTTTAGAAAGTTCTTCAAAAAGTCGGGCCGATGAACTATTCTTTATCTTGAAGAGTATGAAATTTGCACGAGACGGAATCGGGACTATATCAGGAAAAACTTTCAGTGTATTGAAGACCTTTTCTCTCTCCGCAACAATCTTCTGCGCTATCCCGCGAACAAATTTCTTTTTTGTAAGTAAATACTGTGCAGATATCTGTTGGAATATTCCCACTGAAAATGGAAGTTTTGCTTTTGCAATCTGTTTTGCGATATCCGGCTGGCAAAGCAAATAACCGAGCCTAACTCCGGCAAGTCCGAATGCCTTAGAAAATGTCCTAATGATTAAAAGATTACTGTATCTATCAAGCAGTCTTCGACAGGTCAATCTATGAAATTCATAATATGCCTCATCAACAACTACTAAGCAATTCTTCACGCGCACAATCTCTTCTATTTTATCAATACCAATTGCTGTCCCGGTAGGATTATTAGGTGAGGCAAAAATTAACATTTTTGAATTATATGCGCTTCGGCACAGAGCATTTTCATCAAAAGTGAAATCATTTTTCAATGGTATTTGATTTATCTTGAGTTGTAAAACCTGCGCCAGGTAAGAATAGATTGCGAAGCCTGGCTTAACAATCGTAATGCGTTCCCCTTTACTACAAATAGCAAGCATACATGCAAGAATTAATTCATTAGAACCATTCCCAACAACAATCCCGGCAGCAGGGTAATTAGAATAATCAGCAAGTTTGCTTTTTAATCCTTCAGAAATTTCCACTGGATAACGATTCCAGGACATTTTTTTTAGTCTATCTAATATTTCCTGTTTATAGTCATCTGGTATATCATAAGGAGACTCATTCTGATTCAGTTTGATCTTTGCCTGCTGAGGTACTTCGTAAGCCGGCAATTTAATTATCGTTTCTTTGATATTTATCATACCACAACCTTTCTGAATTCATATTCAAGGATATCAGTCGCACCAAGTTTTTTTAATTTAGGTATTAATTTTACAACCTCACTCTTCTTGACAGCAACTTTCACGGCAAACCCTTTTTCCCCATAAAGTGGGGCAACCGTAGGAGACCGCATGCATGGCAGAATTTTTACGACTCTGTCAAACTTATCTCTGGGCACATTCATCTCCAGCATAACCCTTTCTCTTGCATCCAGCACTGCCTGGAAAAGCATCTTCAACTCTTCAATCTTATTCCTTTTCCAGAAATTCTTCAGTGCTGATTTACTCGCTATAAACCTTGTACTCGATTCCATAATCACCTTGAATATCTTCAATTTGTGCTCCCTCAGTGTATTACCTGTTGCAGTATTATCAATAATCATATCCGCATCTTCAGGGGGAAAAACTTCGGTCGCTCCATAGGTTCGCAGGAATTTATATCTAAAACCCTCGGTTTTCAAAAAATTTATTGTCAATCTTTCATACTCTGAGGCAACGATTAGCCTTTTTTTACGCAATGAAAAAATGTCGGTATTTTCAGGAATTGCAGAAATGATTCTTACCGGATCCAATTTCAAATCCATAATTTCTATCACATCTGCGTTAGATTCTACAATCCAATCTTTACCAGTGAATCCAGCGTCGTGGGAACCAATTTCAATCAAATCAGGAATATTCTGCGGCCTCATTATCTTTATCTGAAGTTCAGGGTCATTAACAAAAGGACGATATACCCTTGCGTCAATGTCGATGTATATCCCTGAATCATTGAAAAGTTCTACAACACTCTCAAAAATAGTCCCTTTGGGAATGACAATGTTCAATCTCTTCAATCAAACCTCCTTTCATTAAAATGAATCTAAAGATTTGTGTTTTTAAATCTTATGGTTTTTTATGTAGTAAAAAAGTGGTTGCACTTCCGGGACCAAAAAGGATTTATTGACCCTTATTGGGCCCGGAAGTGCCAATACCAGTAATGATTAAAGTGGAATGCTGTGTAATTGTGGTTAAGACCGTAAATACCCGATGACACCTTAATTAGGTAATCGGCTTTGGTTTGCTTTTCTATTAAAATCCTAACCACGACTCAATTATATTTAAAAATTAATATTTGTCAAGTATGCGATTTAAATCAAAAATAAAAGGGGTGGTCTTCACCACCCCTTCAAGATTCGTTCCGGATTATTCTGTAATAACAATTTTGGCACAGTCCTGTGATGTTGGTGTAATCAACCGCACAAAATAAACCCCGGATTTTACATCGTTTCCATTAATATCCTTACCATTCCAGACAAGTTTTAAGAAATCTTGATCGTAGATTCCTTTATACAATTTTCTCACGAGCTTTCCAGCAACATCATAAATACTGCATTCTAATACCATCCCCTTTTCAACATAAGATGAAATGTAAACCGTTTTCTGCGCAGGATTAGGATATACAATCAAATGTGAATTAACCCTTACATTCTTATTTTCGTCATTTTCTTGAGCTCCTACACCGTAGAAGCCGGCGACCTTTAAGACCGCCCCAGGACAGGACGGTCAGCTACCATATTGGTAAAGGGTAAGCCAGTATGATCCATCCCTTGGGTCGCGCACAACTCCACGCAGATTGCAGGAATCAGCAGGATATAATCGGAAAAAGTTTATTTTCTGACAATTCAAGGGGTTGAGTGCAAATACACCTGCACTGTCAAGAGTAGAACTACTGTTGAAAAAAGTATATGCATTCAGCAAGTGTGCAGGATTGCCCCCCTGTGCAGGCACATAATCAAGACCCCTTGCTCCATACCAGGCGCCCTGATATGGATGAGTCATCTGTCTTATTACCGTGCCCATAGTATCAACACAATATATATACTGGGTCTGACCTCCGCTCGTTCTTCTGTCAGAAATATAGATCTGGCGATTTCCATTATCCCAGGCAAGGCCACAGGGGTAATCTATATATGACACGCTGAAAGACCTCAACACTGTTCCTGACATATTGATTTTATAAACCGCTTTATGCCTTCTGTTGAGAACCCAGAAAGTATTATCATAAGAGCAGTATTTCAAATCCATGCAACCGCTGTCGTTATTTGGTGCAGGGATTGTCCCGTAACTCGTAACAAAACTATCTGAAGAGGCGATGTAAATGAACTGTGTGGTATAATTGACGTAATAGATACGGTTCGTATTCGGATTATAAGTAATTCCGTATGTTCCCTGAGGATATACCCCTCTTAACCAGTATCTTTCTCCAGCTGAAAAACCGACTGTAGTAGTAATCAGCAATAGAACGAGGCTTACGAAGATGATTTTTTTGCTCATAATGCCTCCTTTTCTTTTGTGGGATATTTTACTCAAATAAAAGTCTCTGTCAATAGTCTAAAAATGTAATCAATTACTTATGTTAAGTTTGCTTAACATTAATTTATACAGACTAACCTCTGTCAACACATATAAGGTCAACTGGATTGTTCACCCATCCGTGCATACATACTAACACACGGAAGGATTTTAAGTGAACAAAACCTAAGAAGATACTACACTCCGAATCAATCTCCTGTCCATTCAAAAAAATTTGTTAGTAATATAATAAACATGCCAAATATCTTACCATTTATTCTTCATCCTCAGTTATTTAGGTATTTTGGACTTTTTGGCATTTTTTACAATTCTTTCTCATATGTATCCCTCAAAAATCCTCTTGCATTGAAGTTTTCTTTAAATCTCCCAAGCCCCCAGTTTGGCTCCATATTCAATGTGAATGTTCCTAAATCTAAATATCTGAAACCCTTTAGTCTTCCCCATTTTATCACCTCATAGAATAACAAATTCACTGGCCTGTATGCCTGATATTGATTATTATGACTGATATAAAAAGCCAGTATCACCTCTGGATTCGTTACAAAAATTACCATCCCGCCAATCATCTTTTCTTTAAGATACGCACCGAAAAGGATTATATCTTCAGGGAACATATTTTTTAGTTTAAAGAGTTCGCTCAATGTGTGGGTGGGTGACACATTATGTCTCATACCAAGATTATTTTTCAATATTTCATAATATTGTGCATAATCATCCGTAATTCTGACTCTCACGCCCTCTCTGATTGCCTTTTTTGTTGAGCGCCGGGCATCAGGATGGAATACAAGAAGCGGCTCTGCAACATCAAGGGGTATAACTGCGGTTATCTCTCTTTTTCTATATCTAAACCCATGCTTCATTAACGCAAAATCAATATATTGATTGGGTTCCCGATAATAAACAAGCGGTGTCTGAGTGAGTAAGATTTTTTGAATTTTCTCTTTTTTCAAGAATTCAAGGATATAGGCGACGCAAAGATAGATATCATGTATTCCAAGTCCTTGTTTTAATACAAAACCACCATAAGATGCTCCTTTATGCGAGATAATCGTTTTATCTTCGATGACTGCGGGAAAAAGTGCAACAATATTTTCTTTTTCTTTTATCAGCAAATGATGGTTTTTGAATCTTTCTGGGGGATGATAACTCAGAAATTTCAATGTATGGAAGATAGTTCCATTATTTGCCTGTTTAACAAACTCTTCCCAATGCTTATGGTCTTTTTCAGTTAATTTGACCACATCCATACCAAATTTTACTCAAATAATTTCCGAAGTCAACAACATAAAAAAGAACAGACAAATTTTTTGTAATTGCGCCTTAAAATTGCCATCAATACTACATTTTTTATCAAAATAAAATCTTCACAGATAAATTTATGATTTTCAGAATAACAATAGAAGTTCTGGGTGGCGGATGTTTGTCCGCCAAGCAGTGTGGCGGATAAGATTATTTTTGATTCAAATCAATCCATTGACTTAATATTGATATTATGTATAATTGAACAATAAGGAGGCTTTAATGATTGAGAGGATTAAGGGAATACTATTCAGTCCAAAGGCTGAATGGGAAAAAATTAAATCTGAATCAACAGGTATTGCCCAGGTTTTGACCGGCTATGCAATCCCTCTGGCATTGATACCTGCGGTATTTGGTTTTCTTGGTTATGTCCTCATCGGAGTCAATTACGGAATGTTTGGAGTAATCAGATACCCATTGACATCCGGCATTGTCTGGGCAATAGTTTGGTTTATTATGACCCTTGTAGGACTTTATATTATAGGTATCGTGATAAATGCACTCGCTCCATCTTTTGATTCAGCCCCAAATGCTATAAATGCATTTAAACTTGCGGTTTATTCTATGACCCCTTATTTCGTCGCTGGAATTCTTTATATATTTCCTGTGCTCGGGATACTTGTCCTTCTCGCTTCACTCTACGGATTATATCTGATGTATTTGGGAATGCCGGTTATGATGTACACTCCAAAAGAAAAGGTTATTGGCTATATGATCGTCGCTATCATCGTAATCTTTGTGATAAATATAATTGTGGGTGCAATTGCGGGTGGCATACTTGCTGCAACATATCGTCCTATTTGGGGGTTTTAAAAACTAATTCGGAACGATCTTAGTTCCAAAATTTTCAAAAAAGGCTTTTTTAGCATTTTCAAGCGAAGTTATAATTACTTCACTGCCTCCAGACTCTAAAAACTTAATTGCTGCCTCAATCTTGGGACCCATACTACCTGCTGGAAAATGCCCCTCACTTAAATATTTTTTTGCTTCACTTAATGTGATCTTTCCCAATCTCTTCTGATCTGGTTTTTTAAAATTTAGATATACATAATCAACAGCAGTTAAGATAGCAAGAATCTGTGCCTTTACCTCAATCGCAAGGACTGCTGAAGCCAGATCTTTATCAATTACACCATCAATACCTTCGTATGTTCCATCAACCTCAATATAAACAGGAATTCCACCACCACCTGCGGCAATCACTATCACACCCTGATCAACGAGTTGTTTTACGATCTTTGAATTCACTATCTTTACAGGCTTTGGAGATGGAACAACCCTGCGATAACCCCTGCCTGGATCTTCTTTTATTGTCCAGTTAAATAATTCCGCCAGTTTCTTTGCCTGTTTTTCATTGTAAAAAGGACCTACAAATTTCGTAGGATTTATTATTGATGGATCATTGGCATCCACGATTACCTGAGTAACAATCGTAACCACATCCCTTTCAATACCCAATTTTTTCAATTTATTCTGAAGACTCTGTTCAATCATATATCCCATTCCACCCTCGGTATCAGCAACAATTACACCGAGGGGAAGAGCGGGAATCTCCTGGGCAGTTCTCTCAACCCTTAAAAGTGCATTTCCTACCTGAGGTCCATTACCATGGGTAATGGCAAGATGGTACTCCTGTTTTACCAATTCAATAATTATTTCAAGGCTTTTTCTTGTATTGGCAAACTGCACATGTATATCGTCTCTGCCCGTACTGGAAATTGCATTTCCGCCTAGAGCAATAACCGCCTTTTTCATTTTTTATTATACCCAATCCCATTTTTTCGTCAAGACTTGACTTCGGCCAATTTTTATTTATAATTACATTCAGTTATGAAAAAATTACTCGAAGCCACCGATATAAAAAGGATCACCACCAGAATTGCCCGTGAAATAGTGGAAAAGAATAATGGAACAAAGGATTTAGCACTAATCGGTATAAAAAGGCGTGGTGATATACTTGCCCAGCGCATCGGTTTAGAGATTGCGGAATGCGAAAAGACCAAAATTCCGATTGGTGCCCTTGATATAACCTTATATCGCGATGACCTTCAACTTGTTGCCGAAACGCCGATAATAGAAGGAACCGATATAAACTTTGATGTAAATAATCATATCATAGTCCTTGTAGATGATGTTTTATTCACCGGTAGAACGATTCGTGCCGCAATAGAAGAGATTCTTGATTTTGGCAGGCCCAAAAAAATTCAACTTGCGGTCCTCATTGACCGCGGGCATAGAGAACTACCGATCCAGGCCGACTATATTGGGAGAAGAATTACTACTTCGGAAAAAGAAATTGTAGATGTTTATCTTAAAGAACTTGATGGCCAGGACCTGGTATTAATCCATAGAAAGGCAAAGACAAAAAAGATAAAGGTAAAAAAAGGTCGTATAAAGATGGCTCATCACTCCCGCCCGAAGATTGAACAATTAAGAATAACAGAAAAATAATGAATCCAAAAAAAGACCTTTTGGGGATTGAGGGGTTAAGTAGCAAAGAAATAATCAATTATTTAGACACAGGAGAAAAATTTCTTGAAGTATTGGAGCGCCCCATTCCGATAATACCTGCGCTGCGCGGAAAAACAATACTTACACTCTTTTTTGAACCATCCACCAGAACCCAGATATCATTCAGCATTGCCGCAAAAAGGCTATCGGCGGATGTCGTAAGTTTTTCCACAGGTACATCAAGCGTCAAAAAAGGAGAAACGCTCTTAGATACCGCAAAGAACATTGAAGCAATGAAAGTTGATGGTGTAGTTGTAAGGCACTTTGCTTCAGGTTCACCAAAGATACTTGCTGATAATCTTAATGCCTTTGTTATAAACGCGGGCGACGGAACACATGAACATCCTACCCAGGCATTGCTTGATATAATGACGATGCGTCAGCATTTTGGTTATATAAAAAATTTAAATGTATTAATCATTGGTGATATACTCCATTCAAGGGTTGCCCGTTCTAATATTTTTGGATTAAAGGCGCTCGGTGCAAATATTGCGGTCTGCGCACCTCCAACCCTTATACCGATTGATATTGACAAACTAAATGTGGAAATTTTTTATAACCTTGATGAAATCATCGGCGATTTTGATGTGGTAATGGCGTTAAGAATACAACAGGAAAGACAAGAATCCGGACTCTTTCCTTCGGTTAGAGAATATAGAAATCTCTATGGTCTGACTGTTGAACGGGTGAAGAAGATGAAACCAAAAAGCATTGTTATGCATCCAGGTCCAACTAACCGCGGCATAGAAATAGACCCTGAAGTAGCAGATGGACCAAAATCAGCAATTCTAAAACAAGTAAAAAACGGAGTAGCAATGAGAATGGCGATACTCTTTATTCACGCAGGGGGTAAGATTGAATAGTCTATTGATTAAAAATGGTCGGGTCATTGATCCAAAATCAAAATTTGATCGTATTGCTGACATATTAATCGAAGGAAACAAAATACAGAAGATTGACCGCAACCTCAGGGTTGATACTGCCAAAATTATTGATGCCAGTGGAATGATTATTGGACCAGGCTTTATTGACCTCCATTGCCATCTCCGCGACCCGGGTAGGACTGATGAAGAAACGATTGAAACCGGTTCGAGGGCTGCGATTGCTGGTGGATTTACCACTATCTGTTGTATGCCCAACACAGAACCACCGATTGATAATGAAGGTATTGTAAACTATATATTAAAAGAAGCGGAAAGGGTGAATCTCTGCAGGATATTTCCGATTGGCACGATCACCAAAAAACGGGAGGGAAAAGAAATCTCTGAATTTGGCGAACTTGTTAAAGCGGGTGTCAAAGGTTTTTCAGATGATGGTAATACCGTGAGTGATAGCCGAGTTCTGCGTTATGCAATGGAGTATTCAAAAATCTTTGACATACCTATTTTTGAACATCCCCTTGATGAGTATTTGAGCAGGGGTGGGGTGATGAATGAAAGCGAAGTATCAACCCGTCTTGGGCTCTCAGGTTCCCCTGCTATTGCAGAAGAAGTTATTGTGGCAAGGGATTTGATGCTCAGCAAATTTACTGGTGCAAAACTCCATCTTTGTCATATCTCTACAAAGGGTTCGGTAGAACTGATAAGAATGGCAAAGAAAGAAGGCATCGATGTAACCTGTGAAACCTGTCCCCATTATTTTTTCTTCAATGACACAGTTCTTGAAACATATAACACAAATTACAAGGTCAATCCACCAATAAGGACCGAGCTTGATAGGAGGGCAATCATTGAGGGACTGCGCGATGGTACAATAGACTGTATCAGCACCGACCACGCTCCCCACACCCGGGCTGAAAAAGAGCTTGAATTTGTATTAGCACCGTTTGGTATGATTGGATTTGAGACTGCACTCTCTATGATAATAATGCAATTAATTAACCTCGAAAAATTTTCCTGGCTTGAGGTTCTTGATAAATTAACAGTAAAACCTGCTCAGATACTAAAAGAAAGGCTTGGTGTCATAAAAGAAGGGGGAATCGCAGATATCGTAATAATCAATCCTAACATCAAATGGGTATTAAGCCCGGAAAATATAAAATCAAAATCAAAAAATACACCATTTTTAAACAAAGAACTCACGGGTCGTGCTGAATATGTAATCGTAAATGGCGAGATAAAATACAAGGCAGTCGTATGAGTGGTATAAAGGATGTAAGGGAAATCCCTTCTATTGATAAGATATTGGGATTTCCTGAGCTAAAGGAATACAGCGAACAATTAGAACATTCATATCTAATTAAAGTAATTCGCGAGAAAACAGAAGAATTCAGAAAAAGGGTATTTAACAAAGAAATCTTGAGTATTGATGATTTAAAAAAATCAATTATTGATGAATTAAACGATTTAATCCTGCCTTATTATACCTATGCAATTAATGGATTAGGTGTCATACTCCATACGGGTCTGGGAAGGGCACCTTATAGCGCTGATATCTCAAGATCACTATTTTCTGTAAGTATAGGATATTCAAGATTACAGATAGATGAAGAAGGAAAAAGGGCTGACCGCTATAAAAAAATAAGCAAATTACTACAGATCATAACTGGTGCAGAGGCGGGAATCTTTGTGAATAACAATGCAGCAGCAACATTGTTAATACTCAATACCATCGGTAAAGGAAAAGAGGTGATAATTTCCCGGGGCCAATTAATTGAAATCGGTGGTTCATTTAGAATTCCTGATGTAATGGCTCAAAGCGGTGCAATCCTGCGTGAGGTTGGAACAACAAATCGAACCCACTTGAAAGACTATGAGTCGGCGATAAATGAAAATACCGCAGCAATTTTGAGAGTCCATCAATCAAATTATCGCATATCAGGGTTCACCAAACAGGTTCTGCTTGATGAACTCGTTATGTTAGGAAAGAAATATAATCTACCAGTAATTGATGATTTAGGAAGTGGTGCATTGATTGATCTTTCAAAATACAATCTACCCAAGGAGCCCTTGGTTCAAGAAAGTATAAAGACAGGCGCAGATATCATTTGTTTCAGTGGAGATAAATTGATTGGGGGTCCGCAGTGTGGTATTATTGTTGGAAAAAAAGAGTATATTGAAAAATTGAAAAAAAATCCGCTGACAAGGGCATTGAGATGTGACAAACTGACGAGTGCAGTCCTTGAAGCAACACTCCAATTATTTTTAAGAAAGGAAGAAATAATCATAGAAAATCACAATGTGATGTCATTGCTCCTGAAACCAATTAAGGAAATTAAAAACCAGGCACGCTGGTGTGCCAAAAAATTACAGGTTTTGTCTGACTTAAAATTGGAAGTGAGATGGTCAGTATCGGAAATAGGTGGCGGGTCATTGAGCACCGAACAATTGCCAACATATGTTCTGGCAATTAAGCCCGAAAAGATTTCAGTTGAAAATTTTGCAAAAAGATGCCGCCTTTCTAATCCGCCAATATTTGGTAGAATTGAAAATGACCATTATTTGCTTGATTTCCGAACCATATTTAAAGGAGAGGAAAAAATTATCGTTGATACAATATTAGACATTTTGCGCAATAAATGAGTGAATCAATTAAAAAACACATTGTCATTGGAACAGCCGGACATATTGATCATGGCAAAAGTGCATTGATAAAGTCTTTGACCGGAACTGACCCTGACCGATTAAAAGAAGAAAAAGAAAGGGGAATGACCACTGACCTGGGCTTTGCATTTTATGGCGATGATGTTACAATAATCGACGTTCCAGGACACGAAAAGTTTGTCCGTCATATGCTCGCCGGTGCCAGCACAATAGATTTTGTATTATTCGTTGTCGCTGCGGATGACGGTGTGATGCCCCAGACGATTGAACATTTTGAAATCCTAAAATTACTTCAGCTAAAAAAGGGGGTCATCGTCATCACCAAGATTGATCTCGTAGAAAGTCAACAGATTGATCTGGTGGTCGATGATATCAAATATTTAACTCAAGGTTCATTTTTGCAGGAAGCACCAATAATTCCTGTATCAAATGTGACTGGTGAGGGCATTGATGCCTTAAAGATGATACTCAAACAGATCATCGAGCAGACCGAGCCAAAAACGGACAAAGGTGTTTTTAGAATGCCCATTGATAGATGTTTCACAATGAAGGGTTTTGGCACGGTCATTGCAGGAACAGTTCTTTCCGGCAGGATAAGGATTGGCGATACAGTTGAGCTCCTTCCTCAAAAAAAGGAATTAAAAATACGCGGCATAGAGGTCCATAACAAAAAAGTTGAAGAGGTCGGCACCGGGTTTCGTGCTGCCATTAATATTGTCGGTGCCGAAAAAGAAGAGATTGAAAGAGGCAATGTAATTGCCCAGCCAGGATTTTTTGAACCTTCTCTATTTATTAATGGCTCACTCTATCTTTTGAATTCAGCACAACCATTAAAAACTTTCTCAAGAATAAGGCTACATCTCGGGACGAGCGAACTTCTGGCACGGGTTGTAGTTTTAGAAAAGAAAACCGTTGAACCCGGAGAAAAGGTAATGGTGCAATTCCGACTGGAAACACCTGCAGTCTGTGATATTGGCGACCGTTTTGTAATCCGTACTTATTCACCGCCAATGACAATAGGTGGTGGCGTAATACTGGCGCCAAAAGCGGATAAGATTAAAGAATTCGATGAAGAAATACTGTCGTACCTGCAAAAGATTGAGACCCAAGAACCAATTGTGATTGTTGAAGAAGAATTAAATCAAAGTTTCACTTTACCTTTGAGGCCTGAAGAAATTGCCCGGGATATAAGTCTTCCGGTTGATAATGTGAAAAATATAATTCAAGAATTATTGCATCAAAGAACAGTCCTTTTGGTAGATGAAAAACGCAACCTCTATTATTCCCGTAAGAATTTAGATAAACTGGAAGAAATAATAATGGAAATTGTTAAAACCTTCCATCAGAATAACCCAACCCTTGTTGGCATGCCGAGGCTTGAATTAATAAATAAACTACCCAAAGGGCTGGATAATACCCTATTTAATTTTGCTTTACAGTATTTAAAAGAAGCATCAAAGATTAAAATCTCCAATGATGGAAAAATAAGTCTTTATGATTTTAAGGTTGCCCTTGATGAAGAACTCGGTAGAATGGTCAAAAAACTGGAAAAAATATTTATTGATGCAAGATTTCAACCACCGGAGATAGAAAAAATTATAGAGCAGGGAATCGGACAACCTGAAATCGTAAAAAAGGCATACCGCCACCTCCTTGATAATGGAACATTTGTCAATATTGGCGAAGGCGTTGTCTTCCATAAAGAAATGATAGAAGAAGCAAAGAAGAAAATAATAAATTTCCTGATAGAGCACAAAGAAATTAGGGTTTCTGAATTTAGGGATTTATTAAATGCCAGCAGGAAATATGCACTACCACTCTTGATTTATTTTGATTCAAAAGGTATCACAATTAAACGCGGTGAAGTCAGGGTGTTAGGAACTGGCGGAGGCGTGTAGGAATCGAACCTACCATCCCCCTTTCGAGGGATAACCGGGTTTGAAGCCCGTCAGGCACACCAGCACCCATCCGCCTCCCAACACATTGTATTATATTTATCAAAACAATTTTGTCAATTGTTGGAATTTTTGTCATTTAAGGATTTAGCAATAACAATTTTATTCCTACCTGTTTCTTTTGCTGAATATAATGCGCGGTCAGCCTGTTCTATGAGCCCTACCCTATTCTTTGCATCTTTTGGATAATGTGCGATACCAACACTTATTGTAAATTTTATCTTTGCTTGATTGAACAAAATCTCTGACTTATTGATGTGGTCTTTTAATCTCACCGCTATTTCAACCCCTTTTTTCAGATTGCTATTAGGAAGTATTATTGCAAATTCTTCTCCACCATAGCGCCCGGCAACGCCGGTTTGAGAAATCAGTCTTCCAATGAATTTCAAAACCTCATCACCTGCCTGATGCCCGTATGCATCATTTATCTTTTTAAAATAATCTATATCAAATAATATAAGGACAAATTCTTTTTGTTTTTTGACCTCCTGTTCAAGCACTTCCTGAAAATGCCTGTGATTATACAAACCAGTAAGACCATCCCTTATTGATAGCTCTTTTACCCTTTCATAAAGCATTGCCCTCTGCCAGGCAAGGGTGAGCTGTGAGGAGAGTATCTGTAATGCCTCGACATCTTCCTCGCCAAACCTTTTCCGTCTGTGGTCCTCAAGCCATATCACCCCAAGGACCTCATTGTCGCCCTTGACCGGAACTCCAAGGAATGAACCGCGAATTTTCGCCTCTCCCTTTTTTAATACAATCAAATTACCTTCACTCAAATCTTCTTTCATTATATAGTTACGATGTCTAACAACCAATCCCACAAGCCCTTCATCGAGTCCGAACTTTGTATTTTCTTTAAGATAGGTAGATTCAAGAACCGTTCCCTGATTATTCAATTCATCTACTGAGGCAATGGATAATTCATCACAGTTCAAAACGGTTTTAAATGACCTAACTGTATCACTCACAATCGTTTTTAATTCCAGTCCGCGTTGAAGCCTGCGCGCGAGTTCCGCAATTGTAGAAAGATATTTAGATTCATACCTTTCTTTTTCATACAATCTAAGCATTGAAATCAAAAATCCTATACCTTTGGTTGCCTCATCAAAAAGAATTTTATCTTCATCCGTAAAGCTATCATCTTTGCGGTCAACAACAAAAATACCTTCCACCCTATCGAGTATTAAAACCGGTGCAATCATTACCGAACTGATTCTGATATCACCGCGATAATAACCGAGTTCTTCCGAACTCTGAACAAATTCTTTTATAAGCACAGACTTCTTTTCTAAAATTATCTGGCGATATAGTCCCCTTTCCACACTTATTACCGAATCAGATAAAAACAATTCCGAATACGAAAAACCCTGAACCAGAATGAGTTTTTCTTCATTATAAGAAAAAATTGCAGTCGTATGAGACTTGAAGATACTATGAATAAATTTTACGTAAAAAAGCAATGGTCTTTCAATCCCGGGATGGCGGTCAATATCCTTTATTGCTGTAATAAGATTTTTTGCTTCAAAGCTTGCAGGTCCAAAAAAATAATCCTTTGCTTCATAACGTGCCAAAGATTTTTTTAGTTTTTCTTCACGCCTTACTATCTTATCAATTATTATTGCCATTACAATAATAGCAATTGCAAAAAATATTATTGAAAAGGGATTAAACTGTTTTTTAAAGATACTGGATGTTAATTCCATTAACCATAATATACCTGCAAAAATCCAGTAATGTTTTTGATTTTCTTTATAAGCAACAATTGGAATGGCTGGAAAGTAGAGCAAAAAAAACGGCGATTTTAATCCGCCAGTTAACTGGATTAATAGATTGAGAATGATACCCGCAATTAATGTGTGATGCAATTGAATTTTTTTTCGCATCGTATATAATACAAAATACACAATTACTATACCCATTAATATGGAGCTGAGATTGATGTCAATATTATGTTGTAAAATCCCACGTGCCGAAATAACGGCGTAGATTAGCGTGGCGATATAAAAAAATATCATTCTGTTTTAACTGGTTCTTTTGAGTGTGGAACGCGCCAATTCAGCAAGAGATTTATCACGAGAATTCGCAAATTCTTCAAGAACTGCCTTTGTCTCAGGATGTGATAATCTAATAAGCACTGAAAATGCAATATGTTTTAATCCCTGGGCAGTCTGGTCATCCCGCAGTGTCAGATTTCTTAAATAATCAACTACAAAAGGATATGCTACAGTTAACTTCCTTTCCCCAATTATTTTCAATAATTCAGCATGGAAAGCATCTCCTTTCTCTTTAAGTGATTGAAGTAATTCGCCGATCTCTTCGTTTGAAATTACTTTTCTTAACCCTCTCAATGATTCAGCCCTTACTTCTATTGCGGAATCCTTTAATAAAGACTTTAACCCTTTTTCATATTCCAATTTGCTAAATGTTCTCACTAATTCAAGGCGGACACGGTCTTCCGGGTCATTCATTAAAATTTCAAGGTTAGAACATATTTCTTTATTACCGATCTCACCAATGATATTCACTATATTCCTACGCATAAACCATTCGGGTGCATCAATGTTTTTTAAAAGGATATCAAGCGTTTCTTTTCCAATATTTTTCAATATATCAATAATTTTCATTCTTAAACTATAATCTTCTGCTTCTTTCAGTGTCAAAAGAAGTTCCGGTACTGCACTTTTTCCCATCTTTACTATTGCGGCACGAACCTCAGGATATACCCCGCTTTCCCAGAGAAATGAAATTAGTGCGGATAAGGCAATAGGATTTTTAGTCTCGCCTATAAAATTTATTAAAGCCCTTTTAATTTGCAAAGGGATACCTGGTCTCCCAAGAATTTTATTAAAAGGTTCAACAATCATATCACATATTTTTCCATGATTGGATAAGCGGGCAATATTATAGAGATTAAAAATCTCTTCTGTAGAATTATTCACAACCTCAACCACGGCTTCCTGCTCCAAAGCCAGACAAATTCTCTGGACGACCTCGGAACTAATCTCCAGATGCCCCTGTTGTAAAAATCTGCTGGCAAGGGTGGCGAGTGATTTTATACCTTCTTCTCTTACCTTGGCGTTATGGGAATCAAGCATATTATAATAAGGTTTGATTGTGTTATGGAGGTCTTCAAGTGAAAATACCGAAGTTAACTTCTCACTCAGTGCAAGTCCCATCTGGGCAAGATACTCGTATATGTTCGGAATCCGATCTTTAAGCATTGGCAATAACTGTGCAAATTTTTCGTCACTGAGACTGCCTAAAATCTTTTTTACTCCTTCAACCCTATCTTCTCGTGCTACTATTAATTCAAGCAAACTTTCTTCATTTAAATTAGATAATACTTTCAATACAAATGGCTTTAATTCTACATCCTTCAATAACTCAATACGGTATTCGTATGGTAGATTCTCAAGAATTCTTGCTACTGCTTCGCTTCCTTTCATCTGACTTGGTAGGGAAATTCCATCTGTGCTTTCAATCAACTTGTTAAATTCCTGTCTCATTTCCAATGCAGTCAGTCCTTTCTCTATCAGTCTTTTGAAATCTTCAATCACTTCTTCAATATTAGAGTCATCCTTTGATGTTTCTGAAACAGTTTTTTCCCGTATAACCTGCACTGCAGCACCAGCTTGAATACCAAACTTAACAGCATTTATTTTGATTTTTTCAGTACCTTTCGCTTGTAGCATTTCCGTAGGACCGCCATATTCTTTAAGTTTCGCCTTGGAACTACTCAATACTTCATATAGGTTTTTTACATCCTCATTAGTCACACCGGATAAAAATGTAAGACTCTCAATTTCATTTTTCCTAAGTGCCTCAATGAGCGACAACACAGCGAGATTCTTTGAGACATCCAACCTTATATCCTGGAATATTACGGTTTTTTCAAGAAAATAAAAAGAAAATTCAGGGTAGTCGGCAAAAATCCGGGAAATCTGTGCGAGTGTATTGGAAACAACTTTTTCCATTATTGGGTGCCCTATTGGATATGACTTTGCAGATTTAAAACCGACTGCCAGCTCCTTCAAAAAATCAAGGATTGAAGTCTGGTGCATATAATATATTATAAATTTTTATTACAATGTCAATGATATTTTTATTGACAAATGACAAAAAATCGCTATAATTATGAAGTGCTCTATCTAATATTTTCTATTATAAGCCAGTATCAGCCTCAGACCCTGGCAGTACCACCTTTTGAACATACCTTTGGTTTTTATCGTGCATCTAAATATTATTTGAGATTATACATCGGACCTAATTTTGAGTATAACGACCCCCAGGGTATTGCTGCAGTAAAACTAAAAGAACTTGATGACCCAAAGACAAAAAAGGATGATGATGAGTTAACTGTCTTTGCGGTAAATTCTGGTTCCGGACAGATTTTCTATAACATTGGGTTATCGGCTGTAAAATTATTTGGTAATGAAAAAATTTTTTCCCAGCCCAAGGGGATAACTGCCAATGAAGATGGCTTGGTATGTGTTGCTGATTTTGGAAACAAAAGGATTGTAAAATTGCAATATACAAAAGGTAAACTGGAGTTGGTCGGTGAGATACCACTTCCCGGCAGACCATTTGATGTATCCCTTGACTCAAAGAATAATTTATACATAACAGATTATGATAACTCAAAGATATATGTTTACTCTCCTGCGGATTCTTTACTAAAATCCTTTGGCAGAGAAGGACAATCTTACGGTGAAATCTTCCATCCGATGGGCATTGAAGTGATTGATGCAGACGCACCAAATAACCATTATAAACTTGATTTTATTGTGATAACTGATAACGATGGCAAAAGGGTCTCCAGATTTGCAACTTCAGGTAGATTTTTGAATTCATTATACAGTTTTGAAATTGGCCTTGCAGAAGCAAACTTTTTATATTGTGCAATTGATTACTTTGGTAATATATATGTCACTGATGAGAAGAATGACCAGATACATAAATTTGATCGTAATCTAACATATATAATTTCTGAAGGGAGAACCGGAATTGGACAGGGAGAATTTCATTCACCACGAGGCATCACCATTGGAAGGCGCTATGGTCAGGTTTTTATCACTGAGAAAGAAGGTGGACAATACCTCTGGATTGCGGTAGATGCAATATTTGTTGGTTGCTTCCCATCCGTTTTCTCAGCAAAACAACCCGGGACAACCCTGGCACTCTATATTACAAATGAAGCAAGGATTGATATTGATATTTATAATCAAACAGGGCAAAAAATAGGAAATTTAATCGATGGATTAAAAAAATCACCGGGCGAAGTATTAATTGTCTGGGATGGACTGGATGATAAAGGTAATGTTGTGCCACCCGGCGAATATGAATTCAGAATAACCATCAAGGCTCGCCACGGGCATGGCACAAAAATAAAAAAATATCTAAGGGGTGTAGTAAAATGTATAGCATCATAAAAATTAAGAAATCCTTTCTATGTTTCACGAGCATAATCTTTTTTTGTGTCGGTTTTTGTTTCGGCACAAAATATGCAGGGGAATTTCAGGATTTAATCGTTGGCGGAAGAATCTGTGGTATGGGTGGAACCGGTGTTGCCCAGGGCATTGACCCAAGTTATATTGTCTTAAACCCTGCAAGTTCATTTCTCATTAACAAATCCCTTCACCTTATGCATGCAGAGAATTTTGCCGGTATTGTAAAAAATGAATTTGGTGCAATACTTATTCCAAAGGAGAATATTAGTTATGGTATTGGATTTCAGATGGTTTATGTCGGCAACATTAAATTGACCACCCTTCCTGACACAACCCAACAGCCTGGAGATGGGAATATACCATTTCCTTATGATACAGTCTCCACAAAGGATATGGTCTTTTACCTAAACGCCAGTAAATTAAAAAATATTTTTTCTTATGGCATAAACCTGAAAATATATTATCGTGACCTTGCAGTACTCACCGGTATCGGTAGTGGGGTTGACATTGGAATTAAGTTAAATCTCAGCAATCTAAATGCTGGTATTAGCGTGCGTGATTTTGTTCTTGCACCGATTTACTGGAAGAATGAAACCAAAGAATACATATTGCCCAAAATATGCATGGGCATAGCACCGAGTATCCCGATATCAAGGATGAATTTGGTTTTGACAATGGAATCGGATATTGTAAAGGATTTTTCTCTAAATGATTTGTTGTTGAATAATGGAATAGAAATTGCATATCAAAATAAAATTTATGGACGTTTGGGTAGGAGTGGTAATCGTTATACCGCTGGCGTGGGTTTGAGATATAAAAATCTCACCTTTGATTATGGTCTCATAACCCACCAGGCTCTTGGCATATCAAACAAATTTTCTGTAGGTACTGAATTTTAATTAAACATAATGCTCAAGGCTGAAATCTTTCGTAAGTTAATGAACCTCTGGGCAATCTTCATACCAGTTTTATACTATCTTCTACCCCAGGCATCAGCAAGGTCCTTGCTCATTATTGTAACAATAGTCATTGTTGTAATTGATTTTATTCGTCTTCATGTAAATGGAGTGAAAGAAGGCTTTATCCTTTTCTTTGGTTCTTTCTTAAGGAGAAGAGAATTAACAAATCTCAGCGGGGCAACATTTTTATTATTAGGGTGCCTGATTACGGCATTACTATTCTCCCCTCCCATTGTAATTTCTGCCTGCACCTTTGTCATTGTCGGCGATACATTTGCTGCAATGTTCGGGCAGAATTTAAAAGGACCGAAATTATTTAAAAAAACGCTCATTGGAAGTATTGCCTACTTTGTGTCAAATTTAATTGTTGTTATTATTCTCCATAGATTATTGGATGTACCATTCTGGTTCCTTTTTTCTGGTGCCCTTATGTCAACGATATTTGAATCCCTCCCCCTTCCTTGGGATGACAATTTTTCCGTTCCGATACTCACCGGTATCGGGATGAGTTTGATTATGTAGTCTTTAATACAATATTCTTATCAACACAAAAATAATCACCGCACATATAGCAATGATTGCACCTATCCAGCCAATGAGGCAGAGAGAAGTTACAATCACACCAGCAATGATTACTCCGATACTAATGAAAACTATAGACTTTTTGAAATCGAGTCCCATTAAATAAGCAAGCAAAGCGCCGGTCCAGGCTCCGGTTCCGGGTAGGGGAATTGCAACAAATATGAGGAGTCCGAGTTCTTCATATTTCTCAATCACTTTACTCTTTTTTCTGGTTCTGCTGAATAACCAGTCAAAAAATCTTCTAAACACATATAACTTACATAATAAATCCGTTACCGGTTTTAGAAAAAGTAAAATAAAAGGAACAGGAAGTATATTTCCAATAAAAGAGATAATAAATGCCTTCTGCCAGGGAATTTTGAATAGATTTATCGCCAGGGGCAATGCACCGCGTAGTTCCACGACCGGGATCATTGAGGTAAAAAACACTGCCCATTCAGGAGAGAACCCTTTTGCAACCAGGTCTTGCGGTGTCATACCAAACCTCCTTTTTTTCTGATAATCCAGTCAATAAGAATTAGTATAAATATCAAGAAATAAAAAATCGGTCGGTCAAAAGAAAACTTTACAAATTCATATCTTTTTTGACTTTCAGTAAGATCAAATTCCTTCAATTGAGAGATATCGTAATATTTACCGTTAGTTTTCAATGCAATTTTTTCAAGCAATTGCTCATTTATCAATTCTACTGGCTCAGTCTCAACTTCAATAACCTTTAAATTTAATTCATTACTCTTTAATGTATCATTATTAAGATTACCTGTTGCAAATACAACAAACTCGCCGGGTCTCTCAACAAAAAAAGATGTCTCATATATTCCTGGTTTTATCTCAAAAAAAGGAATCTTTTTATCTTGGAAATTTAGATAAAATTCACCTCCTGAGCCAGGTAAAAGATTCTGGTCATATGCCCTCAATTGAATTTTTATCTGTTCACCAATTTGAAACCGGTTTTTTTCGGTCTTCAATAATAAACGTTGATTTTTTGCATAAGGTGAAAGGAATCTCAAAACATCTTCAATCAACGGATTCAAAATATCTTTACTACTTAAATTAAGTTGCGTAAAATGCCATACGCCAAGTTCGGAAACATTGATTTGAAAAACAAAACCATTTCCGACCTTCCGGTAGGCAATCAGAGGAAATTCACCAGCGCGGGCAATAAGTTTTGTATGCGGGTTTATTCCTAAGGCACGATTTATCCTTGAAACCGGTGCATATTCTTCTTTAGGTGAAAGAACCGAAAACGGTGATAAAATCTTTACCCGTAGTTCTTCCTCAAGTTGTGAACCAGTAACCGGAAAAGGCAAGATTTCGTTTAACACATTATTCATTCCCGAGATATTTCCGACTATAAGAATTCCCTTGCCACTATTAAGAAAATCATTTAAATTCCAATTTAGATTTCCATCAATGTTATCAAGAATTATTATATCAAATTGTTTCAGGTCTACATTACCATTATCAACAAATCTACCTTTAGTGAGGATTTTATCCTTTGAAATACGAACTATCTCCGAGTATTCAATATCAATATTTTTTTTAAGCGAATTTATGATAAACTGCGTATTGAAAGAAGGATGGTCTGTGTAATAAAGAACTAATATTTTACGCTCCAATATCTTTATTGAAAAATTAAACTCATTATTGTTATAGTCTGATTCACCAACCTGAGATTTGAGAGTAACATTAAATTTTTGCTTGCCGACCTTATTGGGTACAACACCAAATTCAATAGACTGTCGCGCAATCTCTTCTGATAATCTGAAATCCTTAGCAATTTCTATCTCATCGTATTTTAAACCAACCCTACCTATTTTGCCACCCAAACCCTGAGATTCAATTACAACCTCAATTCTAACTGTATCATTACGGAATGCATAATCAGAATAAAAGACATTGACAATTGATTGGTCATTGATAGATTTATGACCCGCAGCAAAACAATAAATAGGTGTCTTGAAATTATCAAGAATCTCGTCGGGCGCAGGTCCAAAATTATGATTGCCATCGGATACAAGTATAATTCCCGATGGGTTAAGCTTTTCACTATAGCGTAATGCGCCGGTAATATTCGTAAATCTCGGCTTTATGCCGTTTGTGTCTGAATAAACCGATTCGCTAAAGAAAATTTTTTTACATATCAATCTCATTGAATCAACTGCCGAAAGCATTTCTTTTAAATGGTTCTTCATACTCGGTGAAAAATCCAGAAGCAATACCGGTGATGATAACTCAATTGTTTTTGTAAAACGAATAGAGAAATTCGTGAGCAATAAGTATGATAAAATCACAGCGAAAACTCTCAGTAATAATTGTATGACCCTTTTGTGATATAGCATTATGCATAAAATGATAGCGCAAATACTAATTAATAATGGAATCAAGGTTAAAAACTCCAGGCGTGACCCTGATTATATTTGTAGCCGATGCTGCTACTGAATCAGCGCCATAACAATTTTCCCCTAAGATCTGAATTAAGTATTTTACACTATCACGCACCTCAAATAAAAACTCGCCTCTTTCAATCGTGCTGATACCCAAAATCTTTTCATAACCAAGTAATGCCACCCCTCCAACAAGTGGGGTATCATTTAATACCGCCCTACCTCTAATAAAAATCGGGTTATAAATAGTGTCGGGTGTAATCATTGTAACAAAGGGAGCCCTGCGATTTCCACTCAAATCTTTTATTTCCCTGATAAATAAATAATATGTAGTATCATAATTCAATGTATCATTTTCGGGTTTAAGATATAGCTTTTTCATATAATACCAGTCTTTTACCATCTTCCTTTTGGGAAAGATATAAGACTTAATCGCCGCCGTATCAACCGGTTCGGAGAACTCAATATAAAAATTTTTTAATTTTAATCCTTTTGAATAGCTGACTATTATTGGTGAAATTGTATCAGGTTTTACTGAGCCTGTAAATTTTGTCTTAAAAATGCCCATCCTCCGTGATAAATCATAAACCCTTCCCTCTATATAATATTCAATGTGTGCCATTTTTTGAGTGTATAAAGAAATCTGATCTGGAGTATTGCCCGGGGTCACGGATATGATATTTAAGGTATCGTGTTCGGTATAGATTGTAAAATTTTCAGATTTAATACTAACCGTATCAAGTTCTTCAGAAAAATATAAAAAAATTTGATGTTCATTTACCGGACTAATTTTTTTTAACTTAGGGTCTACGCGGTCTATACGGAGTGGTGGACCTTTATGGGCACAGAATAAAAATGAAATAATAAACAGGCTAAAAAGATACTTAAAATTTCTGAACATAGCATATTTTAATTCTTTTTACAGAAAAGTCAATTGATTTTTAGAATTTCTTTTAATGAATTTTTACTTTTCGCCGGTGCATATTTTATTAGTAGGTAAGAAAGGGCGCGATATATATGGAGCAGTTCTGGATTCTTTTTTAATGTTTCCAAATGTTTCTCAATCGTTTTCACATCACCACGGATAATGGGACCACTCAATCCCCTTTTTACACCGTATTGTTTGACATTATTGAGCGAATCAAACATCATTGGCACAACTACCTTTTCAAATTCTGTTTTCTTCCAACCTAATTTCTTTATTATTATATGTATAACCTCACTCAAACTAACCACAAAATTGCTGGAGAATACCCCCAATAAATGATATAGCGTTTTTTGCCTTTTGTCTATTTTTCGGATTGTAAAATTCTGCTTGGGAAAAACAGTATGTGCAACTTTTATTGATTTTTTGTCTCCCTGGATAAAAAGAATATATCTATTCCTTCTGGGTGGTATTACAACTTTTGGAAAAGAAGCAAAAGGATGAACTGAGGCCCGATAGATTTTCTTTTTTGGGGGGAATATTTCTGCTGGTAATACACCACTGAAGTGGAATAGATATTTTGTTTCAGTTATATATTTCTCTGCTTTATTATAGGCATTTATTATTTCATCATCCGGTGTCGCAAATAATAAAACATTGGAGTTTTTTATCAAATCTACATATTCAGGATTCCTTTTTATTTGAAGGGTCTTCACCGCTTTTTTTAATGCCTCTTTATCTTTATCAAAAACACCGTAAAGCAGAACTTTTCTTTTTAGAAAATAGGCGATGGTCAAACCAACACGGCCACAGCCAATGAGTCCAATTTTCATTCCTTATCCAAAATTTTGAATCACTGTTTCAATATCGGGATAAAGTGCTACCGAATCACATTTTAATTCTGGATCAATCTTGTTCACTAAATCTTTTAATATTTTGCTCGGACCAATTTCCAGAAAGTTTTCATAGCCCAATGCTTTTAAATTATTGATAGCACTAACCCAGTCAACTCTTGCCAACATTTGCTTTTTCAGAGAGTCTTTCACTTCTTCAGCAGACATAAGTATCTTCTGTTCAACCACCGAATAAAATTTATGTTGCGGTGGTTTGAATTCAATGGAGTTTAGAAATGAACTGAATTCCACTGATGCCTCTGTAAGATAAGGACTATGCCAGGCACCGCCCACATCAAGCGGTATACCCTTGGCATGATTTTGTGCGGCAAACTGGGCAATCATCTTGATGCCCTGTTTTGAACCTGATATTACAATCTGATTTGGTGAATTTATATTGGCAATTACCACGGGTTCTTTACTCTCTTCACTCACCCTGTGACATTCCTGTTCAAGAACATTCAGGTCAAGATTGATTATCGCCATCATCCCACCTTGTTTACCACCCTTTTCCATAACCTCTCCTCTTTTTTTAATCATTAGAATTCCATCCTTAAAATTTGTTATTCCACAATAAACTATGGCAGTTGCCTCACCTAAACTATGGCCTAAAGACACATCGCCTGTGATTCCCATATCCATTAAAAGGCTTGCATATGCAAGTGAGATAAGACTTATCGCTGGCTGTGCAATGCTCGTCAGATTGCTTGTCTGGTTTGCCTTTTCACCCCATAAATATTCTTTTATGTCATAATCAAGGATTTCACAGCCCTGGTCAATTATTTGTTTTGCTTTTTGATATTTATTATACAACTCCCTGCCTACACCAGGTTTGAATGCACCCTGCCCATCAAATAAAAAAGCGATTTTTTTCATTTTATCACTCCTTTCTTAAATTGTTGCTATCGCCATTCCTATGGCCAGCTCTTTTGTATGGCTAATACTTACAAATATTTTTACAATCTTTAATTTATCACATATTTCTTTTGCCCGTCCCGATAAGATAACATAAGGGGCACCACTTTTCTCATTTAATACAACAACATTCCTGAAACTTATGCCCTGACGCCATCCCACCTTAATTGATTTTAAGACCGCCTCTTTGGCAGCAAATCTTCCTGCGAGTTCTTCATAACGAAACACTCCTCGTTCTGAATATTTAAGTTCTTCAGGAGCGAATATTTTATCAATAAATTTTTTATGTTTTTCAATCGCCAGTCGTATCCTTGCAACCTCAATTATATCAATACCAATACCAAATATTTCCATCTATCTTTTCGCTCCTATTCCAGTGACGGACGGACATTTAATGTGCACCCTTTGATATTTTTTTCCAACCGTAGGCTTTTTAACAAAATATCCGCCAATTTCAATCCTGTATTCATCTACGGTGCCGATAAGTACTCCCCTTTCATCTTCATACCATTTCACAGACCGTTTTTTTGAATTGACTGCACAGATAATGTTCAATTCACCGGGGACGGTTGTCAACAAATCTTCTGCCGAAGGTATGGTATATGCCTTTGTCTCTCCAAATGCTGTGTGAGAATGAAATTCACCAATATATTCCAAACCTTCAGATAGTAATCTTAATATTGAATTCACCCGTTCCACCCTTTTTAAATCAATCGTAACATGGGCAAATCCGCTATCTGCGGTTTGATATGGTATTGCATACTCCACAACATATTTATTCTCTCCTTTGACTCCTATGAGATAACCAATCGTTTCTTTCTTAAATGTTTCAATTGCCGACGAAACAATAGATAAAAATGCGGGAAGACTTAGATATGCCTCAATCCCCGCTTTCTGATTATTTTTTTTAATCTGCTCTACTTTCATATTTTTCAATTATATGTGTAATCCTTTTTATACATCTTTCCCTGCCAATTAATTCCATGGTTTCAAAAAGTCCTGGTCCTGCCTCAGTGCCGGTAATATAAACCCTTAGCGGATGAATTAGTTCTTTTGCCTTAATCTTTTTACTATTACAATAATTCCTCAAAGTTTCTTCTATATTCTTCGCATTAAAATCTTTTATTATTTCTAATTTTAGTTTGAATTCCTTGACCAGCAATACACTTTTTTCATTATAATATTTTTTCAACGCCTCAGATTCGTAATCAAAATCATCGGCAAAGAAATACTTCGCCTTCGTAATATCTTTTAATACCTTCAATCTTGGTCTCATCAATAAGCATACTTGTTCAACCCATTCTTTTCTTTTCTTAAAATCATCCTCGGTTACAAATCCGGTTGAAAATAGGAAAGGCATTAAGTTTGTAAGAAATGTATTTTGGTCAATGCGATTAATAATATAATGGTTATTCAGCCATTCTAATTTTGCCTCATCATAGATTGCATTTGCTGGATTTATCCTCTCAAGAGAAAAGAGTTTTATCATTCGCTCTCTGGTCATAATTTCTTCATCACCACCCGGAGACCATCCAAGTAATGCAAGAAAATTTATCAGGGCATCTGAAAGATACCCTTCGTTTTTATATTCAAGGACCGAACGGGCACCAAGTCTTTTTGAAAGTTTCTTTTTATCTTTGCCAAGTATTACCGGCAAATGGGCAAAGGCTGGAATAGGCATATTAAATGCATTATAGATTAGTATTTGTTTTGGTGTATTAGCAATATGTTCAACACCACGGATAACATAATTGATCTTCATCAGAAAATCATCTATTACACATGCAAAATTGTATGTCGGCATACCGTCGGATTTCATAATTACAAAATCTTCAATATCAGCAGTATCTTTTTCAACTTCTCCATGTATGATATCAGTAAACATAATTTTTTTATCAAGTGGCACAACAAATCTTAATGCAGGAACCATCCCGGAATTTTTTCGTTTATTTATTTCTTCTCGAGAATATTTATCACGACAGCGATGCTGCCAGTTCATTTTTTTATTGAAAAATTCGGTTCTTTCTTTTTCTATTTCTTCTGGAGTGCAATAACACCAGTATGCCTTATTTTCCTCAATTAATCTACGGGCGTAGTCATTATAGACTTCTCTACGCTCTGATTGGAAATAGGGACCAAAATTACCACCTTTTTCAGGTCCCTCATCCCAGTCAAGTTTAAGCCAGTTTAATGAATCCAGAATGACTTTTGTCATCTCCTTTGAAGAACGGGTTGCATCTGTATCTTCGATCCTTAAAATAAATTTTCCGTTATAGTGCCGGGCAAATAGCCAGTTATATAATGCAGTGCGGGCACTACCAATATGAAAAAAACCAGTAGGGCTTGGTGCTATTCTGACTCTTATCTCCTGGTTCATAAAAATCTTATAGAAAATCCTTTGAACAATCTCGGCAAATACTTTTTCTGCAAAAAATAGAGAGAGGAGAACGGAGAGGGGGAGATTTGAACTTGATTTTTCATCTAATAACCAATCTGCAATAATTAAGTAAAATCATGACAAATCTCCACACCTGCTATTCTTCAGCCACCCTGCCTTTCAAATACCATTAATCACCAAGACCAAATTATTGTATGCGGAGAGGGGGAGATTTGAACTTGATTTTTCATCTAATAACCAATCTGCAATAATTAAGTAAAATCATGACAAATCTCCACACCTGCTATTCTTCAGCCACCCTGCCTTTCAAATACCATTAATCACCAAGACCAAATTATTGTATGCGGAGAGGGGGAGATTTGAACTCCCGTCCCATCTCTCGATGAGAAACCGCTTAGCAAGCGGGTGCCTTCGACCACTCGGCCACCTCTCCAAAGGGGGAAGTATACCCTTTTTTCCAAAAAGTTTGAACAAAGCAATACTTTTTGGATACCTTTAATCCCCCTCGTTGACCTGTTCCCACACATCATCTCTTAATCGTTCCGGTTTGCTCTACCAGAAAAAACTTCTCATCAAGCAAACTACAATCTTAGCCATCTACGGAGGGCGAGGGATTCGAACCCCCAAGGGATTGCTCCCGGCGGATTTCAAGTCCGCTGCCTTACCGATTAGGACTAGCCCTCCAGCGACATTTATATTATAATCAAATTAACCGAATTGTCAACCAAACTTAGGATATTGAAAACATATTGATTTTTTAATAAAAAAAGATAGAATAGATTTATGGATATAAAAAAGGCATATTTTGCAGGGGGATGTTTCTGGGGTGTTGAATATTATTTTGATAAAAGACAAGGAGTGATATCAGCGGTATCGGGTTATATGGGTGGCTCGCTGGAGAATCCTGCTTATCAGGATGTAAAGACTGGAAAGACCGGTCATTATGAAACCGTGGAAGTAACTTATGACTCTGAAAAGGTCTCATACGAAGAACTGGCAAAACTATTCTTTGAAATTCATGATCCGACACAGAAAGACGGACAGGGGTCAGATATAGGTGAGCAATATAAATCAGTGATATTTTGTAATGACGAAGAAGAAAAACAGATTGCCGAAAAACTTATTGGAATACTAAAATTAAAAGGTTATGATGTCGTAACAAAAATTCTTCCGGTAACCAAATTCTACAAGGCAGAAGATTATCATCAGGATTACTACGAACAGAAAGGACAAAAACCCACCTGCCATTTTCATAAGAAAAGGTTCTGACAGAGTATTTATGCGGTAGTATGTAACAGGGGATTTTTGTTTATTCTTTTTATCACAAAGGTTAATTCATAATTGAGATTGATAAATTTAGCATTCTGCCGTTACAATAATCTAAGATTTCTTGGAATGCATATTGTGATTCTTGACTTTGACTATGGATTTAATATTATTCCTAATATGAAGGCAATGGTATTAGAAAGACAGGATAAACTTGAAAATCACCCTTTGAAATTAGCAAATATTTCAATTCCTGAACCCAAAGGCAGTGAAATTAGATTAAAGATAAGCGTGTGTGGGGTATGCAGGACCGATTTACACATAGTTGAAGGTGAATTACCCGCACATAAATTGCCTGTAATTCCCGGTCATCAGATTGTGGGTAGGGTTGATAAACTTGGAGAAAGTGTAAAGAAATATAAATTGGGTGATAGGCTTGGTATCCCCTGGTTATACAGGACCTGTGGTAAATGCAAATACTGTAAATCAGGAAGAGAAAACCTATGTGACAATCCTATGTTCACTGGCTATGACGCAGATGGTGGTTTTGCTGAATATGTGATTATAGATGAAGAATTTGCATATCCACTTCCTGAAAATTATTCGGATAAAGAGGTTGCACCCTTGTTATGTGGAGGTGTGATTGGTTATCAGGCATTCAAGGCAACTGGTTTAAAAAACACCGGTAAATTGGGATTGTTTGGCTTTGGTTCAAGCGCCCATATTTTATTACAATTATGTAACCATCTCGGCATTGAAGCATATATAGTATCAAGAACTGAAAAAGAACTCAAACTCGCAGAAAAACTCGGTGCAAAATGGACGGGTAAGATAGATGATGATATGGGCACATTACTTGATGGAGTAATCGTGTTTGCTCCAAATGGTGAACTTCTGGTCAAAGCATTAAAAAAGATTGATAAAGGTGGAATTGTTGTCTCAGCGGGTATTTACACCACACCTTTACCAGGGTTTGACTATTATCACATATATCCAGAAAAAACTTTGACATCTGTTGCTCATACATCAAGGCAAAATGTAAAAGAGTTTTTGAGCCTTGCTGGAGAATTTAAGATTAAAACCGAGATAAACGAATACCGATTTGAAGAGGTAAATCAGGCTCTTTTGAACATAAAACATTCAAAGGTTTCAGGATCATCGGTTTTGATTATCCATTGAATCCTTTCCTTAAAATGCAAAAAAATATTGCATCAGTGGTGTAGATTTTGTCTATTCTTAAAATATAACATCCTGCTAAAAAATAATGATATTTAACCCTTTTGATAATAAAATAATCTTATATACGAATTTCCTTGACTTTAATTGTATTTTAGTTATAATTGGGGCATGAAAGGAGGTATAATGCGCTATCTTAAACTAACAATACCTATCGTATTGGTTGCTATTGTGTTCTTTGGTTGTCCCAAAAAACAGGTGGTTAAACCGGTAGAGCCTGTTGAACCACCCGTAGTAGTACCAAAAGAGACAACCGTTGTAGAAACCAGGCCACAACTTGTTCTGGACAGGATATTCTTCGATTTAGATAAATCTGATATTAGAAAGGATGCTGCAGAGATACTAAAGAAAAACGCAGAGATGCTTAAGATCTATCCCGAGATAAGCATACTAATAGAAGGACATTGCTGTGAACTGGGGACCTCTGAATACAATTTGGCATTAGGCGAAAGAAGGGCAAAATCAGCAAGGGATTATTTAATAATGTTAGGCATTTCCCCAGATAGACTCTCTACAGTAAGTTATGGTGAAGAAAGACCTTTGGATCCCAAAGTTTTAGAAAAGAATCGGCGCTGCGAATTTGTAAAAACAAAGTAAAAACATGGTTAAAAAAGGGAAATCAGGGGAAGTCAGGGAGAATCAGAGGAATCTAAAATTTCTTTCCCTGATAGCCCCTGTATATCCTTTGCTACCGATAATAATTTTTCTATTTCTATGTAACCTCGGTTGTCTTAGCCGCACCCGTTTTAATAATTTCAACTGGCAAATGGATAGCCTGAGATATTATACAGCAAAATTTGACAGTATGCTTCAACAACAATCAAAAGAGATGTCACAACTCCGTACTGATTATTATACAAAGTCAGAAGAACTCGCAGAAAAACTTGAAATGTTAAATACAAGATTAGGGGAGCAGGAGTCGCAATTAACACAGATAAGTGAAAGATTATCCCGCGGCAAAAAAGCAGTAAGTGACTCAGAAGATGTATCTTCAGTAAGCCCAGAGGCAAGAATGATATACGAATCTGCTTACCTAAATTATGTAAAAGGCAACTATAACGAAGCAATAACCGGATTTCGCTCTTATCTAAAGGTTGCTCCCGAATCTCCCCTCGCGGATAATGCTATGTACTGGATTGGCGAATCCTATTATTCAATGGGTAAGCGACAGGATGCAGTTGATACATTCAATGAATTGATTAATAAATACCCCCAGAGTAACAAACGGCCTACTGCCTTGTATAAAATTGGTTTAATTTATGAAGGAGCAAAGGACACAAAGACCGCAAAGACATATTTTGAAAGGGTGATTAAGGAATTTCCCAATGCACCTGAGGCATCATTGGCAAAAGAGAGGTTAAATAAGTGAATATTTTTCGCGTTTTTATTGAATCCGGACTTGCTGCCCAGATTATAATGATTGTTCTGATTGTATTTTCTATATGGTCCTGGGGACTTTTTTTTAAAAAACTATATGAGCTGGCACTAACAAACAGGCGAAGCAAGGCATTTTTAATGAGTTATCAATTCCACAAAAACATCAAGGAAATGGAAAACCTTGGACACTTGTTACTTGATAATCCTTATGGTAAGGTATTAAAAGATGGAATTGATGAATTTAAATCGCTCAAATTTTCTGGTAATCCCACTAATCTACAACTTGCAGATAATATTAAACTCGCGATGGAACGAACCAAGGTCAAGGAAATAGAAACTCTTGAATCCGGTTTGCCCATTCTTGGCACAATTGTTGCAGCAAGTCCGTTTTTGGGTCTCCTGGGAACAGTCTGGGGCATTATGGAATCATTTTTGCAGATTCGTGCAAGGGGTTCTGCTCATATCACAGTCGTAGCACCAGGCATTTCTGATGCCTTGATCACAACCGTCTATGGTCTGCTCGTTGCGATTCCGGCATTGATTTTTAATAATCTGGTGCGCAGCAGAATCATTAAGTTGGATTCACAACTTGATAATTTTATCAGCGAGGTCTTTGCCAAATTAAAAAGAGGATTGGTTGAAACACCTACCAGCCCTTCTTTATGAAGTATTACATCATTTTCCGGCCTGACAAATCAGGCGACTACAATATCAGCAAACAAATTAAATGTAAAACAAAGAATTTCTATGAAGGCTGATAGATACAACGGATTTATTCAGGACTTAAATTTTACCAATCTCGTTGATGTCGCCCTGACTGTCCTTGTAGTATTTATTATTACCGCACCGATGATGACCCCGGGCATTGATGTGAATCTGCCAAGGACCGATGCATCGTTACCGCATGATGAAGAAGGGATTACAATATCTATAAAAGAAAACAAACAATTATTTATTGAAAGTGATAAGATTAAACCTGAAGATTTTGAATCAAAATTAAAAAAGATTCTTGAAAAAAAACCACCTGGAATTACGGTTTATCTAAGGGCTGATAAAAATATAGACTATGGATTTGTGATTGAGGTTATCGGTAAAATGAGAAAAGCAGGTGTAAAGGATTTAGGATTGGTTGCGGAAATCCCTCAGGAAGAATGAACCGTTTTACCCTCATCTCTATTTTTCTACATTTGTTTCTTTTTGGCACTATCGCCCTTTCTTCAAGAAATACATTTAAATCAACCCCTAAGATGGAAGTCTATAAAGTAAGCCTTGCACCACTGCCCCAACCAAAGGTTGCAGGAATACCTGAGCCACCTGCTGAACCACCAGTGGTAAAAGAACCTGAGAAAAAAGTTGAAGAAAAGAAACCACCCGAAGAAAAAAAGGCAGTAGTAAAAAAAGAGACCCAACAAACCAAAGAAACCAAACAAACCAAAGAGACTAAAAAGAAAGGACTTCCTGATGGCCTTCCTGATATCCGACCCCAGATTTATACAGGTAGCGGTAGGGGGTTTACATATTCCTATTATTTGAATATCTTATTGAATAAGATCGCTCAGAACTGGAATAATCCATACCGGGATAAGGATGTAATATTGAAATCAATTGTCTATTTTGAAGTCGACAAAAACGGTGTAATTTCCGGCATAAGGATTGAAGAAGATTCCGGCGATGAAATTTATAACGAGTCTACCATTCGCGCTGTAGTACTAACAAAAAAGCTCCCCCCCTTACCAGAAGAATTCGCTGATGATTATCTGAGAGTCCACTTAGAATTTCTGACTGCAAAATGAAAATCCTTCACAAATTATTGATTTACTTTTTCTTAATTTGTGTCATATCAGCCCAGGATGTTTATTTAAGGCTTACTGATTATGCAGGTGGAAAAACAAATATAATAATTGAGCCATTCAATATTCAAGGCACACCTGATTTTGTCACCAAAGTAAAAAATATTGAATCAATCATCAAATTTGACCTTGATTACTCTCTATATTTTGAAATCCGCTCTGATACCAATGCACTAACAGGAAATCCTAAAAAGAGCGGTGTGATAGTAAGGGCATCAGGTAAAGAACCAAATCTGACAATCAGTCTCATTGATTTTGAAACAAAACAGAAGATTGGTGAATATTCTTCACCAATATTTGGAGAATTAAGACATTATGCACACACCTTATCTGATAAAATCATTGAGACGATAACCGGTGAAAAGGGTATATCAACAACGAAAATTGTCTTTTCATATTGTTCCGGTACTGCCAAAGAACTGGCAATGATTGATTATGATGGATATAATTTTACACCATTAACAAAAAACAATAATTTTAACCTTTTTCCCTGCTGGTCACCTGATGGTATAAGAATTCTATACTCTACTTATATAAAAGACCGTTTGAATCTGAATCTTCTTGATCTTAATCAGAAGACACTGACAATCATTTCCACACACGCGGGTTTGAATTACGCACCAGATTGGTCCCCGGATGGCACAAAGATTGCCTTGACTTTGACTAAAGATGGTAATGCCGAGATTTATCTACTTGAATTAGAAACCAAACAGTTATACAGACTCACGAATAATCGAGCGATTGATTGCTCACCAGTCTTCTCACCAAACAGCCGTGAAATAGCATTTGTCTCTGACCGTTCAGGTATGCCTCAAGTCTATATAATGGATGTTTATGGCACCAATGTGAGAAGATTAACATTTCATGGTGACTATAATACTTCACCAGCCTGGTCACCAAGGGGAGATTTGATCGCGTATGTGTCAAGACAATCAAACTATTCCCAGCAGATTTGTGTCACAGACCCGAATGACTTCCAGCCAATACAATTAACCTTTGAAGGCAATAACGAAGAGCCATCCTGGTCGCCTGATGGTTTGCATATTGTATTTATCTCAAATCGCACCGGTCAGTATGAACTCTGGACAATGAACTGGGATGGCACAAGGCAGCGCAAATTGACCCAAGGACTGGTTGCCTACGCACCTGACTGGTCACCATTTTCTAAATGATTAAGCCTATTGGTTTGTAGGGTCCATCTTTAGATGGACGAACTTTCTCTTCTGTCCAGTTAAAACTGGACGCTACATCTATTGGAGTAGAGACTTCAGTCCCGGTTTCTGACCGATTGTCATTCTGAACTTGGTTCAGAATCTCACCTTTTGTTTGATGAATCAAACCGCTACAATATTTAGTTCTAAGGTTCACGATAGACGATTCACGCATAAAATCGCCTCCTGCGAATCCGCCAACCTCCATGGCGGACGATACTGCGCTTCCTTTCTTCTCTTTGTTTCCAAGTCTCCTTGTCTTCCAGTCCACTGCCTACTGGCTGCTGACATACTAACTACCCCAATTCAAATTATACTCTATTATATTCATGTTTTTTTGTCAATACCAC
>CAZLGA010000007.1:0-57885 GCA_964559225.1 uncultured bacterium | reverse complement strand
AATCAAGATCGAGAAAGTACAAGAGCATTGAAATTTGTGGGCGTGCTAACTTAAGATAGTAGTTTTTAAGCCGCGTGATATCTGAGGTTTTGAGCTTTCTTGGTTTTCTTGACCGGTGGTGTTTGAAAAGGTTCTTCAGCCCTTGTTGTTTTTGCCGTTTATACAGACGGGTAAGATGCCAATACGAATAATTACTCAGTTGTGCTGCTGCTTTTAATGTTAAAGATTTGTTTGCCACTAAAGAAAAAACCTGGGCTAACTTAAGCAATTTATCCTCCCATCTAAATGCCATGTTTCTCTCCTTTCAGGAGAGAATATTAAGCTGAAAAGTTGCGATTTTAAAGTTGGAAAATAAATTGCTATTTTCAAGTTGGAACGACACGACCTGTTGACTTTATTAGTTTTATCTATATAATTTCTGATGAAGATTATTTGCAAATTAACTTTAATTATCACTTTGACGACATCAATATTTTTTAATTGCAGAAAACTCCCAGAAAGTGTGGGAAAAGCAAGGAATGTGGTTGTTGTTGCTTCTGAATTAGATACTGTATTGATTAATGCAACTCTCCAGATTTACCACAATGTTCCACAGAGTGAACCATATTTTATCTTCATTTACGCATCCGATACAATGCTAAAAAATGTGAAACAATTCCATTCGCTCTTCTTATACGGCTCATTAAAAGAGCAATTTATATACGAATTGCTGAGTGAAGGAGCCCGTGAGGCGACAAAAAAAGATACCTTTAATCTTTTCAAAGTTAATAACCTCTGGGCTAAAAATCAGACAGTGTTAATTCTTGCTGTATCGGAAACTGAATATTTCAAGCAGGGTATCATCAAATACCAGAGAATGATAAAAAAATTTCTTGAAGAAGCATATTACCAGAAAGTAAAATCATCATTCTATGAGAAAGAGATTGATAAAAATATTAAAAATTCTTTAATGAAATTTGGTTGGTCAATAGATGTTCCTGTGGGTTGGATGATTGATTCTACCTATAAGAATGATCACTTTATCTACATCCATACTCATTACCCTGACCGCAGCATATTTTTGTATAAAGAAAAAGGCTCATTTCTTTTAAATGATTCATTCGCGATTAAAAAAAGAAACGAACTAACCCAAAAATATTATAACGGCGATTATGTCCTCAAAGAGTTGACAACCGTTGAACCGATTGAGTTTCAAGATATGAAGGGATTTAGAATCAGGGGTGTATGGCAAAATGACTCACTCGTTGCCGGCGGACCTTTTCTTTCCTATTTCCTGACCAATAATAATTCATTGTATGTTATTGACGGAATGTTATTTCTGCCCGGTGAACGTAAAACTGATTACATCATGGGGCTTGAGGTAATGATGAACTCGGTTAAAAAAAGTGGATTATGAAAAATAATTCACTTGACAATCTTTATTATTTGATTAAAATATAGTGTTGGAGGCATAAATGGCCGAACAAGATTTTACGGAAATTGCCCGATTGGCAGAACGATATAATAAGGATCCTAAGTCGCGGATATTTGTGCAACTTGCTGATGCCTATAGAAAAAACAACATGGTAGATGAGGCTTTAGATGTTTTGAAGCAGGGTCTTCAGCACCACCCCCAGTATCCGCTTGCCTATCTGATTTTAGGAAAATGTTATTTTGATAAAAGAATGTATGGTCAGGCAAGGGAGGCATTAGAAAAGACGATTGAGTTTGACCCGGCTAATATCGTGGCACTCCGGATGCTCGCACAGGTATGCGAGAATCTAAAGGACGAGGCCTGCCAGATAAAGGCTTATAAAGGTATAGCTTCTATTGACCCAGGCGATGAAATGGCAAAGAACAAACTCGCCCAACTTGAGGTAGCACAGAAAAAAGGTGAGATTTACACATTAACCCTTGCCCAGGAATATGAGAAACAAGGCAACCTGGAAGAAGCATTAAAAGTTTATGAACATTTAAGTTTTATGGACCCCACAGATCTCGCTATTAAACACAAGATAAACGAATTGAAGAATAAAATTTCAGGAGTTGTCAAGGAAATAAAAAAAGACGAAGAAACAAAAGTCGCTGAAATGAAATTAGAGAGTTATTTCCAACCTGAAGATATTGCTACCATACCCAAGGTAGAAATTCCACAAGTCCCTGAACCGCACTTAGGAGAACATATAATTGATCTTGATAAAACACCACCCCCGGTGATAGAAGAGGTAAAACCAGTTATTGAGCAAGAAAAAAGTGTCGTAGAAGAAGCAAAACCTGAACCTGTCATTGAAAAGAAAGAACCGGAAAAAATAGAAGAAACCGAAGAAATCCTCTCACTTGAAGAATTTCTAACGGAACCTGTTGAACAGGTTCAAGAAACAAAACCAGAACCAGTCATTGAAAAAATAATCCCTCCTGAAATCTCAGCTAAAGAACCAGAAAAGACAATGATTAGTGAAATCTCTATTGAACAATCAAAAATAGAAGAATATGAGACACAGATAGTTGAACAGCCGCAGAAAATTGAAGTAGAAGAATCCCAACCAATCCAGGAGTTACTTATAAGTCCGGTTGAACAGGAGATAAAGCAAGAATCCGAACCGGTGAGAGAAATCGTAATTGGAGGTCCTCCAGAAAAGATTGAAGTACCAAAAGAGCCCGAAAAGCAAACGGAAGAAAAACCCGCTGAGGCACAACCAGTCCAACCTGAAGAGGAAAATAAAAAAGAAGAACCCACTAAACCCAAAGAAGAAGATTTTAAATCATTTCAGGATTGGCTTTCAAGCCTTTTGAAATAAAATTATGAATATTAAAAAGATAAAAGAACTCGTAAAAATATTAGAAGAAAGTCTCCTTACCGAGATTGAACTCACAGATTTTTGGGGTAGAAAACTTAAATTATCAAAGGGAGATGGCGCTCGGAAAGGGAAACTCCTTGAAACGATTGCAGTTGTTCCAGAAACAAAAGAACCACCGCCTCAACCAGTACCTATGACAAAAGAACCTGAAAAAAAAGAAGAATCTCCAAGAAAAAATCTTGTTGCTATCCGTTCACCAATTGTCGGAACATTTTATCGTGCACCCGCTCCTGATGCACCTCCTTATGTTGAAATCGGCGATATCGTGAAACCGGGTCAGGTCGTCTGCGTTGTTGAAGCAATGAAACTGATGAATGAAATTGAATCTGATGTTGCGGGGAAGATTGTACAAATTCTTGTGAAGAATGAAGAGCCAGTGGAATACAATCAGGAATTGTTTTTAATAGAACCCTTGTGATTTGGTTGAATAACTAAAAAAGAGAAGAAAAATGGAACTTAAGACATTGCTTGAAAAAATGATGAAAGTTAATGCCTCAGACCTTCATTTGAAGGCCGGGGCGCCACCAGTTTTCAGAATTGACGGTAGGTTGGTTATTGAGAAGTCGGAATCACTGACACCTGAGATTCTCAAGACAATGGCCTATCAGATAATGACACCATCTCAGCAGCAGACCTTTGAGCGGATGAAAGAAATGGATTTTGCAATTGGTGTGCGTGGAGTTGGTCGTTTTCGTGTAAATATCTTCCTCCAGCGTGGTAGTATTGCAATTGCAATGCGTGCTATTCCCATTTCAGTGAGAAGAGTGGACGAATTAAATCTACCATCTATTCTTAAAGAACTTTCTCTAAAACCAAGAGGCTTAATTCTTTGCACAGGGACAACAGGCAGCGGTAAATCAACTACGCTTGCGGCAATGATTGAGCACATAAATGAAAATGTATCAAGGCATATCATTACTATTGAAGATCCAATTGAGTATCTTTTCCGCGATAATCTATCTGTGATTAATCAGCGTGAGGTACTGATGGATACAATATCCTTCTCTATCGCCCTGCGGCATATTCTGCGTCAGGATCCAGATGTAATTCTAATTGGTGAAATCAGAGACCGCGAGACAATGGATGTTGCATTAAAAGCTGCAGATACCGGGCATCTTGTTATGTCCACACTCCATACTCTGAATGCAACTGAGACGATTAACCGTATTATTTCTTTTTATCCACCACACCAGCATCAGCATATAAGGGTTTTACTTGCTGCCACTCTTGTTGGAGTAGTGTCATTGAGGCTATTGCCAAGGGCAGATGGTAAAGGAAGAATTCCTGCCGTAGAAATTCTAGTTGCAACACCAACCATTAAAGAATATCTACTTGATCCAGTAAAAACATTATTGATACAGTCGGCGATTGAAGAAGGCTATGGACAATATGGGATGCAGACCTTTGACCAATCTATATTCCGCCTCTACAAGGATGGATTGATATCCTATGATGATGCAATTCAGGCGGTCTCCAACCCCGATGAATTTAAACTAAGGCTTGTTGGTATTGAAGCCACGGCTGAACGTGGTTGGGGCTCTTTTGAGAAAAAGTAGTGAAATTTGAAAAACTCCTTGTCGCCAATCGTGGTGAAATCGCCATAAGAATTATTCGTGCTGCAAAAGAACTCAATTTAAAGACTGTAGCAATATATTCAGAAGCAGATGCTGATGCACTCCATACACGTTTAGCAGATGAAGCTGTGTGTATAGGTTCTGCACCAGCGCGTGAGAGCTATCTCAATATAACAAGAATAATCAGTGCTGCCGAGATAACCGGGGCAAAGGCAATTCATCCAGGTTATGGATTTCTCTCGGAAAATGCAGAATTTGCTGAAATATGTGAATCCTGCGGTATTACATTCATAGGTCCTAAGCCCGAGCACATTAGGGTAATGGGTGATAAGATAATGGCTAAAGAAACATTTGTGAAATTCGGCGCATCGGGAATTCCGGGTAGTGACGGCGAGATTGAAAATATTCGTGATGGAAAGAAGATTGCCTCAAAGATAGGATACCCGATAATTCTGAAGGCAGCAGCCGGTGGAGGTGGAAAGGGTATGAGAATAGTGAGGGATGAAGATGAAATGGAATCAGGATTCAGAATCGCCCAGGCCGAGGCAAAGGCAGCATTTGGTGATCCAAGGTTATATATTGAAAAATATATTGAAAGACCAAGACATATTGAAGTTCAAATTCTTGGAGATACAAAGGGAAATCTTGTTGCACTGGGAGAAAGGGAATGCTCAATCCAACGAAGACATCAGAAGTTAGTTGAGGAATCGCCTTCAGTCGCAGTTGATGATAATTTGAGAAAAAAATTGATGGAAACCGCCATAAGGGCTGCTGCCGGAATTGGTTACCAATCAGCAGGCACTATTGAATTTCTTATGGACGAAAACAAAAATTTTTACTTCATGGAAATGAATACAAGAATACAGGTTGAACATCCGGTTACAGAAATGGTTACCGGTATTGACATACTAAAAGAACAGATAAAAATTGCCCTCGGGGAACCGATTTCTTTCAAACAAGATGATATCAAATTGAGGGGAAATGCCATTGAATGCAGGATAAATGCCGAAGACCCGAAAAGAAATTTTGCGCCTTCACCTGGAAAAATAACATTCTTCCATATCCCTCAAGGAATAGGCGTTCGTTTTGATACCCATCTTTTCGCGGGTTATATAATACCACCACATTATGATTCATTGATTGGAAAGCTAATCTGCCACGGGAATTCCAGAGCAGAGGCGATAGCCCGAATGAAGCGGGCACTTGAAGAGCTTGTAATAGAAGGAATTTCTACAACAATTCCTTTTCACCTTGAAGTTATGAATAACGAAAGATTTCTTGCGGGCGATATTTCAACTAAATTCATTGAAGAGAATTTCGGGCTGAAATAATCATAACATCTCTATAAATTAAAGAATTTTACGCAGAAATTGACCGGTATATGAATCTTCTTTTTTTGCCACATCTTCCGGTGTGCCTGTACAAACAACCTTCCCTCCTTCTTCTCCACCCTCCGGGCCCAAATCAATTATCCAGTCTGCACATTTAATTACTTCGAGATTATGCTCAATCACAATCACGGTATTACCACGGTCAACAAGTTTATTTAGAACATCCAAAAGTAATTTTACATCTTCAAAATGAAGTCCTGTGGTTGGTTCATCAAGGATGTATAATGTCTTTCCTGTGGCAATCTTTGAGAGCTCTTTGGCAAGCTTTATACGCTGTGCTTCCCCACCTGATAAAGTAGTCGCTGATTGACCCAATTTTATATAGCCAAGCCCGACATTATATAATAACTGAAGTTTTCTCCTGATCGGTGGAATATGTTGGAAGAATTCCAGAGCCTCGGACACCGACATATTTAAGACATCGCTAATATTTTTGCCCTTATACTTCACTTCCAGTGTCTCACGATTGAATCTCTTCCCCTGACAGGCATCACAGGTGATATATACATCAGGAAGAAAATGCATCTCAATCCACAAAATTCCCCCACCCTCACACTGCTCACACCTCCCGCCTGGCACATTGAATGAAAATCTGCCCGGTTTATATCCGCGCACATTGGATTCAGGCAGGGATGCAAATAGCTCCCTTATTGGTGTGAACGCACCGGTATAGGTTGCCGGATTTGAACGGGGTGTTCTACCAATGGGCGATTGGTCAATATTTATCACTTTGTCAATATGCTCAAGTCCAATTATCTCTTTATATTCACCTGGTGGGTATTTTGAATGATAGTATTCCTGTGCCAGTGCACGGTAGAGTGTATCAACAATGAGTGTAGATTTACCAGAACCACTAACACCTGTCACACAGACGAATACGCCGAGAGGAATTTCTACATCTATAGATTTGAGATTATTCGCCCTTGCACCGTGAATTATCAAAGAGCCCCTTTTTTGTCTTCGTGTTTTCGGAACCTCTATTTTTTTAATCCCCGACAAATATTGTCCAGTGATTGATTGAGGATTCTTTGCGACCTCATCAATAGTGCCTGCACATACCACACGACCACCATCTTCACCTGCACCAGGTCCGAGGTCAATGATATAATCGGCAGAATGCATTGTTTCCGAATCATGTTCAACGACAAGAACGGTATTACCGAGATCGCGTAAGGACTTTAACGTCTCAAGCAATCTTTTGTTATCTCTTTGATGAAGACCGATAGAAGGTTCATCAAGAATATATAACACGCCGACCAAACCTGAACCAATCTGTGTGGCGAGCCTTACCCTCTGTTCCTCGCCACCCGCAAGGGAATCAGTTGTCCTATCAAGCGTAAGATAATCAAGTCCGACCGAATTCAAGAATTCAAGCCTTCGTATGATCTCCTTTATTAGATCCTTTGTAACAATCTTCTCTTTTTCAGAAAGATTCAAATTCTTAAAGAAATTGAGAGCATTCTTAACTGAAAATTCGGTTATTTCAGCAATATTTTTTCCATTTAGTTTAATTGATAAACTCTGAGGCCTCAATCTCTTTCCCTTGCAATCAGGACAGGGCGTGATAACCATATAGTCTTCAATTTCTTCACGCACAGCCTCGGAGGTTGTCTCATGGAATCTTCTCATCAACTCAGGAATAACTCCTTCAAATGTTTCCTGAAAAACTCCCCTTCCTGAACCATCTCTTCTGATATATTCTACTTCTATCGGTATATTCTCACCGTGCAAGATACTCTCCCTGATTTCAGAGGGCAATTTATTAAACGGTGTATCAAGGTCAAATTTTAATTTTTTTGCGAGCCCTTTTAATAATGCAGTACGCCACGAACCCGGTAATCCATAAGGTTTTATTGCACCATCAAGAATTGAAAGATTGGGATTGATAATGACCCTCTTTGGTTCAATCTCCATTTTCGTTCCCAGTCCATCACAGGTTTCACAGGCACCATAAGGCGAATTAAAAGAAAACATTCTCGGAGAAATTTCAGGATAACTTATACCACATTTAACGCAGGCAAGTTTCTGGCTAAAAATTACTTCTTTCTTTGAATCAATGATTACTATTAGAATCCCTTCCCCTTCTCTTAGTCCCATCTCAACCGAATCTGCAAGCCTTTTTCTTATTCCATCTTTTAAGATAATACGGTCAATAACAATGTCAATATTGTGCTTTTTATATCGCTCAAGTTCAGGTACATTTTCAATCTCATAGATTTTCCAATCAATCCTCACCCGAACATAACCCCTTCTTTTTATTTTTTGCAGGTATTCTTTATATTCACCTTTCCTTCCCCTCACCACAGGTCCGAGAATCTCTATCTTTGTCCCAGCTGGATAAGAAAGGATTGCATCGACTATCTGGTCAGTCGTCTGTGATTCAATACGCCGTCCACACTGATAGCAATATGGAATTCCAACACGGGCATATAAGATCCTTAAATAATCATATATTTCTGTAACCGTACCCACAGTTGATCGGGGGTTCCTTGCTGCGGTTCTCTGCTGAATTGCGATTGCGGGAGAAAGTCCAGTTATTTCATCAACATCTGGTTTATCCATCATTCCCAGGAATTGTCTTGCATATGCTGACAGGGATTCTACATACCTCCTTTTTCCTTCTGCATATAATGTATCAAATGCCAAAGAAGACTTTCCGGAACCAGAAATGCCAGTGATTACAACAAGTTTATTTCTGGGAATGAAAACATTAATATTTTTTAGATTATGAACCCTTGCACCTTTGATCCTTATACCATCGTTTTGTTCAAACATATTCAATTAGTACTCTATTCACAAGCATCTATTTATCCTCGGTTGGATAAAACACTAAAAGGTAAATTGTCTTCTCTGTAAAAATCTTCGCAATTGAATTTTTAAAACAATTTATGAAGATTGTCAATTGAGCATTCATCGTTTAATTTTAACCAAAAGGTATTGAAAAGTCAAGGATAGTTATTTAGACTGTGTAATCCTTCTTTGAATAAAAAATTTTTAAATATAGGCATGAAAATGAGTCAGCAAATTAAATCATATTCCCTATTGACAATGATTCAGATTTATTTATAATATTACGGCTTTGACCGTAGAGGTTGCCCTTATAAATTTCAAGGGCGATGAAGGCTGAAAGGAGGAAATTTGGTCTACGGAAAAGTTAAATGGTTCGACGGTAAGAAGGGTTACGGTTTTATTGAGAAAGAAGATGGTTCCGGTGATGTCTTTGTCCATTATCAAGATATATTGGGTGAAGGTTATCGGGTCCTTAGAGAAGGCGAACGAGTTAAGTTTGAGATAACCCAGACTCCGAAAGGAGATAAAGCAATTAAAGTCGAACGGACAAAAAATGAATAACGGATTCGCAGCAATCCAAAGCAGAGCCTGGTTTTATCCAGGCTTTGCTTTTTAAAAAAATGGCTTATGGAAAAAAGATCGGAAGAAATAAGAGAACTTCTAAAAAACAGCATAGATCTTGAAATTCAAGGTAGATACAAAGATGCTATCAATTTGCTGGAGAAGGCAATAAAATTAAATCCCAGAGACGGCAATTTATATAACCGTCTTGGGGATTTATACCTAAAATTAAACAAAACAAAAGAGGCAATCACTGCATATCAAACCGGCATAGAGGCATTTAAGGCAGATAACTTCTTAAGAAATGCCCTTGCCCTTTGCAAGAAAATTTTGCGTTATGACCCGGGTAACACCGAAATCAATTTTACCATTGCCAAATTACTTATAGACCTTGATGAAAAGGGTGATGCAGCGATGTATCTATTCTCCTACATAGAAAGACAAATGGCTTCGGGCAATAAAAAAGAAGTAATGCATGCAATGGAACTTTTAAAAGGTCTTAAATTGAGCGATAGCAGTTTGGCAAATAAGATGGCAACAATATATGATAACGTTGGTGAAAAGAAAAAAGCTGAAGAATTAAAAAAAGAAACATCTCCACCTGCACCAGAACAAATTCCTGAAACAAGTATTACCGAACTTGATTTACAACCGATAATTGAGGAGGATAGAAAAGAATCTCATTTACAGAAAACAATTGTTGAACTTGAATCTTTGGAGCGACTGGAAAACATTTCTAATGAATTTGAAAGGGTAATTAGAGAACTACGCAAGACGATGCGAATCGATGAAGTTATTGTTGCAATTGACAAGTCGTTAAATATCTTTTCTCAGCAACAAAAAGAGACACTCAGTCTTTTACATAAGTCTTTAAATACCGATTTGGAAAACTTGCGAAGCGCAATCATTGGCTTACAGGAAGGTTCAAAGAAGAACATAGAAGACGTAGCAAAAATTGTTTCGGCACTGAACCATTCAGTAAATGGAATTAACAAAAATCAAAATTTCATTGTTGAAGAAATAACCAGAAATTTGAATAACATTGGTGGACAATTTGAATCAACAACCAGGAAAATGCTTGAGGAGTTGCACAATCTTACATCCTGCTATGAATCAACAAGCAAGGATGTCTGCACAAAGGTTGATGAAAACCGTCATATCACATCATCTTTGTTAAAAGTTGGTAGCGAAACAAAGATTGGCATTCAAACCATTAATGAAAGTCTTTTAAAATTTTTTCTCAATCAGGATGCCCAGATTAAAAAATTAAATAAATTTATTTTGATTATGTGTATAATACTCGGTGGAATAGCAGGTTTGCTTTTGCTTATTTTATTTTTGAAATAAAGCAAATAGTGCGCATACAATTTCTACTTTCTTCCAATTCTTATTGACTTAGTTAGGTTAATATGTATAATTATTTATGAAAATACTCGTTACCGGCGGTGCGGGTTTCATTGGTTCACATATTGTAGATGCCTATATAAAAGAAGGTCATAGTGTAGTAATCATTGATGACCTTTCAACCGGTGATATCAAAAATGTAAACCCCAAAGCAATTTTTATCAAACAGGACATTGCTAATTATGAAATTGAAGAAATATTCAAAAGATTTAACTTTGATATTGTAAACCATCATGCGGCTCAGATAAACGTGCGGCGTTCGCTTGATGACCCTTTATTTGATGCCAAAGTAAATATTATGGGTTCGCTAAATTTACTCAATCTTTCCGCAAAATATAATGTGAAAAGGTTTATTTTTGCCTCAAGTGGTGGCGCAATCTATGGGGAACCTGAAAGATTTCCTATCACTGAAGAATTTAAACCCGAACCCCTATCCCCCTATGGTGTTGCTAAACTTGCAGTGGAAAACTATATAAAAGTTTTTGCAAAATTATATAACTTCGATTATGTAATTCTGCGATACAGTAATGTATATGGTCCCAGACAGATTTCTAAGAGCGAGGCAGGTGTCATATCAATATTTATAAACCAAATTCTTGAAAATAAAGAATGTTTTGTGAATGGCGATGGCAACCAGGTTAGAGACTATGTCTATATCGGAGATGTGGTAAAAGCAAATCTCTCTACCCTTAATTCCTGCCCGGGTTATTTTAATATTGGCACCGGAATTGAAACGAGTGTCAACGATTTGCTTGTTATTTTTAGCAAAATACTGAAAAGAGAGATAGCCCATAAACACCGTGAACCAATACCAGGAGAAGTATTCAAAAATGTTCTTGATTTTTCTAAGGCAAGAAGAACCTTTAACTGGTCACCTGAAGTTCCTTTGGTAAGAGGAATTGAGCTAACCTATAGATATTTCTATAATGAAAGGCAAGGCAAGATATCTTGACCCTGAAGTCCTAGCCCGATTATCAAATCTTGGTATAAAGGCAAGGCTTGTAGTAGAAGGATTTTTGACGGGATTACACCCCAGCCCTTACAAAGGGTTCTCTCAGGAATTCACAGATTACCGAGCTTATATTGCGGGCGACGAAATAAAGCGGATTGATTGGAAAGTATTTGCAAGACGCGATAGATTTTATATAAAGGAATATCAAGAAGAAACAAATCTCCGGGGTTATATTTTACTTGATAAAAGTGGTTCAATGGGTTACGGTAAAAGCATAACAAAACTTGAATATGCAAAATTTCTCAGCGCCTGCATTGCTTATCTATTATTCAAACAACATGATGGGATTGGAATAATCACCTTTGATACCAAAATCAATGCGTTTATACCACCATCAGCGAAGAAGATTAATTTTACAAGGGTCATTGAAGTAATTGATAAAGCAATTCCAGGAAGTGAAACATCTCTTGCCAATGTATTATTTGATCTTGGACAGAAGATAAAAAGACGCGGACTGGTGATACTTGTTTCCGATTTATTTGATGAACCAACACAGGTTTTAAGATCGTTAAAATCTTTTCGTGCACGCAAACATGAAATAATGGTCTTCCAGATAATTGACCCAGATGAATTTATATTTCCGTTCTCAGAGACAGCACTGTTCCAGGATATGGAAACCAATGAACATATTGTCATTGAACCTAAGGCGATAAAACATTCTTATCAGAAGAAGTTGCGGATATTCCTTGATTATTATCAAAAAGGTATGTTAGAATCACACATTGATTATGAATTAATCAATACTACACAGAGTTATGACCGCGCATTAATCTCTTATCTCCAGAAACGCACAAAACTCCTATGAAATTTCTTAATCCAATTTATCTCTCTGGATTATTTCTAATAGCAATTCCAATAATTATCCATTTAATTTTCAAAAAGAATTTGAAAACAGTTCTTTTTTCATCTTTATTATTTTTAAAGACTTCTGAATCACAGAGGTTGAGATGGTTAAGATTAAAAGAAATCTTAACTCTGATAACCCGCTGTATTATGGTTGCCTCTATATTTTTAGCCCTTGCCAGACCGCAATATGAAGGAAAATTCTTTGCAAAGAACAAACTTGCTGCAGTATATTTAGTGATTGATAATTCGTTCAGTATGCATTATGGCAGGAATTTTGAAAATGCCTTAAATAAGGCAGAAAAAATTATTAACAATTACTCTTCAAGAAGCATTTTTTATGTGGTACCGCTTTGTTTTCAAGAAGATTATAACCCATTCTGGGTAGAAAAAAATACTGCGCTCAGTCAGTTGAAAAACATAAAATTATCTTTTGCTACCGGTTCATTAAAGTCGTTATATGAGAAATTTTTATTGGAGCATACTGATATCCCAAAAGAATTTGTGTACATAGGTGATGGCCAGATTATAAATTTCACAGGAGTTGAAGAACTCACGAATTTCTACTGGTTCCAAATTCCTAGTGGTAGCAACATCACCATTGAAAATGTATCACTGAAGGAACCTTATTTTATGCCGAAGGACAATTATGAACTAAGTGTACACATCAAAAACTACGGGGCAAAACCATTTCCTACAAAGATTGAACTCACGGCAGGTAATTTTTACAGAGAACAGAAATCAATAATTCCTGCTGGACAGAATATAAATATCTTTTTCACATTACCCTGTTATATCCGTAATGGCATAATAAAGATTGACGAAGATAGCCTATCTGAGGATAATCAATACTATTTTTCTAAATCCCTGCTTGAGAAGATAAAATTCTTACTAATAGGTGATTCAAAATATATTAAACTTGCGTTGTCTCCTTCGCCAGACATTAAAACCCCATTTGAGATAGATAATGCAAATAGTATAAAAAAATTAGATATCCGACCCTATAATATTATATTAATCAACGGTATAGAAGAAATCAGTCAATTTGAAATTATAAAACTGCAGAATTTTCTTTCCCAACCAAAGAGTGGATTGATATTGTTTATAGGACCAACTCTCGGCTCTAATTTAAAAAATTGGATACACCATTATACTGATGTTGAAGAATGGCTTAATCTTGAAGGTTATATTAACATAAAATGGATTGATGCGGATTATTCTCCATTTTCCTTATTCAAGGACAATGCCGGGTTAAGAGGAATAAAAATTTTCAAAATGTGGAAAATGAAACCTAAGTCAAAGACACTAATAATGCTTGATAACAATCTGCCGTTTTTAATAAATCAAAATAATATCATTATTTTTCCAACGATATTTAGCGATGCCTATACCGATATTGTTTATAATCCCAATTTCATTCCTCTTTTGCATTCCATTATTTATGGTCTGTTGAACAAAAATATTGACAATGAATATCAAATAGACAAAGTTGAGCATAAAATCAACCTAAAAAAAGAATCAAAGATTATAAAACCGGGATTTTATAAAGTAGATGGAGAGACTATAAGTGTTAATATAAACCCATTGGAGAGCAATTTAACATCATTAACACCGGAAATGGCAAAAAATTTGGGTATAAAAATTGTAAAAAACGAGTCAATGAGCGGCTTTACTGATTTAACAAATCTTTTTTTACTCCTTTTATTATGTTCATTTTTGTTTGAAATAATACTTTTATTATTGTAATTAATAAATAACTACTTTAATAACTTGGGGTTTTGAATAAACTAAACTAATAAACTCGGGCATTATAATTTCCGGAGAAAGAAAGTATTCACCGGGGACCAAATCCGATACCTTAATGCGCACAATTATATCTTCTTTGCTCAGCTTATCAAGGCCATCTCGGGCTCCAGAAACAATCAGTGTATCAATAACGGTATTCATAATCCTCACTCTCTGCCCAGGGTTTTTCAAAACAACGACACTCATTTCAGTAAAAGTTCTAAGAGACAAAGAATCGATGACTACACGTATTCTTATATTACTATGAGATAGTTCTATCGGTTCAGAAACAGGCTCAATCTTCAAACTCTTTTCAAATGTCGCGGATTTATTGCTTATGTTGAGTGATTCCGTAACGACCCCTTTTAGTTTTTGTAAAATTTTTTTTGCACCGGATATATTTAATGTATCAAGGAATTCAATTCTTGAGATAACCCAACCGTTTTTTGAATGTCCTTTTAGCGGAATGAAAGGTTTAACGACTTTCGTTACCTTTTCATCAACATCAACATTAATAAACCTTGCACTATAATTCACGACCAAATCTTTGATTGGTATTGTTAAATCCTTTGTTGATATAACATTTCTCCCCGGCACAACATCGGCAAGATCACATATTACTTTTGGTGGGGATGCCCATATGCCGAAGAGATATTTCCCTTTTCCATTAAAAGTAACTTTTAATTTTGTAACCGATTCGGTAATTATATAATTATCAGAAAGATTAGTATAAATAACTGGTATCTCGCGTTCATATGTGTAAGTTCCTTCTATTGCTACAAAAAGCCACAATCCAAATGCTAAGATTAAAGCAAGAATCTTGCGCGCCGGCTCTACAATAAAAAAGTTGACGCTCTTCTTCAGAATATTTTGCATAAAAATACCATTATACCCTTTTGAATATGAAGGCGATTTTCTGCCTGGTCAAACACTATCGAATGGGGACCATCAATGACTTCATCCGTAATTTCTTCACCACGATGTGCAGGCAGGCAGTGCATAATCAAATAATCCTTCTTCTGTGCATTTTTTAAAAGCTCACTATTTACCTGAAACGGTCTAAAAATCTTCTTTCGATTTTCTACTTCAGATTCCTGTCCCATTGATGCCCATACATCAGTATAAATGACATCCGCATTCTTCACTGCCTCTGCTGGATCACTTGTCCATTCAACTTTTTTTGCCCTCAGTATGTATTCTTGGTTTGGCTCATAACCTTTAGGTGTTGCCACATTAAGTTTAAAATCAAGCAATGCCGAGGCGGCAATGAACGAATTACACACATTATTACCATCACCAATAAATGCCAGTGTTAATTTATTTAAATCTCCCTTTTTCTCGATTACCGTGAATAGGTCACAAAGAATCTGACAGGGATGCTCAAGGTCACATAAACCATTTATTACCGGAATATCAGCATTTTCAGCAAGCTCCCTTATCGTTCTGTGGTTGAATACCCTTGCCATGATTATGTCCACCCAACGCGAAAGATTTTTTGCTACATCTTTTACCGATTCTCTTTTTCCCAACTGTATATCTGCAGGCGCAAGATATATAGCATGGCCACCGAGTTGGGTCATTCCGGTTTCAAAGGTAACCCGTGTTCTTAAAGATGGTTTTTCAAATATCATTGCCAGAGTTTTATCTTTTAATAATTTGTGCTCAATCCCCTTTTTCTGTTTTTCTTTCAAATCCTGGGTTATTTCAAATATATTGTTAATCTCATCTCGGGTTAAATCAAAGATTGATGTAAAATCTCTTTTCATTTTCACTCCTTCATTTTATTATATAAAAAAATTTTGAAAAATCAATATAATATTTTTTGTTTTATTAAGTACTAAAATAGCGTTATTATATTACTAGTGAAAAAAGAATTGTATTGCTTGACTTTAATTTTAATCTATATACTATTGAAAAAGGAGGTATTATGAAGAATTATAGAATATTATTTTCAATGTTGCTAATCGCAATTGTTTTCAGTTACGGAGCAATGCCAACATTCTATGAACATAATAAGTTTCTATTGGCATCCCCTGGTGCACTGTATGTGGGTCTATATGGTTATGATAATCCTGCCCTTTTGACCTATTTACACCAATTCGATCTTGCATTTATTTGTTCAGACCAGATTGGCGACTGGAATGATTTTAATGAATGGATGGTTCTCACGGGCATCCCCAATTTGGGCTTTACAATCAACCGTAAAAAATTGCCCACCAAGAATTTAAATAGTTATAACCTCGCTCTTGCCTTGGGTAATAAAAAACATAGTTTAGGAATAGGATACGAATGGTCAGACAGCGATGCTAATATATTGAAAATTGGATCCTTAAGCCGTCCTGTTAGATACTTATCTATCGGTATTACTGGTTCATTTGCCAGTTCCGGAGGTGACCGTGAGATTTATTTTGACCTCGGTTTGAGACCCCGAGGTGATGAAAAGATTACTTTTTTTACTGACTGCGCAATCCATAAGGGTATCGAACTCAAAGAAAGTTTCTGGAGTGCTGGATTAGCCATTGAGCCATTGCCCGGATTTAGAATTACCGCAAGATATTTTAACGATCGTTCTATCACATTGGGCATAAACTTCAGCTTGGGCAGAACTGGCTTAATCATTCAGTCACATTTTAATTCTAACCAGAAATATCAGTATAATACATACGGTATAAGACTTGGGGCATATGATCGCAATATATTCAGAAGTTTGGGAAAGAAAAACAATTATCTCGAATTAAATCTAAATGGAACATTAAAATATCAACGGTATCTATTGTTTGATAAAAGCAACACTTTGCTATCCGTTATTAAGACAATTGAATTTGCCAAAAATGATCCAGCGATAACCGGCATTGCAATCAATCTCTCTGGTTTGGATATTAGTGCTGAGATGATATGGGAATTGAGAGAGAAACTAAGGGATTTCAAATCCCGCAATAAACATATCGTTGTATATATTGACGAAGCTGAAATAATGGATTATTATCTCGCATCCATCGCTGACAGAATTGTCATCGATCCACAGGGTGGTATCAATCTTCAAGGGCTCCTCATGGGTAGAGTATATTTTAAGAATGCACTTAATAAACTTGGAATCGAGGTAGATGAATGGCGTTATTTCAAATACAAATCTGCGGCTGAAACATTCTCCAGAGATAGAATGTCTGAGGCAGATCGAGAGCAAAGACAGGCAATAATTGATGATATTTATTACACAATTAAAAATGATATTTGTTTAGCCCGTGGATTTACGGGCGAAAAATTTGAGCAACTGGTGAATGAATTAACTTTCTTCTTACCGAAAGATGCGATAGAGGAAAATCTTGTTGATACCGTAGGAAGATGGAATGAAGTAAAAGAAATAACGAAAAGATTGGAAGGAAAGAATATCAAATTTGTTGATAAAGCCAGTTTAACATGTCATCAGTTACCGAAGGATAACTATTGGGGTGAAAAGCCAAAGATTGCTGTAATCTATGGGCTTGGTGAATGTGCAATGGATACAGGTATAAAAGCAAGAAGTTTAATAAAGGATATTGAATGGACAACGGAAAGGAAGGATATTAAGGCAGTCGTCTTCAGGGTTGATTCACCGGGTGGTAGTGCCCTTGCTTCAGATATTGTCGCTGAAGCAATAAAAAAATGTCAAAAAAAGAAGCCGGTGATTGTATCACAAGGAGGAGTTGCTGGTTCTGGGGGATACTGGTTATCAATGTATGGTGATACAATCGTTGCTGCACCTTTCACAATAACTGGGTCAATCGGTGTCATTGGTTTATGGTTATATAACAAAGATTTAAACGAAAGACTGGGGTTATCTACGGATTTTGTTAAGGCAGGCGAACACGCCGACCTCGGCTTTGGATTTACATATCCATTCCTCGGACAATTACCGGACCGAAATTTGACCGAATCTGAAAAAAAGAAAATGGAAATATCTATAAAATCCCTTTACCAAGAATTTGTCATAAAAGTTGCTAAAGGAAGAAAGAAAAAGACTGAAGAAATTGAAGAGATTGCCCAGGGCAGGATATGGTCAGGAATTAAAAGCAAAGAAATAGGGCTCGTGGATATAATTGGTGGAATTGAGACTGCAATAATGATTGCAAAGGAGAAAGCACATATCCCACCGGATGAAGATGTAACAATTATTGAGTTACCAAAGCCACAGCTTATTGCGCCCAATTTATTCCAGCCAAAAATAATTCATACAAATAAAGAATACGCTGAATTCATTAAATATCTTCAATTCCTTGCCGAACATAATGGCGATGCATTAGTGATAATGCCTCTTGAAGATTTTATGCCAAGTAAGAACACTTATTTGAAATAGTTAGACGGAAACTTTAAAATACCAAATTTAGCGAGTAAAAGAACAAGAAGGGTATAAAGAATAGAAATCAGCAAGTTTTTTGCCAGCCCATTTGGCTTTTTGTCCTCTTTGCCGATGATTTGTTTGGTACTATGATGGATTAAGATAAGACCCAATACATTTGTCATCCAGTATCCAAAAATCATCATCGGAAGAAAAATCCTTTCTGAAATCAACCCAAATGGCAATGCAAAGATATAAGCAATGGGAAGATTTATGATTATGTCATTCCACCAGGAAAGCGGCGAGAGAAGATAGCCGATAATAAAGATAAAACCACTTCTAATTTTTTTGCTCATCAGAATTATATCAAACAGTTTTTACACAGTCTATAACTCTTTCTTTGCTGACTTCTCGAGGATATTGAAAATAACAGGATTTTTTAAAAGCGCCATCACCTGTTCGCCAATCTCAAAATCATGCTGGCGTACCTTATCCAGAAATAATTTCACTCGGTTATAACTTGGTTCAATCTTTTTCAGCTCTTTCTGGATTTCTCTTATCTCTTCAATCAAAATCTCTTTTATATCACCACTTATTTTCTCATCCGTATTTACCTTATCAACTAACAGATTAAATTCCTTGAATATGTTTATCTGCATTGCAGATGTATCACTCGTTACCGGGAATGTAATATCAAATTGATAATCATCCTCCACCAAATCAACACCCTTACTTGTTATCCGGGCACCAACGAAGAGACTTCCTTCCAAAGGCTTCTGAAGTTCAATATAACCTTTTTCTTCAAGATAAACAATATTAAAATTGAGTGTTTTCAAATCTATGTTCAACGCCTCTTTGAATTCTTTCGGTGTAATACGGTAATATGGATGTTCCTTAAATTTTTCGTATGCCATTATTAGGATTTTACGTCTTATTTCAATATTTGTCATTTTACATCCTTTAAAAATTTATTGAAGCCATATCTGGAAGATCAGTCCACCGCGATCAATGATAAAATATTTATTTTTAAAATCGCCGAGCGCCCTTTTAAAATCATCTTTATTCTTTATTCTTGTGTCACCGATGCGGAGTATAACATCACCCGGTGAAAAACCCAATTTTTCGCCAACGCTTCCTGGTTCTACTTTTGTTACTACCACACCCTGTTTATAGCCTAAAGCAAATTTTTTTATTAAGTAAAGATTAATATCTTCAACATAGATACCCAATCTCGAACCAATACCAATCGGTTCCTGAAATTCTTTTACAATAAGACTTATAGACAAAGTATCTTTATTTCGATAAAGTATAATGTTTAGTGTATCACCAACAAATGTATTTGCATTCATTCTATCCCAGGCAGAAGTGCTATTTATTATCTCATTATTTAACATTATTATTCGGTCGCCCTCTTTTACGCCTGAAAAATAAGCGGGGCTGTTAGGTTCAACATTACTCACAAGGACGCCACGCTGTTCAATACCCATAGCTTCAGCAATCTCCGGTGTAATATCCTGAACCCATATCCCAATCCAGGGTGTTCTTATCCTCCCAAATTGTTTTGTTTCATTGATAAATTTTTTTACCACATTTATCGGGCGGGCGAATCCCACACCCTCTGAACCACCACTTGAAGTAAAAATAAAAGTATTTATTCCAATCACCTGCCCCAAAATATTAATAAGGGGTCCACCTGAATTACCGGGATTGATTGCAGCATCGGTTTGGATCATATCCTTATAGATTCTGTCTCCGTAGGTTGACTTAATTGCACGGTTGAGTGCGGAAATGACACCAACAGTTACAGTCGGCCTTGTATCTTCAAGCAAAAAACCAAAAGGATTGCCTAATGCAATCACCCATTCCCCAATCATCAAATCATCTGAATTACCCAATTCAGCATAAGGCAAATCCTTGCCATCAATTTTTAAAAGTGCAAGGTCCAGAGCGTGGTCCATTGCCACAATCCTCGCTTTGAACTGTCTTGCATCAGGTAGTGTCACACTTATCTCAGTAGCATTTGATACCACATGTTCATTAGTCAAAATATATCCATCTGGAGAAATAATTATCCCGGAACCAAGACTTTTGACCCGCCGTCGATAACGTTGTTCGGGAAAGAAATCACCAAAAAATCTTTGGAAAAATTCATCATTAAAAGGTGAAACAGTAATAATCCTCGTCTGAATAACAGTTATGGAGACGACCGATGGCCCTATCTTATTCGCCGCAAGAACTATTGCATTCATCCGCTGTTTTGAAATCTCGTCATTTAGACTTATGAGGCGGAGGTAATCTAATCCACTATCGCGGTTTTTTATTTTAAATTGTTGATATAAAAAAAGACCAATCAGACAGACTACAAATCCAACAAATCCTGCGAATATTTCTTTACTTTTCATCTCTGCTATTTAACCTCCCATTATAATTGTAACCATTAACTAATTCTCTTCTGCCAGTCTTCAAGAAATTTCGTTATTCCAACATCCGTAAGCGAATGCCTTATTAGCTGGGTAAAAACTTTATAAGGGATGGTGCAGATATTAACACCTAAAAGTGCGGCCTGACGCACATGTTCTGGATGTCTTACTGAAGCAAAGATAACCTTGGTCTTAAAATTATAACTTTTATAAATGGTCAATATATCACTAACAACTTCAATACCCGGATTACCGATATCATCTAACCTTCCTACAAAAGGGCTAACATATGCGGCACCAGCCTTTGCAGCAAGTAATGCCTGATTGGATGAAAAGACAAGGGTCATATTAACATTTATGCCTTCTTTTGACAAAATCTTTGTTGCCTTCAACCCATCCACAGTGCAGGGTATTTTTATTACCACATATTCACTTATCTTGCTTAAATCTACCGCCTCTTTCACCATTTCTTCGGTCTTCAAACTCAATACCTCACCACTAACTGGACCTTTTACAATATCACATATTTCCTTTAATAATTTTTTATAATCACCTTTCTCTTTCGCCATCAACGATGGATTAGTAGTAACACCGTCAAGAATCCCCCAGCGAGCAATTTCTTTGATTTCATCCAGATTTGCAGTATCAAGATATAATTCCATTATCTTCTCCTTTCAAAAAATTTTAACCCCTTATCAATATTTTACTTCAACTAAATACAGACCATGTGCAGGGGCAAAATAAATATTATTAAATGCACCAGTAAAGATCTTTTTGGCATCATCGGGCCAAAATCTGCCCCTGCCCACATCGACCAAAAATCCCACAATGCCACGGACCATCTTCCTTAAAAATCGATCAGCCTCCAGAGATATTATAATGTCATTATTCATTTCTGTCAATGATAAATTCAAAATGGTACACAGTGTGTTTTTCTCTTTTCCATTAAAATCATCGTCACTCGTAACCGAAAGATTTCTAAAATCATGTTCACCAACGAAATATTTTATAGTTTCTTTCATTAAACAAAGATTAAGTCCATAATCAACATACCAGTAATATTTCCTTTTCATTGGAGAAAATTGGCTCATAATTTTATATTGATATACCTTGCTACGCGCTGAAAATCTTGCATGAAAGTCAGAAGATATTTCTTGGACTTCTTTTACATAAATGTCTTCTCCAGTAAGTGCATTTAATCCGCTTTTGAGATTATCGCAAGAGATATTGGAATTGATTTTGAAATTCGCAACTTGAGCAAGGGCATGAACCCCCTGATCGGTTCTTCCAGCACCGATAATTCTTATGTTTTCACCGGTTATTTTTTTTATCGCTTTCTCAATCTCACCTTGGACAGTTCTCTTATCCGGTTGATACTGCCAACCATAGAAATCAGTTCCATCATATTCAATTATTAATTTGAGATTTCTCATCTCCTTATTAAAGTATTAAACCATTCATGCCCGCGGAAGTATAATTTTAAATATTGTCCCCTCGCCAACCTTGCTTGAAACCTCAATATTACCATTGTGAGCTTCAATAATCTTCTGGACAATTGAAAGTCCCAATCCGGTTCCACCTTTTTTTGTTGTATAAAATGGTTGAAATATCTTTTTCAAATCTTTTTTTGCTATTCCTGGTCCTTGGTCAGTTATTTCTATCCAACCAAATTTATTATTATAATTTGTTTTTATAAAAATCTTTTTACCCGGTTCACTTACTTCACAGGCATTTATAAGAATATTAAGAATGCCTGATTTTAACCTGTTTAAATCCGCCATAACTTCAAAATCTGCCCCATCCCTTATGAATTCAAGTTTCTTCTCGCTAAAATTAGAAATAATATCAAGCAATGCTTCATTGATAACATCACTTACTTTAATGCGATATGTTTTTTTGGGAACAAACTGGGCAAAATTCAAAAAATCTGTAACGATTTCATTCAATCTGACAGACTCTTTAAGTGCCATTTCAATGAATGGTTTTGTTGATTTAGGAACCCGGGATTTAGCGATAACTTCCAATGATCCTTTTATTGAAGCAAGTGGATTGCGGATTTCATGGGCTAAAGAACCACCGAGCTCCGCAAGCATCTTTGTTTGTTTAGATATTCTTGATACCTCCTCCAATTTTTTTATTTTGGTCAAATCCTGAAGAATTGCAAGTGCGCCGTGTCTTTTACCGATAGGCGAGCAGGAAAGCAGAAAAAATTTATTTTTAATTTTCAACTCTCTAACATTGCCCACCCGCTCCGGGTTCTTTAAAAATCTTGCCAGATAAAGATGGACATATGCACGAATATCATCCTGCAGAATATTTGTATAAACGATTGAACCACCACTGTCAATCACCAAAATTCCCGATGGTAAATTTTTTACAATCTCTTCGGTCGTAAGGTTTAATTTCTTTAACTCTTCGGTTCTTATGCGATACCTTTCGGAAAGCCAGCCACTTAAAATTGCTGTAAATAAAAATAAAAGGGAAAAGAAATAAAATTGTTGAATTATATATTTCGCTTGAAGGGATTCTTTGTTTATTTCAAGAAGCATCAGACCAAAAAAACAAAGCACTGAGATCAAACTTATTATGTATGCCCCTTTTCTATAAAGATAAATAGCAGATGTTATGATTAGCACAACATATAATAAAGGGAAGAGACTCTCCATTCCGCCGGTAAAATAGATTATTACTCCAATAAGAGGAATGTCGGTTATCAATAAAATATATGTAAGAATTTCTGATTTTATCCACTTACTAAGAAACAAGAATAATAGCGAGATTATAAAAGAAGATATAATAATAAACCAATAGGTTGCCGGAATATTATAGTAAACAGGATATGAGGAGCTGAGCAGAATAAAAGTGATAACAAGAGGTTGAAGCAGAATAAGCCCAACCAAAGAATCGATAGTTTTTTTATAAAACATTTATGAGAGAACGAATTAGCAGATTATATATATTTTCTAACCCGCTACTTGTTTCTTTTTTTTTGATAAAATTATTCAGTAATTGTGGCGGCCAGTTGGAATATCGGTAGATACATAGAAATAACAAGAAATCCAACAACCCCACCAAGAACAACCATAATGATTGGTTCAAGGGCATTAGTAAGATTTTCTACCGCCTGGTCAACTTCAGCATCATAAAAATCTGCTACCTTAGAAAGCATATCATCGAGTCCGCCCGATGCCTCACCAATCGCAATCATCTGTGTCACCATCGGTGGGAATATCGCAGTCTTGGAGAGAGGGTCGGCAATATTTTCTCCGCCTTTGATAGAAACCCTTGCTTTTAATATTGCATCTTCAATAACCCAGTTGCCCGCACTCTTTGCCGTAATTTCAAGGGCATCAATAATTGGCACACCGCTGGAGAGCAAGGTAGAGAGCGTCCTTGAAAATCGTGCAATCGCCTGTTTTTTTATTAAATCTCCAAATACCGGCATTTTTAAAAATAATGGGTCTAATGCCTTGGCACCGGATTCCGTCTTATGCCACCTGCGGATGATTGTAAATAATAGTATTAAACCAATGAGTAATGGCACAGCAGCTACCTTCATAAAGTTTGAAATCCTAATAACTAGCTGTGTCATTGCAGGCAGTTCCCTTCCTACCCCTTCATACATCTTTGCGAAGATAGGAATCACAAAGATTAATAGAACAGCAATTGCAATTACTGCTACTACACTAATGATTGCAGGATATATCATAGCACCACGTATTTTTCTCTGCAATGCTACAGTTTTTTCAAGATAGGTTGCGAGACGCTGAAGGATTATGTCAAGTGCACCACCGGTTTCACCTGAATCAACCATATTCACATAGAGATTGTCAAATGCCTTGGGTTGACGTCTTAAAGCATCTGCGAGAGAATGGCCACCTTCAACATCGGCACGGACTTCATCAAGCACCCTTTTTAAACCTGTGCTTTCAGTCTGTTTTGAAAGAATCTCAAGGCAGCTAAGCAAAGGCAAGCCAGCACCTAACATTGTAGCAAATTGTCTTGTGAATATTGATAGTGCCCTTTTTGAGATACGTCCTCCAAAAAGAGCGAATCCTTTTTTCTCTTCTTTTATTTTAATTGAAGTTGGAATAATTTTTTTCTGGCGTAGTGCTGCAACAACGTCAGCCTGTGATTGAGCGGTCAGTTCACCGCTGGCTGATGCACCTGTTGCTGTCCTACCCTTCCATACAAAAGTTGGCATAATACCTCCTATTTATAGAATACTTGGTTATCATATGCCTATCCTAAGACTGGTGATTTTTGTTCAACCATATGTTCAAATTCTTCAATATTCGGAGAATAATCAAAAGCGGTCTCAAGGGTAATTAATCTTTTAGCATATAAATTATATAATGCCTGATTCATAGTCTGCATTCCATACTTTTGTCCGGATTGAATCATTGAATAAATCTGATGTTCTTTGCCATCACGAATAAGTGCCCTTATTGCAGGAGTAGCAACCATTACCTCCGCAGCAAGCACCCGCCCACCTCCAATTTTTGGCAGCAATTGCTGGGTTACTACACCTTCAATAACAAAGGCAAGCTGGGAACGGACCTGCCCCTGTTGATGAGATGGAAAGATATCTATTATTCTATGAATTGATTCTGCTGCTGAATTTGTGTGGAGTGTAGCAAGCGTTAAATGTCCAGTTTCAGCAATTGTCAGAGTAATTGCTACTGTTTCCAAATCACGCATCTCACCCACCATAACCACATCAGGGTCTTCCCGCAAAACATATTTCAATGCATTGGCAAATGATTTTGTATCACTTCCAACCTGTCTTTGGTTAACAATTGCTTTTTTGTGTCGGAATAGATATTCAATTGGGTCTTCCACTGTAATAATGTGGCACCTTCGGTCACTATTCACTTTATCAATGATCGCTGCAAGGGTTGTGGATTTCCCACAGCCGGTTGGACCTGTTAGTAAGATTAGTCCTTTCGGTCTACCTGCTAATTCCTGAACAACAGGAGGTATCCCTAATTCTTTGAATCCTCTGATTTCAAAAGGAATCGTTCTGATCGCAGCCGCAATACTCCCCCGTTGTTGAAAACAGTTACCGCGAAATCGTGACAGTCCTGCGATTCCAAAAGAAAAGTCAAGTTCCCACTCCATTTCAAACTTTTTCTTTTGCTGGTCGTTTAAAACACTGTAAACAAGTTGTTGAATCAACTCTGGGGTCATCACCTCATAATTTGTTGGCACAAGTTCACCATCAATTCTGAACATTGGTGGTGCTCCAGTTGTTAAATGCAAATCGGTTGAATTTCGCTGAACCATTTCTTCTAATAATTGTTTCATTGTTACGGGCATCTTGCCTCCTTATCCTGTTTTGAATTCTCCGCAGAAAGCGGAATGAAAAAATATTATCATAGCGATGCGGTCTCCCGCATCAACTCCTCAATTGTGGTGACGCCTTTTTTTATTTTTTCTATGCCATCGTCCCGAAGTGTCTTCATTCCTTCTTCTTTAGCCTGTTTTGCTATTTCATCACTTGAAGCACCCTTTAAAATCATAGCCCTGATAGTAGGTGAAATAGGCATCACCTCGTAAAGCCCAATCCGTCCTTTGTAACCTGTTTGCCCACAATTTGAACAACCTTTGCCTTTATATACAATCCCATCCGGAAAAGTATCGGGTTGTATATTTGCGTCTTCAAGCAACTTTGGACTTACCTTTATCGGTTCTTTGCAATTAGGACAAATCCTTCTGACCAGACGTTGTGCCTGAATTAATATCAAGGCACTAGCAACAAGATATGGGGGTATACCCATATCTACTAAACGGTTTATTGTTGTTGGAGCATCATTCGTATGAATTGTAGAGAAAACGAGATGCCCAGTCAATGCTGCACGAATACCAATCTCCGCCGTCTCTGTATCACGCATTTCACCGACAAGGATTATATTCGGTGCCTGACGTAGGAAAGACCTAAGGGCTGCGGCAAAGGTTAAGCCGATCTCCTCGTGAACCTGAATCTGGTTGATACCGTGAATGTTGTACTCAATTGGATCTTCAATAGTCATAATCTGTCGGTCTGGTTTATTAAGTCGCTGCAGCGTAGAATAAAGCGTGGTAGTTTTACCACTTCCCGTAGGACCGGTAACAAGAATAATACCGTAAGGACTTTCTATCGCCTTCATGAATTTTTTCAATGCCTCATCGCTGAATCCTAATTTTGTTAAATCAAGCATCAAGGCACTGCGGTCCAGAATTCTCATAACAACCTTCTCACCATAAAGTGTTGGAATAACTGAAACCCGGAGATCTATCACCTTATTGCCTACAAGTATATTGATTCTTCCATCCTGACATAGTCTGTGCTCGGCAATATCCATCTTTGCCATCAATTTTAACCTTGTGATTATCCCTGCCTTTAGGTTATATGGTGGAGGCTGTTGTTCTCTTAAAACACCATCAATTCTGAAACGAATCCTAAGTTGTCTCTCAAATGGTTCAATATGGATATCGGAAGCCCCTTTATTCACTGCATCCGCAATATAAAAATTTACTAGTCTTATTACCGGACCACCCTCCGCATCAGCTCTAAGTTTTGCCTCTTCTACCTCCTCTTCCATACCGGTGTCTAATAATTCCAGATCTTCTATGCCCAGCTCTTTTGGACCTCCCTCTGTTTTTACTTCAGCCAAACTTGTATCCATTTTATAATATCTGCTCAACGCCTCTCTTATACTTGTCTCTGAAGCAAGAACTGGATTTATCTCCATCCCCGTAATGAATCGCAGATCTTCAATTGCACTAATATCAGTGGGGTCAACCATTGCTACGGTCAGCGTTCTACCTTTACGGTCAATAGGTATGACTTCATAATGGTAGGCCTTCTCCACCGGAATTAATTTCAAAATCGCTTCTGATGGAATAATATAATCAAGGTCGGTGACTTCCATATGATAGAGGTTACTCAACTGTGCTAAAAGTTTGTTTTCAGGAATAAAACCCAATCTCACCAGAACACTCACAAACCTCTGACCGGTCTCTTTCTTTTCCTGCATTGCCTGACGCAATTGTTCTTCGGTAATTAAATTATTTTTCACCAAATATACACCCAATCTTTCTTCCATTTATTCCACCTTTGTTTCCCTTATCACCTCTTCTACTGTAGTCAGACCCTGCCGTAGTTTTTCCAGGGCTGAACCACGGAGTGTAAGCATTCCTTCTTCAACCGCTATTTTCTCAATCTCCTCAGCCGGTGCACGTTTTAAAATCAATTCTCTTATTCTGGCGGTCACAAGCATATTTTCAAATATACCAATTCTGCCTTTATACCCAGTACCCCTGCACTCCTTACATCCTTCGCCTTTATATAATGGAAAATCTACTTTATCCGGTTCAATACCGGCATCTAATAAAACTTCGGATGGATATTTTACTTCGGTCCTGCATTTCATACAGACTTTTCTTAATAAACGCTGAGAAAGCACTGATAATAGTGTTGAGGCAATCAAAAATGGTTCAATATTCATATTTACCAATCGGGTTATGGTTGCTGCTGCGGAATTGGTATGAACAGTTGATAAAACAAGATGGCCGGTCAAAGAGGCTCGAATCGCTATCTCCGCAGTCTCAAGGTCGCGAATTTCACCCACCATTATTATGTTAGGGTCCTGACGTAAATAGGAGCGCAAGGCAGATGCAAATGTGAGACCGATTTTTTCATGTACCTGCAACTGGTTTATTCCCATCAATGAATATTCAATTGGGTCTTCGGCCGTTGTTATATTAATCCCGGGGTCGTTTAACTCAGTAAGTGCGGAATAAAGAGTTGTTGTTTTACCAGAACCCGTAGGACCGGTAACAAGAACAATTCCATAAGGTGTCTTTATTGCCCTACGGAATGTTTTCAGAGTGCTTTCCTCAAATCCTAAAAGGTCAAGGTTCAATTGAATCGTTGAGCGATCAAGCAATCTGAGTGCAATCTTTTCACCAAAAAGCGTGGGCACAGTGGAGACCCGGATATCAATAATCCTATTATGTACCCTTGCCTTAATTCTTCCATCCTGTGGTAATCTCTTTTCTTCAACTTTCAATTTTGCCATAACTTTAATAACTGTTGCTATGGCACGATTCATCTTCTTCGGTGGTTTTAGAACCTCATGTAATATGCCGTCAATACGATAACGAATTCGCATTTCATTTTCATATGGTTCAATGTGGACATCAGAAACATTTTGTTCAACCGCATCACTTATAATTTTACTCACTAATTTAAGGGCGGGACCACTATCACTATCATCTGCTACATTTGATAGATCTTCCTCCTCCTTTTGCTGGACTGCTTCATCCACAACTTTGACCGAAGTTTCACCTGCATCTGCGGTTTCTAATTCATACATCACATCAGCGAGCATCTTTTCAACATGATAGTGTTGGTTAATTATCTTTATTATTGCATCTTCAGATGCAACGAGTGGTTCAATATCATAACCTGTGGCAAATTTAATATCTTCAATTGCATTCATATCACCTGGATTGACCATCGCGAGACTGAGCGTTCTACCCAATCTCTTTATTGGCACAACAAGATATTTAGCAGCAATATCACTGGGAACTAATTTCAAAATATTAGCGTCGAGTTCCATTTTTCTCAGATCAATTGATTTTACACCAAAATGAATGGACAGCGCCCTTAATAAATCTTCTTCTTGTAAAAATCCCAATTTTATAAGGGTTGAACCAAGCCTTGTACCATCTTTTTTCTGCTCTTCAATGGCACGGGCAAGCATATCTTCAGTAATAAAACCGTGTTTTACCAATATTTCACCCAATTTCATGATATAATATAATATCAATATTTAGAAAATTGTCAATAGGGAATTTAACTGAGTCTCCATTTTTCGCTTGTTAAAATTAGGAATAATTCATTTCCACCCAAACTCTAACTTTATTACGACATACCCATACCGCTGCGTAAGTGGAATTGGGGTTCCCCTTTACCATTCCAATACCATATTCTTTGTCATTCCGCGCCATTCATATTATCATTCTATTCCGAGCCATCCCTTTTGTCATTCCGAACTATCCCTTACTGTCATTCCGAACTTGTTTCGGAATCTAAAAAGATGTTTAACAACCTACCCAACCTATTGAGATGCTGAAACGAGTTCAGCATGACATTGTTCAGATGGAGACAGTTCAGTGAGAAGCAAAATTAGGCATCCACTGTGATACTGTCTGTTTCCTGTAGAAGATTAAAAGTAAAGAGGAGTCAGGGAATTTAACATCGCAATTGACTTTTTCTTAATTCAGGATATATTTTTATCTCTATGCTCAATGGTATTGACCGAATCATAAATAAAAATTTTTTTCTTTTTAAAAACAAAAACCTCGCTTTATTAACAAATATCTCAGCAACTGACCATGAATTAAGACCCACAATTTATCATTTTATTAATTGCAAAAAAATTAATTTAAAATTTATTTTTGCGCCCGAGCACGGATTATTCAGTGCCTTACAAGATCAAGTCTATGTAAAAAATCATAAGCAGAACAGGATTCCGGTTTTAAGTCTCTATAACAAAAAACTTGTACCACGAATTAGTATTCTTAGTGAAATTGATGCGCTGGTAGTTGATTTAATAGATATAGGAACTCGATACTATACATTTGTCTGGAGCGCAGTATTATTATTGAAACAGTTAGCCCGATTAAAGAAAAAAATGTTCCTACTCGACCGTCCTAATCCCTTGAATGGCTTGACCGTCCAAGGTCCGGTCCTTGAACATGATTTTTCATCATTTGTTGGATTATATTCCCTACCCGTAAGACATGGGTTGACAATTGGAGAAATCTGTAAAATGATAAATATTGAAGAGAATATTGGGACGGATTTAGAAATAATAAAAATGAAAGGCTGGAAAAGAAGATTCTATTTTCCTGATTGTGGTTTGAAATGGACAGTTCCTTCACCCAATATGCCTTCATTTGAGACTGCATTGGTTTATCCAGGAATGTGTCTGCTTGAAGGAACCAATGTATCTGAAGGTAGAGGAACAACCAGACCATTTGAAATATTTGGTGCACCCTGGATAAAAGAAGAGGAACTGGTAAAAGAATTAGAAGAGAGAAATATCCAGGGCGTGGAATTCCGACCCCTAAAATTCATACCGACATTCAATAAATATTGTGGTAAGGTATGTGGCGGTGCCCAAATTTATGTGAGTGATTTAGAAAGATTTGACCCGGTATGTGCCGGACTTGAGATAATCTCTGCTATAAAAAGACTCTATCCAAAGAAATTTGCCTGGCGTAAACCACCCTATGAATTTGAGAAAAAGAAAATGCCTTTTGATATATTGATTGGAAACTCCTGGATAAGAAGGGCGATAGAAACAGGGGGTTCAGTTGACTCAATGAGAAAGAAATGGATAGAGGGTTTGGAAAGATTTAAAAGAAAAAGAAAGCAATATCTCCTATATGAATAGATTTTCAAATTACCATTCGACTATTTAACCAGTTTATGAAAGGGATAATCCTTGCAGCAGGTTTAGGAAAAAGACTTGGTAGTATAACCAAAAAAATCCCAAAACCATTATTACCAATCAAAGGCACTCCGGTAATAAGACTGATTATTAAAAAAATGCAAAAAACAGGGATAAAAGCCATTGGAATCAATCTATTTTACAAAGGTGATATTATAAAAGAATCTTTGAAAGACATCCCCGGAATAAAATTTGTTATGGAAAAATATCTTTCTGGAACCGGTGGCGCATTATTGAATTTCAAAAATTATGTATCCGAAGATTTTCTGATTCATAATTGTGATGTTCTTTCAAATATAAATTTGAAAAAAGTATTGAAAGAGCATAAAAAAATAAACCCACTTGCAACGATTGTACTTGTAAATAACTACAAGACAAATCGGGTTCGCGTTATGAAAAAAAGAATTGTCAAATTTTATAAAAAAAGAATGAATGATTGTTATACTTATGCAGGAATTGCTGTGCTTTCAAAGAGAGTCTTTAAATATTTCCCCCAAAATAAGAAAGTCTTCAGTCTGACTGAAGTCTATAATAGAGCAATTAGAAGTGGCGAATTGCTCTATCCCTATTTTGCACATGATACCTGGTATGATATTGGGACTCCTCAATTATATCATTTTCTAAAACACAACAATAATCCTATATGGAAGCAAAACAAGTGTAAAAAATAAATATGATTCGATTAGAGTATGAAGTCATTGAGAAGATTATTACCGGTGGTTCGGATCGACGATTCTATCGAGTCAGAAAAGGCAAAAAGACATATATATTCATTGAGGATAAGAATATTAAGGATTATGTAAAAATTTTAAACCATCTTTTTCAGACAGGGATTGGCGTCCCTGAATTGATTGAATTTAATGATAATTATGCAGTCGTTGAGGATTTAGGAAAAAATTCGTTGTATGACTTGATGCGTAAACAATGCCGTGATTGGCTACAATTATATAAAAAAGCCATAGATGAACTTGTGAAATTACAGATTGACGGATATAAAAATGCGCCGGTGAATAATTATTACGATGGCGAACATATTAAATGGGAACAGGATTATTTTAAACAATTCTTCTTGAAACAATTCTGTAAAATACCTGATGATAAAATTTGTGAGATTGAAGAAGATTTAAATTTATTACATAGAAGAGTTATTGAGGCAATAACGCCCATAAGCAATTTTTTAATGCATAGAGATTATCAATCGCAGAATATCTTTATTAAAAACAGCAAAATTAGAATTGTTGATTTCCAGTCCGCAAGGATAGGCCCTCTGACTTATGACCTTGTCTCTTTATTAAGGGATGCTTATGTGAATGTTGATGGAAAAAGTGAAGAATATCTTATTGAATATTATCTAACCGGTTTGAAAAAAAAGGGAATAAATATTACTAAAAATCATTTTTGTGAAATTTATAGATTAACTGGAATCCAGCGGCATATGCAGGCACTCGGTGCCTTTGCCAATCTTTCTCTAAATAAAAACAAAATACATTTTAAAAAATTCATCCCCCGCGGCCTTGAATTGCTGGATATTGAGTTAAACGATTTTGGATTCCACAGATTGTGCAGTCTTATTTTAACAATTAAACAATTAATCAATTGTTTAACTCTTTAATTATGGATTTCTTAAAAGTCGGTACTTATTTGAATGAGTGTGTTAAAAAAAGAAGGATTCCTGGTGCGGTATTATGGGTTGGAAATACCAAAGATACTTATTTTTTTGAATCCTATGGTTTTAAACAAATCATTCCCAAAAAGGAAGTATTGAATAAAGATACTATATATGACCTTGCCTCGCTAACAAAACCTTTGTGCACTGCTATGTCTGTTATGTTGCTATTTGAAGAAAAGGAGATTAAACTGGATAATTATATTGAAAAATATCTACCTGAATTCAAAAATAAATCCAATGCTAAAATAACACTTAGAGAATTATTGACCCATACTTCAGGTATCCCTGCATGGTTTCCTTTATATTTGTTAAATAAACAAAAAAGAATTGATTATCTTTCACAAGCTAATACCGGCAAGAAAAGAGTTATTTATTCGTGTTTAGATTATATCATCCTTGGTTTGATAATCAAAAGAATTACAAACCAAAGTTTGGATAAATTTTGCAAAGAAAAAATATTTAAGAGATTACATCTGAAAAAAACAATGTTCAATCCCTCTAAAAAATTAAAAAACATCGCTCCTACTGAAATAGGAAATAAACACGAAAAACAAAAGGCAAAAGAGTATGGTAATATATCGGTTGTGAAGTGGCGCAATTATTTAATCAAGGGCGAAGTTCATGATGGAAATTGCTTTTATGCATTTAATGGGGTTTCTGGAAATGCAGGACTATTCTCAAATGCTGAAGAATTGGCTAAGATAATGCGAGCCTATTTGAATGGGGAGATTGTTAAAATGAGCACTTTGAATTTAATGATAAAAGACTGGACCAGAGGGAAAGAAAAGAGGGGGCTTGGTTGGTGGGTAAATCCTTATCCGGGGATACTATCTTCTTCGGCATTCGGGCATACCGGATTCACCGGCACAATGATTATGGCTGACCCGAAGAAAAATATAATAATAATTCTATTATCAAACAGTGTCCATCCAAGGGTTAGACTGGGTATTATACCTGTGATCAGGAAAGAAGTCATACAAATTTTTTCCGTGGTATAAAACAAAAAAGGCAAGGCGTAAAGCCTTGCCCTACATTATTTTCAAAATCTCCGATTACTTAATACCTATGAACAAAAGCTAAATAGCCGAAAGTCAATCCTGCTCCATCCCAGCATAGATCCTTCCAGGAAAAATGATTTTTTTTCTTTTTATCATAAATCTCTTTTCCTATTCCTACCATGACAGTAAACGATATTGAAAAGATTTTGCTTTCCGTTTCATCTCTTTCCATTCTACAGACTAAAGTGTGGTAACCCAAGCCAACCATTGTCGCGCAAAAATAGAAATGTAAAAATTTATCCTGTGAAAACCACTCATCACGCTGAGGTTTTATCATTTTTTTGATTTCCGGGTTTATATATAGATTAATAGTATCATTTAGTGAATCACTTTCCTGGGCAAAAATGAAAAATATGGGAATTAAAAATATTATTTTCTTCATTTTCTTAACCAGATGTTTATTTCGCATTGAAGCCAGTATGATTTTTTGTCTGATTCCATATAGTCTAAAACCCAGGGTATTTTATGCCAAATTTTTTCTTATAATAAATTCTTAGGAATATAAAAATTAAAATTGAGAGTACAAGAAAATACGGGAAGAGAAGACCTACAACCAAAATAAGCAATGGCCCTCCTATCCGTATTGATAATTTTACATATTTATCATCGCCCCTGATTCCTGCAAGTAAAAAAAGCGGAAATGATATTAAAGAGGGAATAAGACAGATGTAATCCTTAATGATAAGTGAATAGAATATGCAAGCAATGATTAAAACCAATGCAAATAGCGCAGATTTTCTTTTATTCAAAAGAACCCCTGTTGTCAAATAACCGCATTTTTTATCTCCTTCAATATCAAGGATTGTGGTATTAACAAATATCGCACTTACTGCTAAGACATAAGGTAAAGAACTTATAACAGTCTGGGAAGAAAATTTATTAAATGTTAACCATCCTACAGAAAAATTTACAAATCCATAACCGATGCCGTTGATTAGAAAATCTGCAAATGGAACTGCCTTCAATTTAAATGGTGGAAAAGAGTAAAAAATGCCAAACAGAAAAGAAATTACCATAAATATAATGATACTCAGGGGGAGTTTAATTAATAAAAATACTATAACCAAAAACAATAAGCCAATTTCAATATAAGCATTCCGAGTTGAAATCATGCCTTCGGCAATAAGTAAATGTTTCTGGTTTATTGCATCAGATTTTCTATCTGCTATTTGATTGAGGATGTATAAAATTGAAATAAGGGCAGTGTATGCTAAAAAACTTGAAATAACGGTACTATTAAACTGGAATCTTCCACCACCTGCCTTATAATAACCAAGCAAAAAAAATGCCCAGACCGGAACGAGTAGAATCGGTCGGGCGAGGAAAATATAATCCCAGATAGAATTTTTACATTTCACGCTATTTGATTTACAAATGTAAAAAATCAACCTGCACCAGTAATTGTATTGAATTCTTTGAATTACCCTTGATATGCTGACTATTCTGGATATTAAGGTATCCTGCAGAAAATTCAAGTAAAAACAAATTCTTGTAAAAAAATCTCACCCCTATGTTAATATTTGCCACATTTTGAGAAATGCCTGACAGAAAATTATCTTCCGGGAAAGAAGTGCCAGGAATACGCGGTTTCTCCGGTATGGGCCAAATTGAATTTACATTATTTTCACCTTTTCTGAAATAAGAACCACTCACAAACAGATCAACTTTTTCATTCAGATGGTGGATGTACTTAGAATACCATTCATCACAATCAGGACCGTAAGGAAAACCAATTGAATATCCATAGTACATATATCTTTGATATGGTGCATAAATACAGTAAATCCAACGGGACATAAGATGATATTCTAAAATAAGAAAATTATTAGGTATGAATAAATCCGCAAATTCTAACCCCAAATTTACACCAAAATGGTTTGGCTCGCCATTGGGATCTGGCTCAAGTTGAAAATCATCCACAAGCAGGGCTGAATAAATAGAAAAATTCTTAAGAAAGATTCGAGCATCAAGATGAAAAAATAGATTGGCATCTTTCCCCCAATTGTGTTGCAAGGTGTGGATAAATACTAGGGGATTGAAATGGTAGGGCGTTAATACATAATCCTCGCCCCCGAATGTTGCTCCTTCAGAAAAACTGCAATTAAACCAGTGTACAGGTGTAAAATCAAGTCTTTTTATTATCAAATACCTTCTTGCATTTATGAGTGTAGTAATTGTATCCCCACTGTATTCCAGTGGTTTACAAAACATATCATCGAGCCGGCTTAGATAATAACTTAATTGAATATACTTTGCTGTAAGTCGGTAGTTAAACCAGTCAAGAGGTGGACCATAACCAGAAAGGAGCATATTATATCTTGGAGAAGGACCAATTGAAAATCTTTCTCTACCGATAAAAATTCCAAAATGTCCATTATCATATCGTGCATAGACTCTTTCATAGTCTGCTGAGAAAAGATTTTTAAATACTTTATTCGGTGGTAGACTGTCGGTTCCAAATTTCACATCGGGTTGCAGATAGAGCAAGAAATCATGGAACCTATAATTCACCATCGGTTTAAATCTGGCGACTTGCACCGTATCAATCTTAATCTTTAATGAGAGATTTGGTAACCTGAGGCGGACAAAATTCTCATCAATAATAGAAAATGAATCTAATTGGGGAATATAGTAGGGCCGAACACCAGGGAATTTTGCAAAATACAATCCCCTTACCTGTAATTCCTCGAGGATTTCGTTCTGCCAGGAATCAATAGGATAAAATGTCAAGAACAGTAATATTACCATAAGCCATTCTCAAAACTATTCATTGCTTGTATGAAGAACAAAAAAATTCTAAATTTCAAAACCTCAAAGTAAAATTAAAAATTTTATGGTTCGTTTAGAATCTTAATATTAGTATGCTCCTTTTCCCAATATCACCGCAGGAACTGTTTGGAATAGCAATTTAATGTCGAGAGTAAGGGAACGATTTAGGGCATATATTAAATCTAAAAATATTGAAGAATCGCATGGCATGCTACCCCGCCCGTAAACCTGCCAGAGACCGCTCACCCCGGGTTTTATTTTTAATCTATCTTTATGCCAATCTTTGTAGTATTTAACTTCATAAGGGATAGGTGGTCTTGGTCCGATCAAAGTCATATCTCCCTTTAATACATTGAAAAACTGAGGAAATTCATCAATAGACGTTCTTCTTAGTATCCTGCCAACTTTTGTTATCTCATTATAGTTTACAATCTTGGCTTTTTGTGTTTTATTTTCAATGAATTTCTGAAAATCTTTTTCCCTTTTTTCGTGAGAACTATTGTTATACATTGAACGAAATTTATAAAGTGTGAATTCCCTTCCATCCTTACCACATCTTTTTTGTTTGTAGATTACAGGACCCGGAGAATCTGATTTTATTGCAATTGCCACGATAACAAAAAAAGGCAGTAAAATAATTAATAATATTGATGAAATGACAATATCAATAATCCTTCTGACAATCATCTGCCATTTTTTCTCACCATTGATCTTCAATGAAACTATTGGTAAATTACCAATCTTACACCATTCCCATCTCAATGGAAGGTCATTGAATAAATTCGTAACAATATGCACTTTTTTACCAATTAATGAATGCTCTTTTAGTTCTTTATATAAACTACCGAATTCCTTTGCTACGCTAAATAAAAAAATTTCGGATGTTTTTAATTTCTCATCATTGGTATTTGAATTAATTAGATTAAGTCCAATGATTGGATTTTCCTCAAAAAATTGGTTGAATTGGATAAATTTATCTTCGGGTCCGATATATTTACATATGGTTCGACGCTCTGGTTTTGAAAAGTAACCAATTAAAATCCTGGGGATTATAAATATTCGTAAGTAAGAGACAATGAGGGGATAGGTAATAAAGAAAAAATAGAATATAAAACCACGACTATTATTTAAGAAATAGAATTTTGTGAGAAATCCGATAATAACATAGGCAATGAAGGAATTTATCCAGACATTGACCAGTTTGAAAAAAACACGCCCCGATTGGACATAATAATAATGGTTATATAAATTATAAAGATAATTAATCAAAAGTATCACGAAAATAAGGAATAGAAATGTAGTTAGTTGATTGGGGATGTAATGAACATCACCATGGTATCGTAAAAATTTTGCCAAGGAATATGATGCAGAAATCGCAATAATGTCAGTAAACAATAAGATAATTTTAAGCATACGTATTTTTTAAAATTTTTAAATCTGCATTGCCCATTCTTTTATTTTGGCACAAACATATTCAATCTCATGTTTGGTTAATTCCGGGAACATCGGCAGAGATACAATCTCACTGGCACACCTTTCAGAAACCGGGAAGTCACCCTCCTTGTATCCAAGATGACTATATGCCTTTTGTAAATGTAAAGGCTTGGGATAATGTATCCCTGTACCAATGCCATTTTCTTTAAAAAATTTCATGAAACCATCTCTATCAGGAACCCGTAATACATACAGGTGGTAAATATGTTTCCCATAATCCATTTCTTTTGGAGTTATTATTTTATCAATTCCATTCAGAAGTTTATTATAATAATAAGCATTCTGTCGGCGATCCTCATTCCAGTCATCAAGATAATTCAATTTTACATTAAGAATTGCTGCCTGGAACCCATCCATTTTGAAATTCCAACCTTCAAATTCATGCAAATATCTTTCTTTCTGTCCGTGGTCAATCAACATCCTCACCCTTTCTGCTAACTCTTCGTTATTCGTCAAAACCATACCACCTTGACCATAAGCTCCTAAATTTTTGCTGGGATAGAAACTGAAGGCGCTTAGATCTCCGATCGTGCCTGCTTTTTTGTCTTTATATAATGCACCGTGTGCCTGCGCAGCATCTTCAATCACAAAAAGTTTATATTTTTTTGCAATATTCATAATCTCATCCATATCAGCAGTCTGGCCATAAAGATGGACAGGGATTATCGCTTTGACGTTTAATTTTCTTTCTTGATCTCTTAAAACATTTTTTTTCTCAATCCATTCACATTTTTTTTCAATATATTGTTTTATCTTTTCCGGGTCAATGGTATAAGAATCTTCTCTAATATCAACAAATATTGGTGTAGCACCTGTCAAACTGATTGCCTCAGCAGTAGCAATAAACGTATATGGAACAGTAATTACTGCATCATGCCTGCCGATATCTAGTGCTTTTAGTGCCACATAGATTGCACTGGTTCCTGACGATATTGCAATACCACATTTTGCCCCGCAATAATTAACAAAATTGTTTTCAAATTCCTTCACCTTTTCTCCCGCAACGAACGCACAAGAATCAATTGTCTTTTGAATAGCCTCATCTATTTCATTTTTTATCATTTCATACTGCCTTCTTAAATCCATAAAAGGTACCTGCAATTAATCCTCCATTTTGATTTATTTAATTTTCCTGATAATCCTTGCTGGGATACCAGCAACTATTGTATTATCTGGGACATCTTTTGTCACAACACTACCAGCACCGATAATTGCATTTTCACCAATCGTGACCCCACAAAGAATCGTTGCACTGGAACCGATTGAAGCACCTTTTTTTACAAGTGTTGGTACTACTTGCCAATCAGCTTCGGTTTGCATAGAACCATCTGGATTTGTTGCCTTGGGATATTTGTCATTAATGAAAGTAACATTGTGTCCGATAAAGACATTATCCTCTATTGTTACACCCTCGCAGATAAAGGTGTGTGTTGATATCTTACAATTTTTTCCGATTTTGGCATTTTTTTGAACTTCCACGAATGTTCCAATCTTTGTATTATCACCGATTTCGCAACCATATAAATTGACGAACCCAAAAATTTTTACATTTTTACCCAATTTAACATCCTTTATTATCTGGTGATTATCAACTTTATTTATTGTTTTCATCTTAACTCCACTATGCAACCATTATTTTTTAAAGATTTTTGAGCCGCATTCAAAATTTTAATAACCTCGAGGCCGGTTTTACCATCTGATAACGGCTCACCCCCATTTTTTATCACATCTATAAATTCTTCTATTAACAATGAAAGGGGTTCTGTTGTATCGAATTTTGGTGCATACATATCACCGGTACGATATTCAATCAATGTTTTATAAATGCCTTCTTTCGTTTTTATTTCAACGCCCTTATCATAAACTTTTATCTTCTCTATAGTTTCCATATCATCATAAACAATCATCTTCTGAGAACCACCAATTAATATCCTCCTAATTTTCACCGGTGCAAGCCAGTTTACATGGAAATGGGCTATGCAATCATCATCAAAGAATAATGTCAAATAGGCAATGTCTTCAATTGTGTTATAATGACCAATGCCGATAGCAGACACTGCTTTAGGATTATTATTTAAAAGATATAGCATTATTGAGATATCATGGGTGGCGAGATCATATAAAACATTGACATCATGTTGAAAAAGCCCGAGATTTACCCTTACCGCATCAAAGTAGAGGATTTTTCCTATTTCCCCTGAATCTATTATTTCCCTTATTTTACGAACCGCTCCATTATACATAAATATATGGTCAACCAAAAGTTTTAGTCCCTTTTTGCTGACGAGTTCAACTAAGTCTTCTGCCTCACTTACAGTAACGGTGAACGGTTTTTCTACTAACACATGTTTATTGTGTTCTATTGCCATCTTTGCAAGGGGGAAATGGGTGCTTGCCGGGGTTGCAATACACACACCATCAATTTTAGGATTGTTTAATATATCCTTGTAGTTATCAACAATCTTTACCATTGGAAACTGTTGCTGAATTTTATGCAATCTTTTTGCATCAATATCAAAGCAATAGATTTCACTTACTGATTTATTATTGAGCAAATTGCGCACTAAATTCGGACCCCAATAACCAACACCGATAACTGCTATCTTCATTATCGCTCTTATTATATTAAAACTTTTTATAAAGTCAAGAAGCTTTAAAATCTATAACGAGAATTTTTAAGATAAAATTTTTGATATCCATATAATCACCCTGCATTTTCAGGGTTCGAAAAAATTCTTAACATAGTGCACACTACCTTGTAATGCTGTTGGACCGGCAATGGCAAATTTATTATCTTTATCTAAAATTAAAGAAGATTCGTCTCTTGAGCGCCACCATCTGCAAACTTCTATTGGCTTTGCTATCCACACATTTTTTTTATCTGAAATAAATTCTAAAAACTCAATGTAGTATCTCTCAACATATTTGTTGAAATAGTCGGGATGGACAATAATTAAAGCAAGACCATTCATCTTTTCAATCCAGTTAACTTTTTCTCGCCAAATATTTATATCCTTTTCCTTCAAAATTTCAAATAGAGTGTGGTCTTGAGGGAGTGTGACCGGCAATTCCACAATATTGCCAATAAAAAATGGGAAGATTGATAGGCATCCTCCAGGTTGTGGTCCATATGGGTCGGTATCAGGAAAAGATGAGTCATATTCAAAAGGCAAATTTTTTAACCATTCATACTTTCTTAAAAGGGAAGGGGAACGAAAACCCTTTGCATCCCATTTTTGGGCATACATCCTCAATCTTTCCATCCTTTTTTCAAAGATTTGCTTTGAGTTGAATAATTTACCATCATGTTTTAAACCATGAATACCCACTTCAAACCCCTGCTCTTTCAATTCTTCAATCAAATTCTCTGAAACTCGATATTTTTCAGCCACAAAATACCAAGCAGAGCGCAATCCCAAATTTTTTTCAATCGCACAAATTCTATTAATTTTTTTTAAACCTTCTTTAGTCTCCACATCATGAGTTAAACAGAAAGTAAAATTTTTATTATCGGGCCAGAACCAGATAAAAGGAATTTCTTTATCCATGTTTTTGAGCATTTTTCTTTTCAAATCTTCAAGATAGGTTTCAATCGGCCAATGGGGAAAATCATTTCTTATGTATCTTGCTTTTATTTTCCTCAAGGAAATTTGCAGAATACGGGGAATTAAGAATCGTACAGTATAAAAGAATTTGATCCTTTTATCATGTTCATAACTTTTATATTTTTCTAAAAGAAATTTTTCAAATTCAGTTTCAAAAGGGGTGAAAAGGGCCTCATGTTCTATTGGGACTTTCCAGAATCTTATTAACTCGCCCACTTTAGCCAAAATACTTATAAAGCAAATTTCCTGAAATCTTTAATATCGGTATGGGCATTTTTCTTAAGACCGAACTTGCTATCTTGTATTTCTTGCTACTTTCTTTAGTAGCACTGATACCCCTAATTTCAGGCCAATAATAATAGGGCAAATCTATTTCTTCGGCGCCCCAGTGTCGTTTAAAAGCCATTAAACCTTGGTTGTCGGGCGAAGTCCGACCCAAGTCAAGGGTTTTGTAACCGTTTTCTACGGCCCATTGAATTGCGTGCCATAAGATCAAATGATTGGGTTGATACTCAAGATAATTACTATTGGAGGCATTGAATTTATGATATATTGTATCTTTGAAAGTAAAAAATATACTGGCACCAATGGGCGTTTTACCATATTGTGCAATCAGCAAAAAACCAAGTCCCTGATTGAAAATCTCAGTCAAAATATTTTTGAAAAACCGATAAGGTTGCGGAATTACACCGTGTTTCCTGCGGGTAAACAGATTGAGTTTATAGAAAATCTCCATACCAGTAGCTTCAACACTCTTAACTATTTTGACACCATAACGCTGTGCCTTCTTAATTGGATATCTTATTGATTTTTGCTTAAAGTTTTTCCAGAGTAAATCCAAACTACAGCCAATATTTAGCCGGAATAATTTATAATAATTGTAAGGTTTGAAATCAAATTCTTTGGATAAATCAACATTGCTGCCTCTGATTTCAATATGATGTACTATTCCATCCTGGCTCATTTTTATAAGCTTTGAAATATCATTTTCTAAATCTTTATGCGTGTTAAATAATGGTGTGCACATATCAGTGAAAGGTAAACAGACAAGACGGGTATACCCAAAACTATTTTTCACGAGAAAAAAGGGTATTCCTGCCTTTATTTTGCCATCTCCTTCACAAACGAGAAAATATGGTTGATATCCATAAGTGTTTTGAATAACCCTTGCCCAGTGTGAAGTATGAAAGACTAACCCATTAGGATGTTTATAAACGAATTCATCCCAACGGTTGTCCGATAATAAGATAGTCGAAAAAATTGATTTCATATCTATTTTATATCAGAGACCGTTGAGCGACGGTAAATTTCAGCTGAAACAAAATAGAAAATGAAAGAAGCAGCATCAAATCGCCATACTGGATGATACAATGGTCCAATGAACAGATAATAAAAAATCATTCCGGGATAAGCAGTTTTTAATATGTTGAATAGTTTACTTGGATTGTTATTATTAGCTAGAACTCTTTTTCTAATATTGAATAGTAGCACAATCAGTATAAAATAATAAAGTATCAATCCCCCGATACCAACATCCAGTATCGTAGATGCAATTTGATTCGGTGTATCTTTTGTATTAGTTAAAACTTGTGTTATCCTACCAGGTCTGCCAAAAAAGTTGCCGACCAAACTAGAACCAGGTCCCACACCAAATATAAGAGAGGTGGTGTTGCTCTGTATCTCTTCCCAAATCCGTATCAAAATTCCTAACCTGTATGCTGAATACTTGGTTTCTGTGGCTACCTCGCCTTCAAGCGTCAGGTAAGTTGTCTGTAGGATAGAGGCGATATTGCGCCCATGTAATTTCTGCCAGTTAGTATAAAATACCCGGAAACAAATAACTCCGATTAACAATGCAATAAATATAACTGAATATGTCTTTACCCGGGTCTTAAAGGGATGCAAATATATAGTTATTAAAATAGTCATTGGTAGCCAGATTACGATTGATTTAATTTCGCCAAATAGTGCGAACAATAATAACAGAATATTCCCGAAAATGTGCCATATTGTGAAGCGGGTATGTAAGCCATGCGCAACGATAATAGATGAAGCATATATACTATAAATTCCAAGGTTTGTTGTTCCCCAGGCACCAAGGGACCAGGAGATATCGTCTCCGGTAATGCCAAGGGCATAATGTCTATAGAGAACTTCAGGAAGTTGGATGAAAATTAGAAATAGAAACAAGACTACAAATTTTTGTGCTGTCTTTTCTTCCCAGTTTATGTTGATCAGAAGAATATAGAAAAGCGGATATCGCAGGTAGACCGCAAGATATCCGAGTGTTTCAACCCAGGAAATGTTATTAATGATTGCTGAGAGAACAGTGAAGAAAATGAAAAATGCAATTGCCGGCAAAATTTTTCCAACCGTCATTGTCTTGAAAAGATCCCTTCGCCGCAAAACTTCAATAAGAATTACAACAGGTATCAAAACGATTGTAAACCATCTTATAAATATGTAATTTTCCAAGAGTCTACCTGCAGATGTTTGTTCAGGAAGATACCAGACTAATGGAAGAAGAATCAATGGTAATTCATTCCATTTCTTTATAAGAAAAATCAACATGAATGAAGCAATGAAAAATCCTATCATTAATTGCAGGAAGATTGTAAAGTTCACAATTACCTCCTCGCTAATTGACGGTGGCAGGCGGTGTAGATATTTTTTTGTTTAGACCAACTATTTTCTTGGTATTTCAGCTGTGCCTTCTTTGTCCTCTCTATTGCAATATCATAATGGAACATAAGCCATTCAATTTGCTTTGCAAGTTCATGAGAATCATGGGGGGTATAAAAGAATAATTCATCATCATAAAAAAAATCTTTAACCGCCTTTACTGACGAGCATATCACCGGGATACCCAAGGCTATGTACTCAAATAACTTGTTAGGCAACAGATAATCGCTCAATACTGAAACAATTCCGATATCTGCTGTTTTTAAGTGATCAACAATCTCTTCAAAAGGAACAAAACCTGTAAATAGAATGTAATCCTCAATTGCTAAAGATTTTGCAAGGTCTATTAATGTCTTTTTATACTCGCCGTCTCCAATTATTTCACATCTTATTTTAGGATATTTATCTTTCAAAATGGCTATTGCTTTTAGGATATTATGAATGCCGTATATCTTAGTTAATGTTGAATGAGTAATTATTTTGAAATTCTGTTTTATATCGTAAATATTGATATTACCATTTTTCGTATAAGTAATTTCCCAATTCTTAGAGAAAAAGAGTTCTTCATCAGGTACATTCAACACAAGAATCGCTTTTTTCAAAAAGTCTTCTTCGCGTTTGTGGGTAATAATAGTTTGATCTGCGAACTTGACACACAGCCATTCTATAATTCTTAGAATTTGTATCAGAGGATGATTCAGTGACAAATTATATTTATCGGAGAACAATATTGGCATATTTTCAAAAAGATAAAGAATCACTTTTCTCCCAAATAATTTAGGAATAATTGCGCTAAACACTAAGAAATCTGGCATTGTATCGACTTCTATGCAATTATATTTTTTTTTGAAAAATAATCTTGTAAGAAGTAGGGTAGCTCTGATAAGGAAATAGAGGTACTCATAAAGATATCTAAATATTCCCTTTCTTAGGTGGCGTATGGTTATTCTATAGATATTAATTCCATTCCATTTTTCATATAATCTCTCGCCTTTATCCCTTGCACATATTACATCCACTTCAAAGCCACTTTCTATTAGCGCCTTTGCATCGCGACGCAGATGGACTTCTTGAGGAAAGTAATATTGCCGAATTATACAAACCTTTGGGTTCTTGCTCATTTTTCTTGATTAGACTCTATAAAATAGCGATAAAAGAGTTCAAACCTTGCAACCTTTTCTAATTCATAACTCTCTTCTTGAGACCAATGCGGAAATCTATTTAGAGATTCCTGGATTTTTTCTTTACAATAAATATCTCTATTCAATGTTTTATTCTCCAGTAATAAATCATAAATAAACTTCCACCAGGGAGGAGTCTCTTTTTTCTTCAGTTTATGATTTATTGCATTTTTAAGACCCCATATACCAGTCAGGATTGAATTCAAGTAGCAGTTATCAAATCTCTGGGGATAACCACGGTCAAGTGGAATATCCAATAGATGGGGTGCCATCTGCCTCACTATCTCATAATAAATTTTGCGCGTTTTTATTGTAAAAGGAATATTTCTTTTCCATGATTCTAATCGGGCAATTGAAAAAGGGCTTTTTATCAACAACTCAATTACCCGACCGTGAAAAAATGGCATCGCCACAGGAATCACATTACTCTCTCCATATCTGAGCATACCATAGTCATCTCTGTAGGCATTGTATAAAAGAAAGAGGGTTAATTGCTGGCTCGGAGAAAGATGCTGATAACCAAATTCTTTGAATATTTCATCACTCTCATTTTCAATTTTGAAAAAATGTTGCACTTTTTCAAAAGGTTTGCGATTATAAATGTATGATAATGTGCTCTGAGAAACATAATCATTGGGAACAGGTGTAATCCTTATCAACTCACCCTGACCGGAAAAGATTATGTCAACTTCACCTGAAATTTGCTTTATTGCATTATAGCGCCCTATATGGAATAGGGGAAAAGAGAAGTCTGTGGATGCTTCTACCTCAAAGATAAGACCACCTATATATTGCTCTTCTGGATAAAAAGGCAGAAATTTCAAAGTAAAACCTGTGGCATCAGCAAGTCTTCGGGCAATGTTTGTTTCTTCAACTGCGGGATTGTCCCAGGTGTAAGCATATCCCTTGACACCCAGATTATAAAGGCAGGCAAGAATTACCCTTGAATCATAACCTCCAGAAAGTAGTAAGCCCACTCTCTTGTTTCCATAAGTCCAATTAGATACTACCTCACAAAATATTTGTGTAAATTGTTTCAAAAATTCATTCGCCTGAATACATTCACCGGAAAAAAATTGGGAAACATTCCAATAATTCTCTTTAGTCATGTTTCTATCTTCCCAGATTATTGCGGTCCCTGGTTTTAAACGGTAAATATTTTTTATAAAAGTTCTTTCTCCGATAAAATAGTTAAATGTTGCAAATTGTTTAAGAGCTATGAGGTCAATGTTAATCGGGATTTCAAACATATGCACAAAGTCTTCTATTTTCGTAGACACTATCAATTCATTCTGGGAAGTGACCGTATAATAAAGAGGGTTCAAACCTAACTTATCATTGATTATAAATAGTTTCTTTTTTATTTTATCCCAGATAATAAGACAAAAATATCCTTCTAATTTTTTAAAAAAATTACTATTGATACATTCGTACTCAGATGAAAATGATTCCTTTGTGAAATTCAAAAGATTTCCTTTGGCAAAAATTAGCAATTGCTTTGAATTTTGAATCATAATACTTTCTTTTGGATTATCGTCTATAATGCTTAAACCATCACCAATATAAACTAGCTTATTTTTATCGGTATAATTTTTTAGTGCTTGCTTTCTTACCATATTGAAGTTTCCAGAATATACCATCATATTAATCTTTTTTAAAGTCAAATATCATTAATATATAATTATCCTACATTTAGAAGTTTGCAATAATCTGCTCAGTTATCCTCCACCCAACCATTTATTGAAAAGAAATGCAAATTTATGTACTTATTTAAATGTTTAGCCAGATACTTTAAACTTGTTATAAATGTACCTGAACTCGAAGCAATATAGTCAGCCGTAAATACTACCTTCATTTGTTTGATAAAATTTTTTCATAAAGGGAAAGTACATGCTCAGCCCATGTGTCAATGGAAAATTTATCCAGTGCGATTTTCTTAGCGCGATGTCCCATCTCGTTTCTTAACTCTGAGTTAGTGAAAAGTAATTCAATTTTTTGAGCAAGTCCATTATAATCACCCGGTTTGATCAAAAAACCATTATATCCGTCTTCAATAATCTCTTCTATCCCACCGACAGCAGTTCCAATTATTGGTTTACCGGCCATTGCACATTCAATCAAAGCATTACCAAAACCTTCAAAATTTGAAATTAAAAGTCCTATATCAAAACGTGGTATTATTTCATAAACATTTTCCACTTCTCCGGCAAAATAGATATAACTTGTTAAATTATTCTTAGCAACAAGCAATTTTGCTTTTTCCATATATCCGGTGCCTTCAACGAGTTTTTCTGAGCCAACAAAAATGACTAATAGATGGGCGTATTTTTTTATCAAAAGCTCCACAGCCTTTATTACTGTCTCGTGGTCTTTTTGCGGCGAAAAATTCGCTATCATCCCAACAACAAAACGGCCGGATAATTTTGCTCCTATTTTGTGTTCAAGTATCTTTTCTGCTTGTATGTAATCATTTTTTATGAGATTTGGGTCGATGCCATTATATATAACATTAATCTTATAGGGCATTGCAAACTTTTTTTCCACCAGCATATTTTTAATGGATTCGCTAATAACGACGTTGGCGTCGATAAATATAAGATTTAGTAGATAATAAAATAAAGAGCTAAATTTATGGCGGATTTTTGATTTCCCTAATAGACTCACTGGTGGGTTGCGGTAATGGACTATTATTCTATGATGATAGAAAAATTTAAGTACGATTGCAGATAATAGATACGCTAATCCTAAAAAATGGATATGGACGAAGTCACCGTTGATTTTTTTCAAAGCATGTGCCATATTTAAAAGAGAATAAATACTGAATCGTCTATTTGAAGTTCTTTTGCAGAAATAAATATCACCAAAGTTTTTGAGTCTATCAAAATAATCCCGTTTCTCACTGAAGAGGTATGCCACTTTACCACCATTTTTAGTGATATTTTCTGACAATAGTTCAAGACTACGAATAAAAGCACCTGGACTTGGTGCAATGTAATCTGCGGCAAATACAATATTTAGTTTTTTCATTCCTTTCCTATAAATAACCTTCTAATGCCTGAATGCATTTTATTAATTAATCTTTTCTTAAAAAAATCAATGACTAACTTTTCATCAGTCCGTTTTGAATATCGCATAAAATCACTGAAATACCCAATCAAAAATGGAATAGTTCCGATATGTGGATAATTAAGTGTATACTTCAATGAGGCAAAGGCAATAAAAATCGGGTCATAGCCGAGATAGTACCTGCTTTTACCAATATCAATAAATCCATACCAAAAACCGCTGCCACTCCATGTGGGACGCAGATGGATTACGGGTAAATCTTTGAAACTGCGCGTCTTATATCCCATGTTCATTGCCAATGCAGTTGAGACACTATCAGGTGCCCTTGCTAATTTCCATCCTGTTTTTTCAAAACACTCTTTTGTCCAGAGTCTTGCAGCTCCGCATGGCCATTCTGGTGGTTCCTTTTCCCAGATAATTCTATTTTTTACCTTACATAGTACAATTCCGCTGGCAATTCCTAAGTTCTTATCTTCCTCAAATTTTCTAATGAGTCTTTCAAAATAGTCATCTGTAAGAATAATATCCGCATCAAGAATGCCAATATAATCGTATAAACCATCCCATATTTTCTTTAAATAATCAAATCCACTTGATACAACTTCTGCATAGTGAAAGCCAATCTCGCGCTTTTCCTTCCCCTTGAGTTTTAATACCTTAATCCATGAATTTTTTTTGGCCCATTCTGTAAGTAATTCATAAGAACCATCCGTGCTGCCATCATCAACAAATAACCATAAAGAAGGTAAGATGGTTTGATTTATTACACACTTTAACACTTCAGGAAGAAATTTGACTTCGTTTTTTAGCGGTGTAATTATGATGTATTTGGGATAATGATTCGTATTCATGGAAGGGGAAAAAATTTGTTGTATCCTAATCTTCCTGATTCTCCTTCTTTAATTGCGGTAAGAATCAATTTCAGGCGTTTTGTTTTCTTCATATATATCTTCAATAAGATAAGGAGCAAAAGATAGATTGTACGATTTATTTGCCGATATATCTTTTTATTGTAGTATTTCTTTTCAAAATATGCGATATTTCTTGCTCCATAATATACCTTGAATTCTTCCTGGGAATCTAACTAGGGGAGCATACCCAGTGGAAATCGCCTCAAATTGTCCCAGGCAATCTCCTGAGAATTGATACGAGCTTCAGGGCAGAGGTAGATAGACCTACCAAGGTGGGTTAGACGTAACGTATATTCCAAGTCATCCTGATATAAGACAAAATCTGAGTCAGGTAAACCAATTTTTTCATAAACAAATCTATGGGCAAAAAATCCGTTATAGGGTGTGTAAGGTACATGTATAAATTCTGGATATTCATAGTTCTTGCATCTAAACGGCAGGATAGATTTCAATACACGCGAGGGCAATTTCCGGCTGCTGGTCTGGTCGAAAACAAATCAAACAAAATCGCTTGGATTATGAATTTGACTAAGGTTTTGCCACTTATTCAGCAGAATTTGAAGCATAGCGGGCTCAGACAAGGTATCATCATCCAATAGCCAGATAAAATCACAATCCCGATGTGATAGAGCCAGTTTTATTCCCATACCAAACCCAATTGCTGACCCCAGATTATCGACTTTGTAAATAATTTCTATTTTCTCTGTTTTAGATTCCATTTCCCTCAGTGATTCAAGCATTTCCGGGGTTGTCTTGTTAACGACAATAACAATTTTGCCTATGGAACTTTGTAAAATTGCATTGGCAATCCTCTTCACATAAAGAAAACGGTCATCATAGGTAACAATGACTGCATAAACTGTTTTTGTCAAGTTCTTTATGTTATTAGCCCCAGACAAATCAATAGTCATGCTCTACCTCTTCGTGTGCAATTTCTCCTTTTAGAATTCGAATACCTTTGTTTTCCAAATAAAAGAATGTGGTGATTACAATAAATATTGCGGTAGTCAAAGCTGCAATAGATGCACCGATATGTTTTATTAAAGATGAGAGAATAACAGCGCTTATAATGTTTAAAAGACCGGCTCCTAAGAGTATTCGCGAAAGTGCACTGTCCATCTTAAATGCTAACATTGTTTCAAGGCCTAAAATAGAACTCAATGCAGTCATAAAAGGTAAGAACGCTATGATTTTGAATACAATTATTGATTGATGATACTCTTTTCCTAAAATAATATTGATAATTAATTCGGCGAAAATAAATAACAATAAAGAAAATATAAAACTTCCCAATCCGCGGAGGTATAACAATTTTTTTATAAAAATAATTGTCTGTGTTTTTGATTCATTTGCTAATTTGCTAATGTGAGGATAAACGGATTGCGATAGCGGATATAGTAGTCTTTGAGCGGCATATATGAGCTTTTCTGCTGCCGCATAGTATCCTACTATGGTATTATTAGCAAAAATACCTAAAATAAAAGCATTGGAACTTGTATATAGAGTTGTGCTTATGGTAGCAATAAAAGTATTCCAGCCATCTTTTAGCTGATGCAAAATGTTTTTTTTAGTGGGGCAGTGATACTTAATTTTGAAATGGAAAAATGAAACTATCAGACTAAAAATACCACCAATTATATAGCCAAAAGAGTTTAATAGGGGGACATAAATATAATCGGAAGTAGTTTTGATGAAGATAAAAATTGTTATTGTGTAAAATGTTCTATCAATAATAGTTATTAAAGTAATGAATTTCATTTTTTCAGTTCCCAAAAATAGCCATAGTGGAAAAAGTACTTGGCCGAGCGGTATCCCAAATGTGAAGTAATATATTAAAAAATCTTTTTTAAATTTATCTATTTGCAGTATTATCCACATTATTAAAAAGCATAAAATTAGAAGAATAACTTTCACGGTCATCACCGAACTAAAAATTTCCGATAGTTTTTCTTTGTTTTCTCTATTTATGGATATTTCCCTTGTGGCTGAAAGGTCAAATCCATAGTTAATGATGATGATAAAGTAACTAGCAAATGCTTGGGAAAAGGCGATGAGCCCATATTTTTCTGGACCCAAAATTCTTACCAAATAAGGTAGCGTGATTAATGGAAAAATATAGTTCATTACCTGAAGAATCGAAAGCGAAAAAAAATTTTCCACCAATCTTTTATTGGTTGGCAAAGTTAATAAACCTTTTATATTTTGAATTTTTAAAGATTTCCTCATCAATTTAAGTCCTTAAATTCATGTTCAAGAAAAGGTAGTTAACTTTAAAGAGAAGAAAATTCATTGTAATTCTTACAGGTTTCTAATAGATAGAAATAATGGCTATTGTATATAATGGTGTTTTGCATAATAATCAATCCATGGAGATGTTAAAGATTTGGGTAATCTTTCACACGATTTTATCAGAGATTGAATTACTACATTTTTCATATTGGTAATAGATTACAACATCTAAATTTAGTTTTTCAGCAAAAATTTTTTCTTCAAGACTAAGAAATTCCCGTAATGTCCAGAGCCTTTTATTTGGTGTTTCAATGCCATCAATAATGAGATTTTTCAAATAAATTACAGGTGGCACGACCTTTTTGACAAAGTCCCGCAAAATTTCCAAAGACATTAAATATTTTTGGCTCTTAACCATTTTGCGTAGAAGAAAGGTAGACCTTTGAACCTTCATTCGCCACTTTTTTTAATCCATAGCTTCTTTAATATCAATTGGAATATTCGGAAAAACTGCTGATTTTTAAACTAACCAAGGTTTCTTATGTCAATTTCTCTTTCATTTTTTTATCAGCACTACCTTTATTGTTTTTTTCCAGATTTCGGTATTTAAGTGGCAGAAACAGATGCCAGTGCCCACAAATTGGCCGTGATTATCATTGCCATCCCAGTAAATTTTGTAATGTCCGGGTTTCTGCATACCACAATTGTATTCTCTGAGATCGATAAGACACTTTGTGTCTAACGGGGCGCACAATTTTCTCGATTTCTTCATAGTTTATATGATAAATTTACAACTTGATGGTTAATCGTTTTTTCATAAGTGTCTTTATCCAGTTTTATGTTCAGCATTTTTATTCAGAAATTTAAAAATCTTTTAGTTAATCTTTTACCTTTAATAGAATTGCCAAATCAATCTTATCTTGTTTACGTTTTGCAGTCTTCTTATTTTTTATTAATTCCTGAAGACCTATGTAATAGACTTTTTCTTTCCCGTATCTACCTACTTTCTTATTTTCCCAGACCTCATCAAAGGTGCAACCACTGATAGATGTTATTATATCTATCCTTACCGGTTCATAGCCCAATTGAATAATCCTACCTTCTTTCATAAAATCTTCCAATTTCAAGCCAAGACTGCCAAATCCGAAATCGTTCAGTGCTTTAATAATTTTAATACTATTTTTCTCACTCGGTTCAATCAGAATATCAATGTCCTTTGTGTATCTTGGTCGTGCATAAAACGCTACTGCAAATGCACCAACGATACAATATTTTACTTTATACTTGTTGAATAATTTTAATAGATCTTCGTAATCTTTTTCTACCTTCATTAATTTTAGGAAACTTAATTTTATTATACATCTCTCTTAAAATCTGCATCAATTCTAACCTTTGTGCAGGGCTCATCTTTAGATAGTATTCAATATCAAATCTTTCTGCAGATTTGAATGATTTCGTTTTATTAACCCAGATCTTTTTCATTTTTCAGGGATGTCTATTGAATATCGTTGTTTTCTGCAGGTAAATTAGGTAATTGATATATTAAATGTTTTTGATAATCTTTCCAAGAATCACAGATGTTTAGATGTTTTTGCCCGTTATGAAAAATAGTTCCATAAATTGCAGATTTCCGACCTCAACTGGGTTTATAAAAATTTCAACCTCCATCTCTTTATAATTTTTATCTAAAAGTTTAGATTTCACGATTGCCTTACCGGTAGAAATCTGACTCAAAATCTCTTTTATCGTATTCTCCCTCACATCCCGACCAAATATATTTTCCCAGTCCATATCAACTAAATTTTCAGGGTCATATTTTAACAATTCTAATGCTGATTGGTTGGCATCGGTGATTTTATAATCTTCCGAACTAACAACAATAATAGGAATTGCTGCATCTTCAAACAATCTTTCATATTTTGCCATTGCCTGTGCCTGCTGTTCAGTTGCTATGCTCGGTTCATGCAGAAGATGGACAAGACCACCGCCATTGGCAAATACCTGAGGATAAACACTACAGGTCATTCTCTTTTTTATTCCTTTGAATGATAGAGTATCACTTGCTGGTTCACCGCTGTCTCTTGCTTTTTTCCCTGGACAATCAGGTACCGGCTCTTTTGCACAGTGCAGTATTTCATAGCATGTGTGGCCTATGACTTCATTCACACCTTTGCCCAACATCTGAAAAGTAGCAAGGTTTGCCCGCAGGATTTTGTAATCAAAATCAGTAACAAAAATTGGTTCCTCAATTGCATCAACTGTTGCTTCCCATTCCTTTTTTGCAGCAGTCACATTCAACAAGAGTCTTCGGTTTTCTCTTAATAATTCAACCTGACGCAGGGCGCGATTTAGAGTCAATTTTATTTTATCAGCACTCAATGGTAATATAATAAAGTTGTTCAGTTGATAGGCTTCTATCTTTGCCAGTGCCTCAGTTATTGTGTTAGCGGTAATCAATATTATTTCACTATCAGAACAAATTCTCTTTAAATCCGGAATGATAAGATTAAATGGAAGTGTCGGAAGGTGAACATCTACAAATATCACATCAAATTTCTCGGACCTGCACTGAATTAAACAGCTATCAGCGGTACTTGATGATTTTACAATGTGTCCGATGCCTTCAAGAATATTGCTAATCCCTTTAATTATCTCCTGATCCTGACTTACAACCAATATCTTGGCTTTCATCATTACCTCCATTTATGGTCTCTCCCGCTCCGCCCAGAACATTTAATTTTCAACCTTATCTGTCTACACTTCGTTTGACATCTGTTGGAAAAATTGGTGCACGCTACCGCTATCGTCAGTTACATTTGCTGACATTAAAAAAATCATAGTTTTAATATTTATATTATATTCAGTTTGATTTTATTGTCAATCCTTGAAAAACAAAAGAGCCCCGCCTATCAGGCGGGGCTCTTAGCCATTCTATTTTCCTTATTTCACAAAGACGAGCTTGTGAGTAGCAACTTTACCTTCTGCCTCAAGTTTCAGGAAGTAGACACCATCCGTAGCGGGTCTGCGATTATCATCTTCACCATTCCAGTAAACGGTCTTTGAACCCGCAGGTTCATTAGGACGATTTACAAGCGTTCGAATAAGTCTACCAGTTGCATCATAGACCCTGAGCGTCACCTTTCCCGACTTTGTTGTAGTGTAAGAAATTGGAGCATAGTCTTTTGTTGGAGTCGGCATATTTGGAGCAAATCCAAATTTGAGCTGGGAGATTGGCACAGTCGGTTTTTCCTGAACACCTGGGACTTTTCCAGTATGGAAGACCTCGTGAGCAGGCACATATGCACCGCCCTGATAACCACTGGCAACGAATACACCGACATCGCCTGCAGCACTCAAGGTTACTGCAATCGGTGATACATTTCCTACCGGTGTTGGCTTTGGTTTGTTCCAGTTGGTCCAGGTATTTGTATATGGATTGTATGACCAGGTTTGATCGCTTGAACCACTTGCTGTCTGACCACAGACGACCCAGAGTTCTTTATTAACACGGTCAACACCACTTGGCACACGGTAACGACCATCAGTCATACCGGGGATTGTCGCTGGTGAACCCCAGGTGATCTGTGAGCAGTTCGCAGGATTGATTCTACCAACGATATAGTCATTTCGGTATGTGGAAGAACCATCATAACCGCAGGCAACGATTGCAAATGTATCAATCACTCCACCCGCTGCGCAACCCCTACCCACACCAGTCATATTGGTTGCTTGTGTCCAGGAATTGAGATAGGTATCATAGAAGTAACAATTGGTATGTGGAGGGACAGTTCCGCCCCAGTTACCACCACCCAATGTAAAGATGAGTGAATCTTTATAAACGCCTGATACCTGGTCTATATTCCCGGTTGGTGATGAAGCTCCACTTGACCACTGATTTGAACCTGGGTCATATATATCAACCCTTGTCAGGGCAGTGGGCCAGGAATCGGTTCCACCAAGTCTGTAGTATTTGCCATTCACACCCTGGGCAGTACCATAGGCTCCACAACCATATGGATTGGTTGGACCCGCTGTCCAGGAACCGCCTGCTATATCATATATCTGAGTCTGATTTGTATAACCACCGGTTGTTCTTATTCCGAACACCATATACTTACCATCATTGATTGTTGCCATTGAATGTCCTGAACTTGGAGTCGGGAATTGAGCAGAAAGAATTTCCCAGAATGTAGGATTAACAACACCGGTCTTTGTCAGCGTGTCGTTTGCTGGATTGATATCACCAGCAAGGACTGTGAATGCCTTGAAAATGTAGGTTACACCGGTGGTTCCGCAACTTGTCCAGTTAGGAAACATGATAACTGTATCTTCACCGGCTGGGAGTGTTAAATTCTGGGTCTGATTGTAGATAATCGTTCCTGAAGAGTCAATCTGGAAATAGACATTGAAGGTTTCATTATTGTTGCCAAAATTCTTGTAGGTTGCAGTTGGCTGGTAAGTAGTATTGGGTAGAACATTATTAGGTGGCTGGTTGATTAGTGTGGTTCCCACATCATGACTTGGAACATAGAGTTCGCCATTGATCGTCACATTGTCAATTGCACCATACCATTGCCAGCCATTACCATCATCATAGTATGCATAGACCTGTAATCTTGGATAGGTCTTGTATGCACTTACATCTGCTGAATCCCATGCACCAGCGATATCAGAAGTATAAGTCCTTAATGGCACGACGGTCCAGACCGAACCATTGAAGTATTTAATGCCCACCTCAAGTTTTTCCGGTGTTGTTAAATAATTGTATGTCACACCCCATTTTAACCAGTTAGTTGTTGAATGTGGAACAATGACTGGTGAGAGTGCTGTATCTTTCAACGGAGGTGCACCAATACCTGCTGCATCATCATCAAACCACAAGCAGGAATCCTGAGCATTTGGAGGCATCCAGCCAGAATGAAGGTTTGAGCGTGCAACACCCCAGGCATTCGGGAATGTGTATGCACTTGTATGGGTCCAGCCCTGCCAGCCGGTCTCAAATGTCCAGCGAATCGTATCGTTCAGGATAATCCCGATATCATAGACCCAGATTTTGTCCGGACCTGACTGGTCAAGGATATAGACATACTGACCATCGAATGCACAGTCTGCCTCATAACCCTGGGTTTGACCTGGATCACACTGCCATACTGATTCCGGTGTAGCTGCAGGCACACCATTGGTTAGACGAAACTGGTAGAAGTGTGACGGGTTTGCCTCCTCAGCCTGGAATAACAATGTCGGTGCAGTGGTACCATATGCACCACTAACTCCGCAAGGATATTGTGGCCTTGCAATTGTAGTCCAAGTTCCAGTCTGGGATGGTTTGGCATACCCAAGCACATTTGTACTCCAGTCCGTGGCATAGACTACATCATCAACACCATTAAAATCAAGCCCTTCAAGTTGCCCACTGACAGTCCGATAAACTGAACCGGTTCCATTGGTCATATTTATTCTATAGATGGTGTTATTATATCCGGCCATATACATTATATTGTTACCACCATATCCGATACCTAATCGGTAGGTAGGAACACCTGACCCAAGAGTTACTGAATCTACCTTTGTGCAGGGTGAACGCTTTCGGATAGCGTACATTTTATTAAAGGAAGGGTTCCACTGGGTAACCCACAAAGCATCCCTTTCCCAGTCATAGGCAAGACCCCAGCAATAACCAGATGAATTAATGGGACTCAAATTTATTGTATCTACAAGTGTTGGGATTGCTAATGGACCATTATATGGAACACTACTCCTATTACCGGAAACCGTAAACACATG
>CAZLGA010000006.1:0-58833 GCA_964559225.1 uncultured bacterium | reverse complement strand
ACCATTTTTTGATATAGCTGGTTGAAAAAAACAAAAGTTCATTCTTCAAAGCTGTTGGAACGACCATTTTCTTGACAAAATGGAAAATATGAATATAATCATACAATGAATTGCCCTATCTTAAGACTTAAACCCTTAAAACATTCTCAAAATAAATTCCAATCGGGGAGGTTTCTTTGATACATTTATTAGCCTTTTTATTGATTGGTCAGCTTGACCGTTTTGCGTTTGATACTATCACATCGCCGAAGACCGCTGGCGTCCCATTTTTAATAACAATTTATGCATTGAATTCATCAGGACAACCAATACCATATTATGGTTCGGCGCGGATTTATACCCCCAATATGAGTTATCCTGTGAGTCCTGATACTATTGTCTATTTCAATGGTAACAGTTCATGGCAGGGTAGTATTATGGTTTCAATTGCTGGTAATAACATAAGGCTGAGATGTGAAGGAGGTGGTGCGAGTGGTGAATCTAATTCATTTCAGGTCGTCCCTAATACACCATACAGACTCATTTCAGTCCTGCCTGGTCAGACCTATGCACCCGGGAATCAATCAGGAAGGATTGGTACACCTTCAGGCCAGCAGGCAGGTTCTTTTTTTAATGTTTCAGTATATCTCACAGACCGATGGTGTAATCAGATAATAACAGGTAATGATTCTATATTGTTATTTTGTTCTGATGCGTTCAGCCGAAGACTGGGTTTTCGTTTAAATAATGGCAGCGCAAATGTAAACTATGCCATCAGAACAGCAGGTACACACCAGGTCTTTATAAATGATATTACAAATTCAGGGATAAAGCCTGATACATCAACCAATATTTACATCTATCCCGGAACATACAATAGACTCCTTGTTCTCCTGCCCGGAGAGACGCACCTCCCTGGTGATACAATCACAAATACAATCGAGACTCCTGGCAAATCAGGGACACCTTCTTATCAGTATGTGCTTGAAGATTTTCAGATCACAGTCTATGCCACAGATTCAATGTGGAATAAAACGAATGTTTCGGGTTATTCAATTCAACTTTCTGGTTCTTCGGGTTTTTCTAATCCACCTGCCAAAAGTCTATCCAATGGCTCAGTATCATTCACTGCGAATTTCTCTACAAAAGGCGAGAAATTTCTCTATGCAAGGGATTTGACCAATGGTTTTTTCAGTTACGATAATTTTCTTAAAATTGCAGCAAGAACAACCAATTTTGATATTACGGTTAATCCTGATACAATCACTCCAGGTGAAATTGCCTATATCAATGTTACTGTCTACGACCGTAATAACGAACCTATAGAGGGTAAATGGGTGAAATTTTCGGTCATAAGTGGTAATGGCTATATAATACCACAATATGATACTGTCCAGACAAATACGCAGGGAATTTGCCAGTCTCAATTCACCGCAACAATCGGCTATTTTAATGAATTGAATTCAATAGAAATAAGAGCAGATGATTATGCTGAAACGGCGACAGTCTATGTTATCATCCCTGATTCTTCAGTAATGGAAGGTAATATCGTTGCCTATCCAAATCCCTTTGGAAAGATAAATCAACCATATACAAGGTTTGTATATTATCTACAGCAGGATTGCAATGTTATCTTTTCAATATATGATGCATTTGGTAATCGTGTCCATCATGAAGAAATTCCTTCGGGACAAAATGGTGCAAGGATTGGGATAAATAATCTCACCTGGGATGGCAGGAATGATAAAGGGAAGAAGGTGGCAAGCGGCGTATATTATGTATTGTTAAAAGGTTATCTACATACGAATGTATTTTTGGAGAAAAGAATAAGGGTGGGTGTGATATGGTAGAATTTAAGTATACCGGGTCATTTCATTCGCATGGTCATTTCATTCCAAAAAAATGTAGGACCGTTTCATTTGTGCTAAATTTTGGTAAGCTAAAGGCGATACTAAAAGCGCAGCGGTATAGCAGACTCCGACTATTCTTTCAGGATGATAGTGTAATTTTCAAGGTAGGAGTCATATTCGCTACTTGCTACTTTGTTCTCGCCACTTTATCATTTGCCCAAGATGGTGGTCTGCCCGGTGCGGTTTTTAATTATGGAATGAGCCCGAGGACAACAGCAATAGGCAAGGCATTTACAGGGCTTGCCGATGATGCTGAGGCTGTCTATTTTAATCCTGCTGGGCTTGCCCAGTTGTATTCTCACAATATAAAGTCATCATACCTCGATCTCTGTGGCCATCAACTTGGTTATCTCGGCTATGCCCTACCGACAAGAAAATTTGGGACATTTGGTGGTAATATAATTCATTTTCGTTCTAAGGGGACTGATTCAAGAGATGTGAATATGAATCCCTTTGGAACTTATTATTTCGCCCAAAGTTGTGTTCTGCTTTCATATGCCTATCTTGTTTCTGGTGCATTTAGCATCGGGACAAATTTAAAATTTCTTACCAGCAAGATTGCTCAGTATGGTGCAATCGGTTTTGGCGGTGATGCAGGAATCTTTTTCTTTCCAAGAAATAATTACACACTTGGCATCTCAGTCCAAAACATCCTTGGGCCAAACTTGAAATACTTAGAGGACGGCACTACTGAAGAATTTCCTGTAACATTCAGGTCTGGCGGGGCAATAAAATTATATCAGGGTAGAGCGGTTATCGTTGCGGATTTAGTTAAAAACACCCTTGAATATTCGCCGGTAAAACCGCACCTTGGTTTTGAGTTCATACCGGTCTATCCAATCTTAATCCTTCGTGCTGGCTTTGATGAGAACACATTGAATGCAGGACTTGGTGTAAGAAAATTTTTTGGAAATATGTCAACTGGAATAGATTATGCGATAGAACTCCACCATAAATCAAACTATCTATTACCTATCCGGCATAAGGCAGGTATATTTATTGAATTTGGTGGGTTCCGAACTTGGGTTACTGCAACACCAAAAGAATTTTCACCTGCACCCGGAAGAAAAGAAAATGTTGCCTGGCTTGATTTGCATTATACTACAAAACGGGAAATTGAAAGGTGGCAATTGCTGATTAAAAATCAATATGGTGAGGTCGTTAGAACATATTCAGGATGGGATGCTCCACCGTTAAGACTTTCCTGGGACGGACTTGATGACGTAGGCAGACTGGTTGCAGATGGCAGATATTATTACGAAATAATAATAATTGATAAAGGAAAGGAACGTATAACATTCAGTGATTATCTTGTGAAGATTGTTACCCTTGGACCGAAAGGTGAGATAGAGTTCGTGCCCCAGGAGTAATTATGTTTATCATTGCCTTCCTTTTTGCCTTAACCGACTATAATCAACTCGTAATGGATTACGAGATTGCCCATAGATTATTCTTGCAGGAAAATTATGTCCAGGCATTGAAATATTTTTCAGCAATATTAAAAAAATATAGCGGAACTGATTTTGAAGATGAAATAAGATTCAGGGTTGCTGAATGTTATTTTAACATCAAGGACTATGACCATGCAAAAGAACATTTTGAGACAATCCTGAGAAGAAAAAAATACGCATACCTTGAACCCGAATGTCTTTATGCGATTGGAATGATAGATATCTTGCAGGGAAATTATAGAGAGGCAGAACAGATTCTCCAGAGATTGTTAAAAAATCCTGCCTATAAAGAAGAAGATAGGACAAATTTCGCCCTCGGCGTCTTATATTATTTCCGAGGTAGTTATCAAGAAGCAAAAGAAAAGCTTGAGGGATTGAAACTCCTTGAGGCAAAATTTTATTATGGTAAAGCACTATCCCGTCTTGGCAATCCCCTTGAAGCAATAAAATCATTTAAGGAAATTCTTGATGAAGCACCCAATACACCGATTGCCACCCTTGCAGAATTTTCAAGGGCTGAGGCATTATTTTTTAATAAAGATTTTGATGGGGCAAAAGTAAAATTCAAAGATTTCATTGCCTATTATCCTAAGTCCCCGTTGATTGACTATGCCCACTTCTTCTATGCTGCATCTTTAATCCACTACGGTGAATATGCAGGTGCGGCAGAACATCTTATTCCACTGACGCGACATTCAGATAATCTTCTTGCTGCACATGCAGGATATTTTTTAGGGATATGCAGAATGAATTTAGATGATGGACTTGGTGCGGTGAGTGCATTCCAGAGGGTAAGAGCCAATTATCCCAACACAATGATTTCATCATATGCCAATCTCCAGTTAACCAAGGCATTGCTTGCCTATGGTGATACAATTCAGGCATTGACATCTTCAGCCCAATTAGCAACGATGTTTGCATCAGGGGAACTTGCAAGTATTGGTGAATATCTGACAGGAATGATTTATTTCCAGAAAAAGGATTATGTAAATGCGATTAGATTCTTTGAATCATTATTATCTAAATATCCCAAGTCTCCGCTGAGAGAACCCGCTGCAACAATGCTCTTATATTCTCTTTATAACTTAAAGAACTTTGACTATGCGGTTACATTCGGTAGTAGATATATTAAAGACTTCCCTGATGAAAAAAATGAGTGGCGTGGCCGGACACTATATTTCCTTGCCGAGTCATACTATTATCTGAATAATTTTATTGAGGCCGAGAAGTCATATCTTACAGTGACAAAAGACTATTTCGGCATTGAAGTTTCACCTTATGCCCGGTTAGGACTTGCCTACTCCTTGTATAATCAGGACCGACCAAAAGCAGCCCAGGATATATTTGAGAGTATGAGTAAGGTTCCTTATGAAGATTCATCCCTTGTGATGGCGATATATCTGGGACTTGGCTATTCACAGTTTAATCAGCGAGACTATATGAAATCAAGGGAGACATTTGAGGCATTATATAACACCTTCCCAAAAGATGAGAGATGTGCTGTCCCTTCGCTATTTTATGCGGGTATGTCATACTACAATCTTGAATATTATGCAAACGCCATAGAATCTTGGGAAAAGTTGCTCGGCAATTTTCCACTGGCAAGAAAATCTGCTGAAGCCGGGTTTCGCGCTGGTGATACATATTTTAAGGCGCTTGAATATGAAAAAGCACGGAGTCTGTTCCGCTGGGTCGTTGAAAATCACCCCAATGATGATTTTGCCCGCTCTTCACAATTAGCAATTGCCCAGAGTTATTATAATCAAAAGAATTACGATGACGCAATAAGGGACTTTCAGAAATTTCTTGATCTGTATCCAACTGCTGACGAGGCAACCGCCGCAAGGAAAGGAATGGAGATATGCTATTATCAAAAAGGGCTTGAATCGACTGAGGCAATGCAATACTTTGTGGAAAGATTTCCCCAGAGTGAACTTGCTGCGGATGGGCAATATCAAATCGCCCAGAAATTTTTTGATGATAAAAAATATGCCCAGGCAATGGAAGAATTTATAAAAGTCGTCGTGAACTTTCCATCTTCCTCTTATGCACCGGATGCGCTTTTACTTGCAGCTGAATGTGCAGTGAATATTGAAGATTGGCAGAAGTCAACCGAGTTGTATGAGCGCTATTTAAGTTATTTCCCGAAGGGTAGAGAAAAGGATGCAGTCTATTTTAATTTAGGCACAGCCTATTTTAATCTAAAAGAGTATGGTAAGGCATTGAAGAATTTCCAGACCGTGGTTGATTCTTTCCCTTCATCCCAATACCTAACCAATGCCCGACACAATATCGGTGTATGCAAAAAATACCTTGGTGAGGCAGGTAGTGGGTCTGGGGAAATCCAGACTGAAGGGGCAAAAAGAGAAAAATGAGAGCATCTGCACTAATTTATTTCTTGTGGTCCAAAAAGGAGGTTAAAAAATGATACTGGGCCAACCATTGGTTGAAATCTTTAAAAATAGCATTGTAATGATAATTTTACTTTTGTGTTCAATAATCGCCCTGGCTTTGATAATAGAACGATTTTTGTACTTTGTAAGAAACAGTTTTGATACAAGAACAGGATTTTTGCGGTTTAGCCAGGTATTGAGAAATCAAGGCACAAGTGGTGCACTTGCCTATGCAAATCAGAAAAAAAACCCATTATTTGGATTGTTCGCCGTTGCCCTTCAGAACCAACATCTTGATGCAGACAATCTATATGATGTATTATCAAGTTATGTGATTGAAGAAAAATTAAAGTTTGATCGGTATCTCGGTGGTATGGGTACACTGGCAAATGGAGCGACTTTATTGGGTTTGCTCGGGACCGTGACCGGTTTAATCCGGGCATTTCATAACATATCAATTACGGGTTCCGGGGGTCCTGCAGTAGTTTCTGCGGGCATTGCCGAGGCACTCCTTACAACCGCCTTCGGACTATTCATTGGTATCCCTACTCTTTTCTTTTACAACTATTATACAAAAAAGAGTAATGAACTGGCAATGAGTCTTGAAGGTATATGCGATAAAGTGATTGTTCTTCTGGAAACGATGAAGAAGAAAACCGATGGTATAAATCCTGAGCCAGTTGCAACCCCTAAACCAGCGACACCTCCGTTATCTGAGGATACGACCTGGAAATTCTGAGGGATGAGTACAGGACTAAGAATAGATAGAATATGAGAAAGAAAAAGCGTATACATTTTGGTACAGAGCCTCAGGGATTGATACTCAATTCACTCGTAGATATTGCTCTATCACTTGTGATAGGATTCATTGTTGCAATCCCTTTATTTTTTGAGTCCGGAATATTTGTAAATGCTCCAGGCGTAGCATCAGGTTCAGCAACTGAAGTAAGTGATATAAAGGTCAATATCCACCTTCTGAATGATGGTGGCATTTTACTGAATGAAGAATTGGTTACATACGAAAGACTGGAAGAATTGCTCCCACAGTTGCTGGTAAGGAGTCTTGAGAAAAGGGTGATTGTATCAACCGATACCGAAGTGACTTATGAAAGGGTGATACAGATACTTGATTTAGCAAAACAAAAGGGCGCAGGAGAACTTGCACTATTAAGGAGTAGAAGATGAAGCGATTGGAGAATGTAGATATTCTACCAATGGCAGCGGTTGCCTTAATGGTAGTTTTAATGATGATGATAATTGCGCCAATGACAATGACCCATACCAATACACCGGTTGAAGTTCCAAGGGCACATACTGCTGAGACAAAGACCGAGGAGAATTTTACTATTACCTATACTATAGACCAGAGTTTATTTATAAATGACCAGCCAATATCATGGGAGGACTTTGAGAAGGTCGTTCAACAGGCAGTAGATAAGGACCCTTATCAACTTATTGTGATTCGTGCGGACCGAAATGTATTACATAAGAATGTGCTGGAGATTCTTGCCAAAGTTAAGCAGGCAGGTGCAAAGCGTATTGCCTGCGCAACGAAAAAATCTAAGGAATAACTATGTTCAGAGATAAAAGACTTGATATAGGTATTGTAATCTCAATAGTCGTGCATATCTTATTATTTTTACTCTTCTCCCGTTCCAGCTCTGCTTCCACATCCAATTACGAGGATATAAGGGAAGTGACTTTCCTTGACCAATCCTATCGCCCAGAGGTCGCCAAGGTTATATCAAAAGGTTCGGTCTGGAGCGAAGTCAGCGAAGCACCTCCACCATCTACTGGCACTTATGGTGGAAGTGATATTGTTACACCGGCAATTGATTTAAATGTAAAACTTGATCGGAGCCAAGCAAAGATAGATTTAAATCGTTATACACCCCAGGAGGGGGTGGGTGAGGTGATAAAGATTGGCAGTGCCAAAAACGGAACTATGAAATCAACAGAAGAAATTCTTGCAGAAAAACCAATCTCCCTGGCAAAGAATTTGCCCCGTGGTTCAGGCACAGAAGGCGGAACAGGTATCGGTGTCTATGGTGGTATTGGCAAACAAGCAGAAGCACCAACAATAAAAATTGATAAGAAACCCCCTCCCACAACTCCGACTTCTCAGATCGGCAAACAAGTTGAAGAAAGAGTAGAAGAAAAATTGAAAGTAGAAACAAAAGGAACTGCTATATCACTTGCTGGGCCGATAGCAGACCGTGAGATAATGAAAAAGATTCTGCCCCAGTATCCTGCCTGGTGTTTGCAGAAAGGCATTTCAGGTGTGGTAAAAATCCGAATTGAGGTCAATCCTGGAGGAAGCGTGCGAGAAAATATTAGAATAGAAATTTCTTCTGGTTATCCTGATCTTGACCAGAGTGTGGTGAATGCGGTGAAGGCGTGGCTATTCGCTCCATTACCCGCAGGCGTGAAACAGGAAATCCAGTGGGGAATCATTACATTTAGATTTGTTTGTGGTTAATAAGGAGTAATAAATGAATATATTCTTTGTCTTATTTTTGTTCACCCAGGAAGCAAAAAAATCCGAGCACGACATTGGCGAAGAGGTTATAAAGGGTGAATTGAAATATAAGATAACCGACCCCAAAATATATTTACAGGTTGCTTTAAATCCATTTGCTCCCCTGGATTCTGTAATTTCAAAGGAGCAGTATATATTTGATGAAAAACTTTATTCAACAATAGATAGATTAAATACGCCAATCCTTTATCTCCATAGCGAGTATTTAAGAATGCCACTGGTAGCAAGATTTATGTATGGCAGTATTGCCCTTTTCATACCCAGATTTGAGAAGACTGTTTCTTCCTGGGAGCTTGTCATTACCGATGCAAAGGGTGAGGTCGTCAGACGCTATGCCCAGCGAGGAATGCCGCCTCCGGTCCTTTCCTGGGATGGGAGGACCGACAATGGAGAAATGTGTAATATGGGCGAGGTATATAATTATGTCTTCACTGCATTTGATGCGGTTGGTAATCCGACAAGAATAAGCGGTCGGGCATATAAATTTAACGGCGTAGTATATGAGGAAAAAGGAAGCACAATAATCGCAGTATCAGCAAATGCATTATTTAATGAAAATGCTGCCCACTTGCACAGCGAATCAGGACCATATCTTGAAGAGATTGCCAATATTGTAAAAGAGAAATTCAAGAAAGAAGTCGTTGTATTTTCATATTCGCAATCAGAGGCACTTGCGCGTTCGCGCGGTGAGGTAATTTTAAGCGAAATTACAAAAAGGGCTGTGTTACCGAATAAGGCGGTAAGCACAGCCCCTCGTTTTATACCCGGACTTTTGCCCAAATATTCAAAGATCGAGATAGTAGTCCAGTAAAAAACTAATTTGTTACCTTAATTTCGAACGGCTCAGCAATAACTTCTTTATCAGTATTGTAGTATTCATAGACCCGTGAGGACTGGACCTTTGCACGAACCGGATATTTCGCCTTGAGACTGTAAGAGAATTTAACCGGCTTATTTGAAGAGATTGATTCAATATAGATAATTATCTGGCGCGAAGTTAAACTGTATTTCTGGATGGTTTTCTTATTAACATATTCATCAAGTGTTGGTGTCTGGACTTCAAATCCCGGTGGAATCCCTAAGTCAATCATCACCATCTGGGCAGTCCCACTCCTTAATAACTTTATAGCGACATCAACATTTACTAAATCATTCATTGCCAGTTGTTTGCGGTCATAATTCACATCAATTGCAAATAGAGGCATTGGTGGTTTTGGAAGGTCTTTCCAAGGAACATAATAAGCACTCGTAATCTCATACAGGAAATTACCTTCGCCTTTAAGATGAATTTCAATTGTATTTTCACTCTTGAGGTTCTCCTTCAAATCAATCTGCTGCATAACATCAGCATTGTTTTTATCCACTTTTATTTCACTTACCTTTTTGCCATTATGTATCACCACGACCGTAGCATTAATGTCTTCGCTCACACCACCAAGTGCTCCGACCAGGGCACGCAATGCGATGATAGTTCCCTGAGTTGTATACCACATTCCCGAAGAATCTTTTGAACGAATCAAGTAAGTCAATGCTTTTGTTGTAGCATCAGAGAACTTACCGGATTTTACCAGGGCATAGGTTGCTAATCCGCTTGCCTCAATATCAGCGCCCTTACCCGTGGTAAATGTCATTGAAGGGAGATTTGACTCCCAGTAGATTGCACCATTGTCTTCTTTTGCCAGGTCAATGAGTTTGCGCAGAACCTTAATTGTCATTTCTGATTTTGGTTCCATTGCCACAAAGGCATTGGCAACAAGTGCAAGGATATACGCATCATCAACCTTTTCCCACTTGCCTTTCAGGTAATCAAGTCCCCTTTGTGCAGGACCGTCTTTTTGTCCAATCTCGGCAAGTGCCCAGACAATATACGCAGTTGGCATAATATCGCTGTGCTGTATTCTTCCCCAGGCTTCTTCATGGAGATATTGTTTATCAGGTGCCCAGGAACCATCTTTTTCCTGCTGGTTCTTTAGCCATTGGGCAGTTCTTTCAAGTACCCTTTCATCAATATTATATACCTTACTCATATCATTGAATTCCATAAGACCGTATGCAGTAAGCATTTTGTTTGCCGGTGCATCACCAAACCAGGAAAATCCGCCGCCCTTTACCTCAAATGACAATAATCTCTGATAACCAATACTAATATATTCCTCTGCCTTCATCTCGGTTTCAGGTTTTATCTGCTCAGTTTGACGCAGATAATTTAAAATCAAAATATTGGGATAAGTAACCGAAGATGTTTGTTCAAAACAGCCAAAGGGCATCTGGAACATCTTATCCAGTCCTTCAACAACCTGAGAATATATTCCTGGATAGAGCTTCAGGATTAATGAATTTGCACCAGGGATTGCATTTGTAGGAAAACTTACTTTCTTTACTACATTTCCTTCAAGGCGGTCTGAGATTATATTTTCAAATCTTTTGCCATCTGGCAATACCGCAATCTGCCTTTTTATGGCATCGGATTTCACCTCACCATATGCCTTTACTGTTATGGAATGATAACCAAGTTCCTTTACCTTTATCGGGAAATATATAACGGAGACTTCATCTTTATTAAGGACCTTTGTAACTTCTCTATCACCAAAAATCTCAAACCATTCTCTACTTTCCAGGACCAATTTAATCTTCTGCTTTTTAGGCAAATAATTATAAATTGCTATTGGAATTGATATCTCATCACCTTGGGTCAAGGCGACTGGTAAATCTATATCAACAAAGAAGTCCTGGAACACTCGAATCTGCGAAAGTCCAGAACCCAGTTCTCCATTCTGCGAAGATGCGAACATCGTCATCCGCCAGGTTGTTATGGCATCCGGCATTGTCACGGAAATTTTCGCCTTTCCATTTGCATCAGTGATTAAAGCAGGTTCAAAGATAAATGTCTCAGGAAAATATTCGCGCACCCTTGGTTCACCAAGACCTTCTTTTGGTTCTGTTTTATCCATTGTCGCCTTAGGTTTCTCAACACTAGGCACAGGCATTGCACCACCCGGAGCAAATACCCTTTCCTCTATCATCTCAAACTTTCTCCAGCGCCATTCATTTATGTCATCATCTGTATCAAATATTCCATCTGGACCGGCACTCAAAACAGTAAAATAAGAGAAATATTCATCCTCACAGATTATTTTGTATTTTCTATTCCAGGGATCAAGTATTTCAGTCTCTTTTAATAGTCCTTCTTTTATGAATGTCCTAATAGCATTTTCTGTCTTTGGATAGCTGTTATATTTGTCATAGTATTTATTTATTGCAGTATATAATTTTTCTCGCAATTTTGCCATTTTTGTATAGAATGTCCGGGCAATCTTTTCGTTTACCTCAACCGGTGTAGTATAATTAATCGGGAATGGGTCTTTTGGCGTGAGTGTTGAAAACATTACAATTTCTGCACGTTCATCTATAGCCGGCTGTTTTACAATATTTGCCGGTTCAAATCCATGGATTTCATAACGCGGGGTCATTATCTCTTTTTCTAATGTAAAATAGACCTTCTCAAGTCCAGGTTGCAATTCACTCACGGCAAAGACCGCCTCATCAACGATTGCAAGACATAGTGCCGCAATCCGTGGCTTGCCATTCTTGTCAGTAATCGTAAATATGATATTGCCATCTTCACCAGGTAAATATTCTTTTTTATCAGTTTTTACATTTATGGTCAAATCATTTGCGCCGTGGACATAACAAAATCTTGTGTCACGAATAATATCTGAACCTTGTGTAACGATATAGGCATGCAACCAGATTGAGCCAGCGAGATCCGATGTCATATGTAGTTGATAATTTCCCTGACCATTTTTAATTTCAATGGCTTTAGTGAGAACAGTTTGATTATCTTTGATAATATCAAGATAAACTCTACCGCTATTTTTTGTTGTTAGGAATTCTATATTGACATAATCACCAACTTTATATATCCCTCTCTTCATTCTCATTATAATCTGCTCTTGTTCAGTATTTAGAGTAAATTCCTTTTTTACCTCTGCGGCTTCACCTTTATTATCTATAACCTTAGCGCTAATATTTACTACATCACCTCTTGGCTTATATACAAATTCTGCAATGCCATAATCATCAGTCTTGCCCGTCTTTCTTACACCATCAATAGTCATTTCGACCTGTCCCAGACAAGGTGAACCATCTGGGTAATTTGCTACCACATATATCCTATTTTCAAGATTTGATTTGAGTAAACCCCCTTCAGGCACAATTACGATATTAATTAGATTTTGCACAACTTTTTTTGTCGCAGAGATTTTCTCACTGTGATTTGCTTTGTCAATTACTTCAATATCAAGACGCACAAGCGCATTACCTTGTTCTAATGGCTCACCGACAAAATAATTAGGTAGCTTGTAGCTGAAGTGATACAAACCGTCTTTATCGGTTTTGCCTTCAATAACAGCTTCTTCGTTGAAACCAATATCAAATTTATATACTGTGATTTTTGCCTTTCCATCCACAACCGGTTTGCCAAAGAAATACTGGACATCAATGTTTCCTTCAATTTTTTCACCGGGCATATAGAATTCTTTATCAGTCTTCAATGTGATTTTAAATTTGGGCAGGACATATTTTTCAATCTTTACTGACTTCTCGGTTTTTTCATTATCAAGGATGGCACGAATCGTCCAGTTACCGAAGTTTACTTCATCTGCTAACAAGAATGGAGTATAGGCAACGCCGAATTCATCAGTCTTTATTGTCTTTTTGAATACCTTATTCCCTTTTGCATCTTCTATCTCAAATATTACTTCTTTATTCTTTACTGCATTCAGTAATGGCTTCTGAAGTGATAATGTTCTTATATGGATAGTCTGTCCGGGTTGATAGATTGGTTTATCCGTGACAAGATATGTCAAATTACCACTTGTTATCTTTATGCTGGTATTGTATTCATCTTTACCTAATGCAGAACTAACGATGAATTTCAATTGGGTGTTCTTAATATTTACAGGTAAGGTAAAGATTGCTTCGCAAGTTCCTGTGTTGTCTGTATTTCCTTCATAAACTGCCTTTTCTGTCTTTTCGCCAGTTAAAACGACCTTGACCTTTGCATTAGAAATCGGTTCCTCGGTTCTTTGATTTTTAACAATAATCCGATATTTTATCAAGGTTCCCTTGATAAAATTATCCTGCCCTAAAATCTTTACAATCATCTTATCCTGAAGTTGAAATAGTGAATAAATTTTTTCAGTTTTTTTGAAACGCACCTTTATCCGTAAAAGGTCAGGGTCTTCAATAGTTCTTTTTAACTTTATTTTTGCCGGGAATGAGTAATAATCCTTGTTAATAAATATCCAACTGCTAAATTCTCCTATTACATCATCCTCAGGGTCCAATACCCAGACTTCGAACTTTCCAATTTCTCCTTTTAATCCTTCAAATGGTATATTTAAGGTCAATTCATTGCCTTTGCCATTAGAACCGGTACTGGATATCAGTCCTAAAGTAAGTATTCCAATGCTCAACGGTAAAAATGGTTTCATTGTTCCCCCTTTTCTATTGTTAAATACAAATTTTTTTGAAAAAAATTCCTAAATTAACCCCTTTTGTTTAATTTATTTAATTCATTCATTGGTTTTGGGCGGCAAAGATAAAATCCCTGCCCATATTTAATACCAAGGTTTTTGAGAAATTGCAATTCGTTTTCGTTTTCTATCCCTTCAGCAATGATTGTAGAACTGATACGATTAGCAAAATTTGCAAATGACCTTATCAATTCCTGGCGGATAAGGTTTTTATCAATATCCCTGACCAGGGTCCGGTCATATTTCAAATAATCTGGTCCTATCTCGCTAATCCTTTCCAGGGTTGAATACCCCACACCTACATCATCAAGGGCTATCTTTAATCCTCTGCCTTTTGTCCTCACCAGTATCTCCTGATAGGTGCCATAATGGGGAATAGCAAATTTTTCAGTGATTTCAATGACCACTCGATTGGCATTAATCCTACATTCAGACAGTAAATCAATAAAATGGTTATCAAGTAATTTCGGTATCTGGTCTGGAGTAATATTTAGAAATATCAATGAGTCTGAGTTGAGATTGGTTGATTCTCTTATTGCATTATAGAGGCATAGTTCTTCAACCTTCGGCAGTAATTCATATCTTGCCGCAAATGTGAACATAGTATCAGGGTCTTCAAAGAATGAGCCTTTTGGCCCTCGGCTTAATGCCTCATAACCATAGATGGTTCCATTCCTGAGATTGTATATAGGCTGATAAACTGTATAGATCAATCTGTTATCTACAATTTTAATTAATTCTGTGTAAAACGCTTTTTCTTTTAACCTGTCCGGATAATGGGCAGCATATTTTATATCTTCAATCGCATGATAAAGAAGCCTTTCGGTTCGCACCATTGGGTCAAGCCTTATAATCTGATAACTTGTATGTAAATCAATTCTTTCTATTGCTTCTGTATGCTCAAACTCGTTCTTAATCTTTTCAACTTTATTTCTGAATTGCTCGGACAGGGTATTTAAATATGTTTTATCTACCAGCCCACCACATTCATTCCTGGTCAAAAAAATAAAAAAACCGTCACCCATTACTGAAGAAATTGTAATCAATGCTGAACGGGGAATTAACTTACCAATTTCTCCCATTACACTTATTGTAAACAATTTAATCAATTCGTCATAAACCTCCCATCCAAAGACGGGCTCAATCCTTTTCTGGTCACCTATTGAAAGATACAAAATTCCGATTATTTTTTCCTGCTCAATAATTCTTCTCAAATCCTCTAATACTCCATAAACTGTAGGCAAGCCACTTGCGCGATCATAAAGACTAACTCTATACTTATATAATTCAGATTGGATTTTTTCTATTTCATTATTCATAGATTATTCTTTTCTAAGTAAAGAAAAATGTCATTTATTCTTTTTAGCAACTCGTCGGCTGTGAACGGTTTACAGATATAATCAACCGCCCCTTCTTTTAATCCAATGATTTTATCGTAGGCATCCACCCTTGCAGTCAACATAGCAACCGGTATCTTTTTTAATTTCTCATCGGACTTAAGCATTTGCATAATCTCCCAGCCATCAATTTCCGGAAGCATAATATCAAGTAATATAAGGTCAATCCTCTCGTGCTGAAGCACTGCGAGCCCCTGTTTGGCATCCTTTGCCTTTAACACGTTATACTCTGCATCTTTCAATACCCTTCCTACAAATTCAAGGATGTCATCCTCGTCATCAATTACAAGAATGGTTTTATTCATTCTGCCCTCCCTGAGGTATGATAAAATAAAAAGTTGTTAATCCTTCTTTGCTCTCTACCCATATCTTTCCCTGATGGGCTTCTATAATATTTTTAGCAATTGATAAGCCCAGGCCAATCCCTCCATATTTTTTTGAAGTTGTAGCATCAACCTGATAAAACGGTTCAAAAATTTCTTCGGTCTGCTCTTCGGGTATTATTGCCCCATAATTTGAAATTTTAAATCTAAAATATTTTTGTGTCTCTCTATTCTCCACATCAGTGTTGATTGTTATTGTTGTTTCAGGTGTGGCAAATTTTATACTATTGCTTATTAAATTTTCAATAACAGTTCTTATATTCTCTTTATCACCAAAGAGGTCTTTTGTCGTGAATGCTTTCTTAATGACAAGGCCTTTCAATTTAATTTCAGGCGTAAAATTATTTATAACATTTTCTATTAACTCACAAATATCAAATCTCTCAGGTTTTAATTTTATTCCGTCCAATGTATATTTGGAGACCAGAAGTAGAGAATGAATTTCTTTATTTAATCGCTCTAAATTTCTGCGGATTATCTTAAGTCCCTGTTTTTGGTCCTGGTTTAAGGGACCCATTTTTTCTTTTTCCATATAATCAACATAACCGAGTGAGGCAGTCAAAGGAGTTCTTAGTTCATGGGATATATTGGCAAGAAATTGGGTCTTCTGAACATCCCTTTTTTTTAATTCTTCAATCAGATTATTTAATTTTCTTATGTTATCCCTTATCTTTTCAGTCATAAAATTAAATGTATTGGCAAGTTCTTCAAATTCGTCGCCCGTCTTTATATTAATAAATTGATTGAAATCACCCTGGGCGATTTTTCCTGCACTTTGACTTAAAGCTTTTAAATGTCCTGTAATTCTATTAGAGGCAATGATGGAAAGCATAATCGCTAATATTATTGTTGATACCGCCATTAAGAGACTACCTACTAAAACTGAAGATAATTCGCGCTTTAATCGTGCAAGGGAAAAATGGTAGACAATCGAGTAATTGTGTACACCATATTCATCTATGTATGGTGCAACAATACAGACTTCATTATCAGTATGAATATTTATTTCCAACTTTTTTATATTATCAAGAACAAATTTATCATTTGTATATCTATTGTCTATTGAAGAGAAAAAACCCTTTTCATATAATTCCATATCATATAAGATTTTACCAGAAAGAGCGATGATCTGAATATTTTTTAAATCATAATTCAATTCCTTCTGGCTTATAACAATTGAACGGAATTTAAAAAAAACATTTTTATAATAGCGTAAAAATGCCTCACCAATTTTGTCGCATGATAATCTGACGAACATTTCCGCACTGGTGATAATTTCAGTCTGTAGCTCCTTTAATCTTGATGATGCCATAAATATTCCCATTATACCAAAAATAACAATAATGATTAAGGATATCATTAATATCAATTTTGTTTTGAATGAGAGTTTCATTTTTTAAATCCTATATCCCTCAAACGTATTGTTTGGTCAATCCTGGGTTTAAAGATAATATTATTTGAGATACCATATATCCTCGGTTCCCATATTATCGGCACAACCGGTATATCCCTCAATAGAATAATTTGAATATCTTTAATAAGATTCAATCTCTGTTCAGGGTCTTCAATTTTAAAAGCAAAATCAATGAGACTATCGATTGTAGGGTTTGAAAAACCTGAGCGATTCATCCGACCGGTCCTTTTTTCAGCACCATATGTATAGAAAAAAGAAGCAATTGCTCCACTGAGTCCATCTAAATTTGTAATCAGCGATGATATTAAAATGAAATCGAATTTTCTTTCTTCAACAATTTCCCAGAATTCTTCGCTATCAAGAGCTCTCTCGTTTACTTCAATATCCACTGAACGAAGATACTCAGCAATTTTATTTCCGATTCTTTGAACCGGTTTACCATAATAGAAAGAGACTTTTGTTTTACCGAATTGCCTAAGTAGTGCCCTTGCGCTATCTGGATTATAATGAAGCGGTGGGAAGTCAGAACAATAACCGAACACTCCTTTAGGAACAAATTGATTTGCGGGTTCGGCAATCCCATGATATAGGCTATCATCAATCGCCTGCCTATTTATTGCCATTGACAGTGCCCAACGAAAATCTTTATTGTTAAATGGCGTTTTGTTCAAATTGAACTGGAGATATCTTGTCGCAACGCCGGTTATTAACTCCATTTTTACACTGTCTTTCAACTGATAGTATAAATCTATCGGAATTCCATACATAATACAGAGTTCAGAATCTTTAAGCAATTTAACACGTTCTTTTAAATCCGGTATAAATTTGAAGATTCCTCTGGCAATTAATGGTTTCTCTCCCCAGTAATTTTGATACACTTGGCAGACAATAGAATCTTGCGACATTAGCGTAGTTCTATAAGGACCGGTTCCCAATGGATTTGAAAAATCGTTATAGCCATTGGGGATGATATATAGCAAATCGAGTTCGTTTAAAAGAGAATAATAATAGGGAAATTTTGTTTTTATCAAAATACTATTGGAATTTATTGCATATATCGTATCAATAATTCTTATAAGGCTAGACCTTTCACTCTCCTTTTCACGAATTGGTCGGTACAAAGAATATACCACATCTTCAGATTTCATCTCTTTGCCATTATGGAAAAATACATTTTCGCGCAAGTCAAATATCCAGGTTAGGCTATCTTGCTGATACCAATTTTTAGCAAGACAAGGGAATATTCTCAAATCTGGAGTATAATCAACAAGCGCTTCATAGAAATTGGAGAGGATAGAGATTGTAACTATTTCATTGCGCAGATGCGGGTCATATGTTCGTGGTGGGCGATCATATAAAATAGTAACGGTAAATGTTTTCTTTTCACAGGAGATAAAATTTGAGAGACACAATATTAAAAACAAGAGGCACAATTTTTTTGTATGAATAATCATTTTCTCATTTTTATTTCTTTTATGATTATCAACTCATCCCACCTGGGATTCCACTCTATTCTCTCTGAAACACCAAATATCTCTTTTTCCCAGACTATTGGAATTTTTGGTAAGTCTCTGATTAAAATCTTCTGAGCATCGTTTATGAGATTTGCACAAACGCGCAAATCAGAGATGGATATCATTTTCTCAATAATGAGGTCCAATTCTCTGTTTGAATAATTAATATTGTTTAGAGTACCAAGTCCTTTATCAGGGTTCCTTGTATGAAAAGAACCCCGCAATATTCTCATCCCTTCATTGGAAAGTGGCACATATCCAATGAGATAGAATTGAGATTGTTTGTTATTTATCTTTTCCCAGTATTTTTCCACAGGTAGAGAGTGGGGATTAATTTTTATTCCAATTTTTTCTAAATCTTTAATGATTGCCTCGGCAATAAAGGCACGTGATTCTGCATAATCAAAATCAACCACCGGAATTTCACTCAAATTTTTTACAATCTTTCTTGCACTATCAGGGTTATAAATAAATTGTGGTAAGTCATAATCAAAGCCGAATAATCCCTGACTGATAAATTGATTTGCCGGAGTGGCAAAATTATGATAGACCTTTTCCGCAATGGATTTTCTATCTATTCCAAGATTCAGTGCCTGGCGAAATTCGAGTTTATTAAACGGAAATTTGCTTAAATCCATTTCTATATACCTAACCGCCATTCCCGAAGCAGCAATTAGCCTCCCTGCATTTGAAAGTGGTTCTAAATGGGTTAGCGGAATAAAGGTTATTATATCAGCCTTTTTTTCTTTCAATAATGCAATCCTTTTTTCCACTTCAGGAACAAAAATGATTGTAGCACGTTCAAAATCAATCCTGTTATTCCAGTAACCGTTGAATTTCACGAGTTCTATCGTGTCTTTCTCTATCGCTTTTACTTTGTATGGACCGGTTCCACAGAATGTGTTATCCGATGGGTCAAATCCTTCAGGAATGATAAAAATATTTGCAAGGTCATATAATAAAAAAGGATTGGGGATTTTGAGATGAATTAAAATTGTGTTTGTGTCCTCGGGGATAATAGTATCAATATACCCCTTTAGTGCAGCATATTCTGAACCTGAAAGGGAAAAAGGTCGGTATATCGAATAAACTACATCTTTTGAGTTTAATATTTTATTATTATGGAATCTAACTTTATTTCTTAAATAAAGGCGCCAGGTAAGGGAGTCAATCTTCTCCCAGTATTCAGCAACACAAGGAATTATCTTCATATTTGGATCATGGGTTACGAGTGCTTCATATATGTTGCTGAGGATTGAGAGGGTGACGCTTTCTTTCCTTAAATGTGGGTCAAAACTTGCGGGCATTGCATCATATACGATTGTTATATGGGCATCTTTATTAGGACAATTTAAAAAAAGAAGAGCAAATACAATTATGACCAGACGAATTAGTATTTTGAAATTTGAGATATGGTATTTGTAATTAACCATTTATTTTTCCATTGGTATTTTTATCTTATATTTATTTGTAAATTCAATTGCCTCTTTGTAGCCTGCATCATAGTGCCTTGCCACACCAATTCCTGGATCATTCGTGAGAACCCTCTGAATCCTTTGGTCAATCATCTCTGTTCCGTCACATACAAGAACCTGTCCAGCATGTATTGAATAGCCAATCCCAACTCCCCCACCATGGTGTACCGAAACCCATGATGCACCAGATGCAGTATTTAAGAGTGCATTCAAAATTGGCCAATCTGCGATAGCATCTGAACCATCAATCATACCTTCGGTCTCACGATATGGCGAAGCAACTGAGCCACAATCAAGGTGGTCTCGTCCAATAACAATCGGTGCCTTTAGTTTTCCTTCCCGGACGAGTTGATTTATTCGCAGACCAAATTTATCTCTTTCTCCATACCCAAGCCACATAATCCTTGCCGGCAGTCCCTGAAATGGGATTTTTTTCTGGGCAAGTTCAATCCATCTACGGATTGAAGGGTTATCCCCAAACATTTTCAATACTTCACTATCCAGCAAATAAATGTCTTCTTTTTCACCCGAGAGTGCTGCCCAGCGAAAAGGACCTTTTCCTTCGCAGAATAGTGGTCTTATATATTCAGGCACAAATCCCGGAATTCTAAACGAATCTTTAACTCCGGCCCTTTTTGCCTGACCACGGATATTATTCCCATAGTCAAATGCAATCGCACCTCTTCTATGCATTTCCAACATCGCCTCCATCTGTCTTGCAATTGATTCAAGAGCCCTCTTTTTATATTCTTCTGGATTTCTACTACGAAGTGCAAATGCTTCATCAAAACTCATACCACCAGGTACATAGCCATTTAATTCATCATGGGCAGAAGTTTGATCCGTCAGGACATCGGGTATGATATTTCTTTTCACAAGTTCGGGTTCAATATCGGCACAATTTCCCACGAGTCCGATTGAGCGCGGAATCTTTTTTGCCACCGCTTCAAACACTAACTTCAGCGCCTCATCAAGGTCATAAACAATCATATCACAGAATCCCTGTTTTACCCTCCGTTCAATCTTCTTCGGGTCAACCTCAATATTGAGTATCACACCTTCATTCATTGTAACGGCAAGGGGCTGGGCACCGCTCATTCCACCCATACCACCGGTCAAAACCCACTTACCTTTTAATGTACCACCAAAATGCCTTTTTGCACAGCCCGCAAAAGTTTCATAGGTTCCCTGAATTATCCCCTGGGTTCCAATGTATATCCAACTCCCAGCGGTCATCTGGCCATACATTATCAAACCGAGCATTTCCAGTTTTCTAAAATAATCCCAATTTGCCCAGGCAGGAACTAATAAAGAATTTGCAATCAATACCCTTGGTGCATATTCAAATGTTTTAAAGATGCCAACCGGTTTTCCTGATTGTATCAATAATGTCTCGTCGTTTTCTAACGATTTCAGCGATTCTACAATCTTATTGTAGCATTCCCAGTTTCTTGCCGCCTTGCCATTACCACCATAGACAATCAATTCTTCAGGTTTCTCCGCAACCTCAGGGTCAAGATTGTTTTGTAGCATTCTCAATGCCCCTTCTTGTTGCCAGGATTTACAACTCAATTTTAGACCCCTGGGCGCCCTTACTGGCTGATAAGAAAATTCTCTTAAAGTTGCTGTCTTTTTCATTAGACCTCCGTATATAAATTTTAATCCAAATTAGTTGTATGTCAAGATAATTTTGCAGAGTTTCAAGACATGGTATCCACCCTAAGAGAATATTCTATATTTAGGTGGTTTCAGGCAGTCTATCGCATATAACTTCCTGCATTGATATCTATTGTGCATCCTGTAGCGTGGTCCATAAATCCACTGGCAAGGAATAATACCGTAGGTGCTACATCTTCAGGTGTTGTTAATTCATTTAAGGCAAGATTTTTAATAATACTTCTGACACCGAATTTTTTTATATGGTCATATATCATCCGCGTCTTTACAAAGCCCGGAGCAATAACAAAGCACTTAATATTATCTTTACCATATTCTTTGGCAATCGTCCTACTCAATGTAACCATTCCACCTTTCGCTGCCCCATAAGCCCAGTGGTCTTTATCTTCACCCCTAAATGCGGCACGAGAGGCTATATTTATTATCCTGCCGCCGCCGACTTTTTGAAAATACTTTACTGCCTCCCTGCACAACAGCGCCACCGATGTGAGATTTATATTTATACTTCTATTCCAATCTTTTAACCATCTTCTGGTATCTTTGCGGATTGGCGATGATTCATAGATTCCGGCATTATTTACAAGGGTATCAAGCCTTTTATATTCTTTTAAAACTTCTTTAATTAAAGAAATACATTCCTCAGGATTTGAGAGGTCAGCAAAGAAGATTTTTGAATTATTGCCAACCTGTCTTGCAAGTTGATTTGCTCTTTTTCTATCATTATGATAATGGATCGCAATTGTTGCGCTATATTCAGCAAGCAATTTTACTATTGCTGAACCTATACCACCTGTTGCACCGGTAACAAGGATAACATCCTTTCTAAGGTCTATCTTCATAATCTTAATATAACCAAAATATTGATATAATCAAGATTGTTTTGAGTTATAAACAGCTTTAAATTCTTGTTGACAGAGCATTTATTTTATGTAAAATTTATTATGTTCTATTTTCTGTTATTCTGTCAGGTAAATATATATAATCAATCTGAAAATGCCCTTATTACAAACCTACCACAAACAATCGGTGAGGAACCAAAAACAAGTGCTGATGAGGATGATTATGAATTATTCATAAATCATTACTCACGCCTCTATAATATTGACCCCTTTCTTGTTAAATTAATAATCCAAAAAGAATCACAATTCAATCCCAGGGCAGTTTCCAGGAGTGGCGCAATTGGATTGATGCAATTGATGCCCGAGACCGCCCGCCACCTCGGGGTAAAAAATCCTTTTGACCCTGCACAGAATATTGAAGGTGGGATAAAGTTTTTGCGTTCCTTATTTGATATGTTTAATGGCGATTTAGAACTTACCCTTGCTGCATACCACGCAGGTCCGAGTCTGGTAAAACGATTAAAGAGGATTCCTCCAATACCGGAAACGATTGCCTATGTTGATTATATAATTTCAAGGTATGGTGGTTATTCACCAAAACCTGTATATTTTGTCATAACCGAGACTGGTCCTCTTTTGACCAACAGACCCAAATAATCAAGCAGGAATTTTTTTCATAAAATCTTCAACTTCTTTTATTTTCTTGCTATATCCCAGTTCAGAATATATCTTCTTTGCCTGTAAAAGATAATTTATTGCACTCTGGTTCTTATTTTCTAAAATCAATGCCTCGGCAAGCGAAAACAGACCATCTGCATGATAACGCAAGAGTCCAGTCTCTGAGGCAAGCGCAATTGCCTTTTTTATATTTTTTATTCCATTTACCGGGTCATTGGCAATAATGATCTGCGCCCTTCCAAGAATTATCAGTGCTTTAATTTCGGTTCTGCGGTCACTTGAGGATTGGGTAATTTTTAAAGTCTCCGTAGCATATTCTATAGCCCTTGGATTCCTTTCTTCAACATAGACTTGCGCAAGAATTGCATAATTTTTGGCACACAATTCAACATTAGTTTGACTAATAGACAATTTGAGTGCATTTAAAATTGTCTCCTTTGCCATTTCATAATCTTTCAAGTTTATATAATATTCAGCATAATGGCTTAAGAGATCTTCCTCCATCCATTCTTCTTTTCTCACCTTAAAAATACTTTCCGCCTCGCCAAGATACTCTTTAGATTTTTCCATCTGGTTAAGGTCAAGAAATATTGCTGCAATGCCAAGGATGGAATGGAATATTATTCTAACATCATTTATTCTGCGGGCAATTGCCAGTGCTTTTTCATAATACTCTATTGCATTTTTCAAGTCACCAACCCTGTCCTTTAATGTACCGAGATTGAAATAACTTATTGCCTCACCTCTTTTGTCTCCCACCCGTGAACGAATTGTCAGACTTTTTTCGTAGTACTCAAGTCCCCTTCCAATTTCACCGTTCAATTCATAATATATTCCAAGGTTATTAAATCCAAGGGCAAGAAATCTTTGATTACCAATCTTCTGGCTTATCTCATTAGCCCGTGTGCAGTATTCAATTGCTTTTTTGAGGTTTCCTGCGTTACGGAATACCGCAGCGGTTAAAATATAATAAGATGCCTGCATATGGGGATTAACTAAATTTTTTAGTTTTTCCTCATTAGATAAGAGTATATCTAAAGCCTTATCAATATTTCCCTTCCGCCAGAGAATCTGTGCCTTCATTCTCATTCCCGAAATTATTGATTCATAGTTATTTAATCTTTCGGCAACACCAATCCCCAAATCAGTAAATTCATCTGCCTGTTTTGTCTCCGATTTTGACTCTAAAAGTATGTCTGCAATCTGAAAAGATAAATGAGCAAAAGTATTTGAGTCTATATCTTCAATCTCTTTTATTGCTGACCGGATGATTTCTATACTTTTATCAATCTCTCCAATCTGACGCAAAACATTGGCAATTTTTCCATCAATTTCAGCGCATTTTAATTTATCCCTGACAATTCTTTTTGCCTGTTCGTAAAACTTAAGGGCATCTGATTTTCCGCCATATTTCAAAAACAATACATCCGCAAGCTTTTCCAGTGCCACTGCTTTTTTGTTCTCATCTTCTGCAATTGAGACTGCAATCTGGTATTGCTTCATTGCTTCTTCGTTAGCATAGATTCTTGCTGATTCATCCCCTGCCTTCAGCGCATAATAGGATGCTTTATCATACTCACCGCATTCGTAGTAATGCTGTGCAAGAAGACTGTTGCAACCATCTAATATTGTCAAAAATTGTTGCTCAATAGTTTCCGCAATTACTTTGTGATAAATCGTTCTCTCACTTTTTAAAATGCTATGGTATGCGACTTCCTGGAAAATAGGATGACGAAATGTATAATACATACCATTCTCGCGCATGACACTGGTGATTATATCAGCAACTTCAAGTTCTTCATAATGCTTGAGTATTTCTTTTTCCTTCACTATCTCGTCAATCAATCGTTTTGGAAATGACCTGCCTATGATTGAAGAGATTTTTAACAGGTATCGTGCCTCTTTACTCAATCCGTCACACCGGGCAGTAACGATCGTTTCAATCGAACCTGGTAATTCCACTTTTTCCAAATCAATCCCATTTTTTAATGTACCGGTTTCAATAATCTGTCTGCAGATTTCTTCAGTAAAGAACGGATTGCCTCTTGTCCGTTCATAAATACTGATTTTCAAATTTTCATCAATCCCTGCGCCCAGGAGATTATTTATAAAGGATATACTACTTTCAAAAGAAAGATTATTTAATTTTATCTCTTCGAAAAAATCAACATATTCCTCGGATATGCTTTTTAGAAAATTTTCTATGCTTTTCTGCTCGCCTGTTCTGCAGCTAAAACAAAATAAGGTTTTATTTTTCTTCAAAATGGGAAGCAGGAAATTCATTATCTGTAATGAACCCGAATCAAGCCACTGGACATCGTCAATTAATAGACAGACTGGATTTTTTGAACAAATTTTTTCGAAAAGGGTTGAAACGGCAAGATGTATCTGAAGTTGTAATGAGTGTGCATCAAGATAATCAACCTTTTGCCTTTCTTCATCAGTCAATTCCATATTTAATAGTTTGAAAATGTAAGGTGCAGATTCATCAAATTCACCATTCAGAATTGACTTCAATCTACCGGCAACTAATTCTTTGATTTGTTTACTATCATTGAGATTGGCAGATATAAAGTTCGAGCGCAGACAATCAGCGAATGTCTTGTAAGGAATAAGACTCTCATAAGAAATGCCCCTTCCCTCAAAGATCACTATATCGGGATGTGAGATGCCGATAAATTTTTTGAATTCGTAAAGCAAACGTGATTTTCCCACTCCTATTTCACCATTGACAAAAAATATATGTGATTTTTCTTTTATTCCTTTCACTGCACTTTTCAATTTTTCAATTTCCTGTTCCCTGCCCACAAGGTTTGAATGGAATGAACCGAGTCCATATTCCAAACCCCACTTTTTACCTATAACCTCATACGGTATAACCAGCTCCGCTTTCCCTTTCAGCTGTATAGGCTCCATTTTGATGAAATCAAACGCGTGCTTTGTTCTCTGGTAAGTTTCAGGACCAACCAGTATCGTCCCAGGCATGGCAATATCCTTCAGACGCTGTGCCACATTGACTGTATCACCCATAACAGTATATTCCATTTGAAGATCTGAACCGATTCTGCCTGCAATGACTTCACCGGTATTTATTCCGATATGTACATCCAATTTTTTTATACCCGCTCCTATTTCTTTATTTATTTCCTCAAGGGCATTCAGCATATCAAGGCTTGAAAGTATTGCCCGTTCCGGGTCATCTTCGTGTGATACCGGGGCACCGAATATTGCCATTATACAATCCCCTATGAATTTATCTATAATTCCTTCATAACGATAAATCATCATACCCAATTTCTGGAAACATTTATTCATTAATAAAGTCAATTCTTCTGGATCAAGTCTCTCTGAAATACTCGTAAATCCAGAAATATCGGCAAAAATTACCGTTACATTTCTTCGTTCTTTTACAGCTGTATCTTTGGTGCTGATAATTTTTCTGACGAGTCTTTCAGGAATGGATTTTTTAAGCAGCTCAGTCCTCTCAACCGTCGTATAAGAGAGTAGACTAAAACCACATTCTCCACAGAATTTGTTTATTGCGGGATTTTCATTCCCACATTGGGGACATTTCATAGAATTTTTTGTATCTTAAAATCCTACCCTTGCCTTCTCCAGCATTTCAACCATACGCCATATTGAACATTCTCCTGCTCTTTCCAAAGGACATTTCCATCCTGCATTTACATGCTTGGCAGGGCATAACCTTGGTTTTCCTGAATCGGCAAATGGGCATAGATAATATTCTGTCTTTCTTTCTTCGCTCATAATAAACCTCCCTTTGGTTTTATAGCCTAAAAAAATTTTTTGATAAAGCAAATTTCTTTGCCTGTTCAACAAAGGTCTCAAATCTTATTTCATCAATGGTATTGGCTATGCCGTCAAAAGATAAACTGATTAAAGGAAATTCAGGGTAATCATCTTTGATACCCTTATAAACTGTTGTCACGATATTCCCTGGCATACAGGTAAATGGCATTACATTGATGACGCCGGAAAAATTTTCTTTTATAAATTCTATTGTTTTACCGACACTTAAAATTGCCTCACCTTCAAATGAAGGATGAATATATTTTTCTGCCAATTGCAATATTTCTTTAACTTCAGGTTCAAATTCAAGCCCGAGAATTTTATAGATATATTTCTGCCGCCATTGCATATAATAATTAAAAATCTTTGTGAATATTGCCCTGCGAAATTGATTGAACCACAGACAATTTCTTATTCTTGTAAAATTCGTATAAAAGAACCATTCGGCAATTGAGGGCAAAGATACTTCACAGCCCATTGATTCAAGTTTCTTTTCTAAAAATCCATTACTGAATTTCTGGGAGCGTATATATATTTCACCTACGATTCCAATTTTGGGTTTTGGCATTTTATCAACTTTTATATTATCAAATTTAATGCAGGCATTTTTTAGAATCGGGATTATACTTCTGCCATTTTCTATTGTTTCACAGATTGTTTTTAAGGCTTCATTATAGATTCTATCGGTCTCCCCTTTGTTTAACTCATAAGGTCTGATTCTGCGAACCTTTGACTCAAGTCCATCAACAGCGCAAATTCCATCCCAGGTAAGCAATAAAAATTTCAGACCCATTGGACCGAGGTCATCAAAAAGGCTCGGTCCCTGATTTGGTGCATAAATTGTAACATTATCTAACCCTAATTTATCAAGAATTATTCTATGAAGTTTGTAGTATTGCCCAAATCGGCAGGGTCCGGAACCCTGTGCCATAAGAAAAGATGTTTTATCCGGATTAAAATCAGATGCTTTTATTTTCTTCAACATATCACCGGCGGTTATTATTGCAGGCAGACACTCCCTTCCGCTTGTGTATTTTCTTCCCAGCATAATTGATTCTTCGTCTGGTGGTTCCATTACCTCCGCCTCAATTCCTGCTAATCTCATTCCACTACAGAGAATTTTGGCTCCATCACACATATAAGGGATAAAAATTTTTCGTTCTTTTATCAGCAAACTGTTTGCTCTTATCTTTGTTGATTCTATTTTCTGTTTCATATTTTTTATGCTATCAACGAAAGCCTCAAGCCTTGTGATAAATCCTGCATCTCCTGAATGTTCATCAATCTCCAGGACAAGCATAGGCTTGCGATTTATCTTCTCTTTCAGGAAGTTTATCAAAAATGAATCCGGTCCGCAGGCAAAATTTGATAAATATACTGGATACACATTTTCTTTTTCCGCAATAAATTTAGTTGCCCCTAAAATTTTCTGTCCGTAATGCCAGTACATATTATAAAAATCCTCACTAAGAAAATCATAATCAAGTTTAATAAAATCCAGTGGTATTGGTAGTATTCCAAGGTTGCGCACTTTTTGCATTAATTTCAGGTTCAAACCTTCATCATAACCATTATAGGGTCTTGAACAGATCAAGAAGGTTATTCCTCTGTATTCTTCTATCACTTCTTGAATCTTTTGGTTTATTTCTTCTTGCACACGGTTTTGATAATCAAAAGCCTTTTTGATTGCTTCGGCTATCGTTTTTCTATTTTTCCCAAATTTTATGGTAAATTCAAAAAGTTCTTTTTCAACTATTTTTTCCCCGCGGTCAAAATATATCGGTGGGGCATATATCTCAATTTTATTTCCAAAGATTGCCTTCGCCTGGTAGGGTAGTGACTGGACATATGGACATACAAAGCTCCTTGTGAAAGTCTGGTTATTGGGTTTCATTGTAATAACACTCGGAATGAAAAATTTTCTTATTCCTTTTTTGACCAAACTATCAATATGTCCTAAGCAAGCCTTGACTGGAAAACAGGTATCAGCAATCGTTAGGGCCGCTCCTGCATCAATTATATTGCGGTTCGTCTCTTCAGACAGAACTGGTTTGAAACCGAGTTCTACCAAAAATTTGTAGAAAAATGGAAATAGTTCATAAAAAATAAGTGCCCTTGGTACTCCAATTTCAATGCCCTCTACATCTTCAGTTTTAAAAAATATATCATTACGCATTCTGAAAAGATCGGGAAGATTATTATCTTCTTTCTTTTCCCTTTCTTCATAACGCTCACATCTTCCACCATAGAAAACGGGGTTTTCACCTTCAATCTCAATCCGATTGATTTCACATTCATTACTACAGTGTTTACAAACAAATGAATCAGTTATGTAAGATTTTTTTGTTAAATCAAAACCCTTGAATTTTGTCTTCTGAATGCCGCTATCCCTGACAATCAAGGCGATTCCTATTGCACCCGTTACATCATGATTTGGCGGCACAGTTATTTTTTTATTTAACACCTCTTCAAATGCCGAAATAACCGCCTTGTTGGATGCGACACCCCCCTGAAATACAATATGTTCGCCAATTTTTTTATTACCCACCACGCGATTCAAATAATTGAATACCGTTGAATAACTAAGTCCGGCAAGAAGATTTTCCCTTTCCGCGAGATTATTTTGATAATGAATAACTTCGGAACCGATAAATACGGTGCATCTTTCGCCGAGATTTATAGGAGACTTTGCTTCGAGTGCGCGGTCTCCAAATTCTTCAAGTTTCACACCGAGAGCCTGGGTCTGTTCTTCAAGAAAAGAACCAGTTCCAGCTGCGCATACTTTGTTCATTTCAAAATCTACAATTGTTCTATTCTCAACGCTAATAAATTTTGAGTCCTGCCCGCCGATTTCAAATATTGTGTCAACATTGGGAACAATCTCAATTGCTGCCCTTGCCTGGGCAGAAATTTCGTTTTTTATAACATCAGCACCAATTAATTCACCAATGAGATATCTGCCTGAGCCGGTCGTGCCAACCCCGATGATTTCTATCTTATCGCCAATTTCAGAGTTAAGTTCAGTAAGCCCTTTTATCACCATATCGATGGGTCTGCCTTTTGTCCATAAATATTTTCGTGCAAGGACATTACCATTCTTATCTATGATGACAAGATTGGTTGAGATTGACCCAACATCAACACCCAAATATCCTAAAGTCTTTTCCTTGGGTGGATTAACTGAGATGCTTGGCCGCCACTCCTTTCTACCATTCAAAGGTGGAAGACGATGGATATGTTCAGGTTGATTGAGCCATTTCTTAAAATTCTCAACCCCTTTTAATCTTGATTTCCAGTCGGATTCCCTTGCCATTAAAACAGCACCGATTGCACCAATTGTTTTATGATGTTCAGGAACGATTAAATCATTATCATTTAGATGCAAAACAGCGCTTAATGCCGTAACCATTCCTTTGTTTGCTGCGACACCACCAATGAATGCTAAAGGACTCAAAACTTTTCTCCCTTTTATAATTGCACTCTTAAAATTTCTTGCCAGGGCATAACATAACCCGGCGACCAGGTCTTCAATCGGAGTTCCGATCTGTTGAAGGTGTATCATATCACTCTTAGCAAAGACCGAACATCTACCGGCAATACGCACTGGTCTCTTAGAATTGAGCGCTATCTCACCAAATTTTTCTATCGGCACGCATAACCTTTGCGCCTGCTGGTCAAGAAATATTCCTGCGCCTGCAGCACAAAGCGAATTTGAAGAAAAATCCATTAGTCCCTTATGTAAAGTAATAAATTTTGAATTGATGCCACCAATTTCAATTACGGAGTTAAAATTTCCGTATAAAAACCTTAAACCTCTGACTACTGCTTCAACCTCATTTACCCGCAGAACTCCAAGACTGTCAACGAGAACCTTTGGAACACTTCCGGTCAAAACTATTCTTTCGGGGACTTTTAATCCATTGATTATCTTCCACAGGGTATCATAAGGACTACCCTGATGAATTATATAGTCGGTTTTTACAAGATTGCCATTGAAAAATTTAGCAACCTTGATACTTACTGAACCGACATCTATACCATATTCATACATTTACGGTGTATAATAGACACCTAATGAAAAATGAAAATCGTAATTGCTTTCAGAACGATTCTGGGTATCAGATTCATCTGCAGTAAGATTATAATTGAATGCAAATTCAGGACTAATCTTCGCCTTTTTTAGTTTAACATCGGTACCGAATGAAAAAAGAAATAATAAATCATTCTCAAGTTCATCAATGCTATTTTTTATTGAACCAAAGTATGCTGTCCCATCAATCTGAAAATTACCTGCAAAACCTAATCCCAGGTATGGAGCAACAGGCAGCATCCCTGCCTTTAACTGAAATGTAAATGGAAGATAAAAATTGCTGTAATCTGCACCCATATCAATGTTTAATACAGTTCTATCAAACGAAGTCGTTCTAAACATTGGTGTTATCTGAATTCCAAAGAAATTTGATAATTCAACACCCATACCAAGTCCAATCTGAAATCCCAGTCCGGAGAAATTTCCTGCTTCATCATCAGGATCAAAGGTTGAATGATTTATCCCAACCTGAAGGCCAAAGGATGTTTTGACCGGTACTCCATCCTGTGCCAGCAGAAACATTATTGGCAGTGAGATTAAAATTAATGATTTTTTCATAATACCTCCGTATTGAATTTTTGTTATCTGGTTATTCTTCTTTTTGCAAATTCATTTTGAACTCAATTTTTTTATAATCAGAAGGAATCTTAAATAGTTCTTCGCTCAAATTTTTTTCTGCTAATTTTTCTATAACCGTTTCAGTGGTCATTTCTGAAACAATCTTTCCCTTTGCGTCAAATGATTTTGAAACAATTAACGATTTCAAGACAAATCCCATATCCGCATGCAGACCTATCTCCTGGCGTATCAATGAATCAAGGACGGGAATTCCTGTAGAAATAGATTTTTTACTGAAATTCAGCGAAACATCCTCAAGGTGCTTGGTTGTTGTCCACAATTCCCTTGATTCTTCATTGTGGGTCTTCATCTTCATAATCATTATCTTAGTCTCCATATCATAGGAAAGATTAATTTTAAAATGTTTACACTCAATACCCATAAAATTTTCTGTTCCAAGTTCTTCCATTTCAATCTTCGGGTTTGAAATGGTGAATTTAACGAATTGATTAACGGCTCCCATAAGCCCGGCGATAGAATCTATGTTCATCACAAAATATGCCTTTTCTTCAGGGTCGACGATATAGACTTCATTCTTTTCAGAAAGATACAACCAGAACATACCTAATTTCTTTAATTGATTTTCTTTTTTTGAAACTTCTATAAATTCCTCGCGCACATTCCCTTTTTGCGCATAACCTTTAATAATTATCTTTGATTCCTCGTCTTTTGCCTTCGTGATTGTCTGTGCCTGCCATTCAACACCACCGGAAAGGAGCAAAGGATACAGAAATAATCCTGATAATATAAAGCATGTAATTCTCTTCAATTCTATCTCCTTCTCATTTAAGTGTGTGTCCGGAAATTCAGAAACACTCCATTTTCATCATTTACCAAGACTTCATTTTTTCAATCAATTCCAGCACTGACAATGAATGTAGATAGACCTTTAAGTGAAGCCACCAACATCCATAACATGCTCGCACCCTAAGAAAAATTACAGCTCTCTTAGCCCTGCTACTGCTCTTATGATGAAACACCCATTACCAGTATATGCGTTGACTTCATCAATCAAAGGCTAAAGTCGGGCTATGTAATGAAAATCAATTTGCCAAAGAGCAATCCCCAAAAGGGGTAGAACCTAAAAACTCAGTTATTTCCGAACACTAACATTTAATTCTAACCAGAATTTACAAAAAATCAAGTAAGAAATGCGAACCGGAACCACAGGGGTATGATTGACCAATTAACTTGCGAAAAATTTTCTTAGATCTAATCTTCCTACATTCGTATCAATTTCTCTTTATATATTTTTCTTTCTGTCGTCAATACCAGAAAATATGTACCTCGGGATACTGCATTATTACTTCTGTCTCTGCCATTCCAGGATATTTTATAATGACCAGCTGATTGTCTTTTATCAACAAGCACTCTTACAAGATTCCCAGATGCATCGAAAATCGAAAGGGTCACATTGGATGCATTCTTTATATTATAACTGATGTTTATTTTGTCATAAAATGGATTCGGTGTTAAAGTAACAATTCCTGATTCTACATTTTTTTGCTCTTTTATACCCACATATTCCTGTCCTGTGGAGAAGATAAATAATGGAAGATCGGCTGATGGGATACCCAATGCATTTATGATCGCGGTCCTTTCGGATGAACTGAAATTAGCAGTAAAATAACCCTGAAGATTCATTGATGTTGCCTGCAGAAGTGCACTCGCACCAGCAAAGCCCGCCTCAAGCAATTGAAATCTGCTCGCAGTTGTAGCACAATAGACAAAATAATTTGGCGCGGTCTGAGGCAGGCGCGGTATTGCACTTCTAAGTTGAAATCTTCTATCACCATTAGTTACCCTTTCAATCCGATGGTCCCGAGAACTGGCACTTCCTGAAGGAAGTCGGATATGGTATCTTTCAACACCCACCGAGCGGACTATATATATTCTGCCGGTCAGATAATAATTTGCTACGGCTGAAGGAACGGTAATTCCTGCTCTTCCATTTGAAGTGGTGTGGGGTGTATTGCCATAAGATGCCCAGGCAAGTTGTGATAGCTGATTAATATTCAATTCAGTATCACTAAATAGATTATTATACTTCAGATTGGCAAGTGCATTCTCAAAAATGAACGTGCCATTGGTATTCGGGTTAGGTAAAGAACCATCCGAAGAATGGGCCACGCATTCCGATGTAATTCCACTTACCGAGCTCATCAATCCATAAACATTGACCATTTGAACAGTTAAGGCTGGGCTCCAGGTATTATTTGCATTGGTTGTTGCACTCTCTTTGGGACAGGATGCAGGCTGATTTGAGTTTGTATTCCAGAACGAAATTGAAGCGAGCTGGGCAAATTGAATAGATGTACCTGCGTCTTCTGCAATGCCACTGGCGATTCCTACTTCAAATGCCGCATTTGATTCAGATTTACGGTTACCTGATACATGTAGAATAATATCATGAAGATTCGGATCATAGCGATAGACATTATCCGTTCGGGCAACATAGATAACTCTGTTCGTTCCAATCAAAGGGGCACGAGATGCTGCCCATAATATATTGGCGAGGACCTGATCCGCAAGACTGCTTGTGTAACCGCCATGATAAGACCTTCGACTATTCAATACAATCTCGGAAGAAAAATTATTTATTTGTGGTGGTGGTAAATATCTTGAATCTATAAAGATGGATGTGACAGGATTGCTCAAGGGTCTATTCAACAATGCACCAATACCCCCAGCCATTAAAATTTTTAAAAACTTTCTTCTTTCCATAAGAACCTCCAATGGCAAATTTTATTCACAAATTAATTAATGTCAATGATATTCAGGAGGATAAGGTGCACGCGCCTGGAGGGATTTGAACCCCCGGCCTGCGGGTTCGAAGCCCGCCGCTCTATCCACCTGAGCTACAGGCGCACATCAAAATGCATCTTCAATATATTCGTATTCTACACTATTTCCACTCTGGTTTATCGCCAGAACATCAAAATGAACTTCTGAATCCATTGGTAAATGTCTCTTTTTCAACCATAATAGTGCTACATATTGTATTTTCTTTTGTTTTCTCTTGTTTACTGATTCCTGGGGTAATCCATATTCGAATGTTCTGCGATATTTTACTTCTACAAAATGGAAAGATTTTTCTTTTCTTAATACCAAGTCTATCTCTCCATACCTACAGCGAAAATTATGGTCAACAATATTGTATCCTTTTTTATTTAAAAATTTTCGTGCAAGTTCTTCACCTTTTTTCCCTAATTGAATTTTATTTATCATCGTTCAATAATTTAAATGTCTTTCGATGAATCGGACAGGGACCGTATTTTTTGATACATTCGCGGTGGGATAAAGTTGGATAACCCTTATGCTTATCAAACCCATACATAGGGTATTGACCATGATATGCAAGCATTATTGAATCCCTCTTGACCTTTGCCAGAATAGATGCGGAGGCAATGTTAATGCTCAAACTATCACCTTTGATAATTGGATATTGTGCTATTGAGAGAGTATCAATCTTTAAGGCATCTATTAAAACAATTTCAGGCTGTGGGGTTAGTCTATTTATTGCCTCAAACATTGCCATTTTCGTTGCCTGTAATATATTTACTTTATCTATAATTTCAACCGGAACAATGCCGAAGGAAAAACTGACCGCAGACTTTTGTATAATTTTGAATAACTCTTCCCTTTTTAAGGGAGAAAGTTTTTTTGAATCGTCGATCTCGGGGTGATAAAAATTTTTAGGCAGAATTACAGCTGCAGCAACCACTGGTCCGGCAAGAGGACCCCTTCCTGCCTCATCACAGCCAGCAATAAAATCAAATCTACTCCAGAATTCTCTATCAATTACCTGTTTCAACTTTCTTTTCTTCTATTTTTTCCTCAGTTCCTTCTTTTGCAGTTACTTCCTGAGTCTTTAATTTCTTCACTTTTTTGTTTCTCAAATAGGTAAGTTTAGCCCTGCGTACCCTGCCTCTCCTTTTAACCTCAATTTTGGCAATCATCGGTGAATTCAAGGGAAATATCCTTTCTACACCAATACCGGCTGATACTTTGCGCACAACGAATGTCTTACTTTCGCCACTTCCTTTCATCTGAATCACAACACCCTGAAAAGGAGAGAGCCTTGTCTTATCACCTTCAACAACCTTAACATAAACCTTTATTAAATCGCCTGGTTTAAAATCAGGATTTTTCGTCATTTAACACCTCCAATAATATTTCAAGGTCATCTCTTGAGAAGATAACATCGCCCAAAAGTTCGGGTCTTTTTTTTAATGTTCTTTCAATGGACATTTTTCTTCGCCAGCGGGCAATTGCCTGATGATTGCCGCTTAATAAAACTTCAGGAACTGAATGGTTTTTAAAACTTGCAGGACGGGTGTAGACGGACGCAGATAAAATGCCATTTTGTAACGAATCTTTTTCTGCAGAATCAATATGCCCGAGCACTCCGGGCAGCAATCTCGTTATTGCTTCCATAAGGACAATCGCTGCTGATTCGCCACCGGATAATACATAATCACCGATAGAGATTTCTTCCAGAGATATCAGTCTACTCAATCTTTCATCGATCCCCTTATACCGTCCGCAAATAAGAATTATATCATTTTCTTTCGCCAATTTCTTAATAAGGTGCTGGGTGAGGACCTTACCGGTCGGGCTAAAATTGATAATTAAGGATTTTTCTTTTTTTATTGAAGTTATCGCCTTCAAAATTGGTTCCAGTTTCATTACCATTCCTGAACCACCACCAAATTGATAATCATCAACGATACCGTCATTTGTAAAATCCCTTGGATTTAGGATATTTATCTTGATCGCACCTTTTTCCTGGGCAATTCTCAGGGTCCCGCACGACAGGGGACCTTTAAAGTATTCCGGAAAGATTGATATTATATTAAACTGCATCGTTAAGGGATTGATTGGGTACTACAAAACAAAGAGGGGTATCAAGGGGAATTCTGTTTCCCCTGATACCCTTTCTTATTAAAAAGGCAAGAGATGTCAGAATGCATTATTCAATGATTTCCAATACCGCGCGTTTTCCTTGTTTCATTGCTGCCGCGGTAATGATTGTTCGAATTGCCTTCGCGGTTCTACCTTCTTTACCAATAACCTTACCAAGATCACCTGCGCCGACTCTAAGTTCATATATTATACTCTTTTCGCCAGCGACCTCTTTTATATTTACTTTATCGGGATTATCCACAAGCCCCTTAACGATATATTCTATAAGCTCTTTCATGATGAACCTCCTTTTGCTTTAGAAATTAATTTAGCCACCGTATTGGTAGGCTTGGCTCCTTTAGATAACCAGTATTCAATGCGATCCCGATTTATCTGCAAATTTTTGGTTCTGGGATCGTAATGACCAAGATTCTCAATGTACTTACCATCTCTTGCCTTTTTTGAATCTATAGCCACAATCCGGTAAAAAGGAGAATTGTGCCTACCCATCCGCGTCAACCGAATCTTAACCATAATATAGTATATTGAAATTCTGCAAAATGTCAATACCTAAATGACAATAACCTTATTCCTACCGGTCATCTTCCCCTGGTACATCGCTTTATCTGCCCTGCCAATCAATTCATCTCGGGATAAAGCGTCTTCAGGAAAGGTGGCAACTCCAAGGGTCACAGTCACATTGAAATATTTACCGTCTTGGGCCGGGAAGGGCTTTTCTTCTATTGTCTTTCTGATTCTTTCCGCAATGATTGCTGCAGTCGGTTTATCTGCATCCGGTAAAATGATAATATATTCATCACCACCATAGCGAACTGCGATATCTCTTTCCCGAATCACACTCCGTGCCCTTTCACCTATCAATCTCAATGTCTCACTGCCTACAAGATGTCCATAATTATCATCAACCAATTTAAAAAAATCCACATCAAAGAATATTAAAGAAATCTTTCCCTTGGTTTTTAACCTTTCTTTTATCAGTTCATCAAGTTTTTGATTACAGTATCTGGTGTTATATAATTTTGTCAGATCATCAGTGATGCTTGTCTCTTCCATTTTGCGGTAAATCTGGGCATTGCGCAGGGCAATCGTGACATGCTGGACAAGATTTTCAAATATCTCAAGATCGTCTTTGATGAAAGGTTCACCACCAATTTTATTAATCACTTCTACAACCCCGATAATCTCATCACGACTCTTCATGGGCACACACAAAATTGATTTTGTGGTAAATTTTGTTTTTTTATCCATTCCGTTATAAAAGCGTGGGTCCTTTGTTACATCTTCAACGACCAAGGATTTGCCTGTTCTTGCAACCCAGCCTGCGACTCCCTGGGTTATCTTCAATCTCATACCAATCAGTTTTGCGCCTGCTTCACCTGCTGCTGCTTCAAACACGAGTTCCTGACGGTCTTTATCAATGAGGAGGATAGACCAACCTTCAGCCCTGATAAAATCAGCGGTTTTTTCCATAATAATCTTCAATATCTCTTTTGGTTCAAGTGAGGAGTTAATCGCCCGAACAATTTCATTCAATGTTTCCATTTCTTTAATCTTTCTCTTCAAAGATTCCATGGTTTTAAAATTTATAAGATACTGCTCGCGTCGCTTTATTGCCTTTTTTATTAATTTCTTTAAATGCTTGAATGAATACGGTTTTTTTAATATACCTATTGTATCAGGAATGATTATGTTTTCATATTTTAATTTATTAGCTACGGGAACCGTTAAGATAATGGGTATGTTCGTATTTAATTCATCAAGGGTTTTTATTATCTTTCTGGCATCAATATTTAAAACAATTATATCCACTTTATCTTTGTTTATTGTTGGAATTATCGCTGCAGGTTTTTTTGTTAAAATAACTTCAAGTTCAAGTCTCTTTAGATACCTTGAAATTTTTTCTTTATCAGCAGAATTAGGTTGATAAAGTAAAGTTTTCATTGTAAAGGAATGACTTCATAAAATGGCTTTGCCTTTTTCTTTTCTTCGCTGTATAGAATCCCTGCCTCATCTATCATAAGATTTCCGGATTTTATTTCAGTCAATGCCTTTTGCTTATCCAGTTCTTCAAGGATATGTATCCCTCTCGGTGAGATAGAAACCTTCAATTCTGGATAGACATAGCCGTGGGGTAGTTTCCTCATATCATCGAGAATTCTTAGATATTTTTCAAATGCTGATTCCTCTATGGGGAATTCAAAATTTTCAATATTTAACATAAAATTTATAAAAGTGGGCAAATCACAAATTATTACCGATCTACCAGGCAGCCTTTCCATTGAATATAGATGGGCATCGGCAAGAATTGGTCCTACAAGGTCTGGATCCCCATAAGAATTTGCGGATAGCACAACATCCCTTTCTGACAATCCTGATGCAATTCCAATGCCAATCCTGAATAGACTCTTGAATTCGGGTGGTAAAAGTGCATAGGTTACACCATCTATCTCCATTGTTCTTTCCGCAACCGTAGCAAACCAATCACGATAATGCATAAAATTTGCCCGAATAAATTCTTCGGCCTTTATTACCATTTCCCGCGCGCATAAGATTGCCCTCTTTGCCGCATCAAGTGCTGGTATTAATTCAAGCTCTGTCCCTGAGAAAATTGAATACCTTAAATTTATACCTTTGCCGGTTGTGGACTCTGTGTAAAGATGTCCATATAGACTCTCAGAATTTTCAGCAAACCAGATGATACCACCGTCACCTGTGTCCTTCAACAAAAAGCCACCATAATTTTTTCCGATTGCCGCCATCTCTTTAGCAAACTTATATTTAATACGCTGTTCTTTCAAGGCATTGTGCAATTTTATGCCCATATATGATGAACCCCTGATGTCATATACGAGAACTGTAATTGCCTTGCGGTATTGTTCAATTAAATTTTTTATTTCCACTGCCAGTTCGTTTTGTCTCTGGCGGAGAATCAGGATTTCTTTACCTTCAAGAAGGTAATAGGTAAGATTGGCTAAATCTCTTATGACTTTTTTGGATTCTTTTTCTGAAGGGGGTAGGAAATTTACGAGGTCAAAAAGGCAATTACCAATATAAACCGGAATCAAATCGTTTTTCATAAATGTCTCGTATGCTTCTTTTACTCCATCAAGGTCTAATTCCACACCGAGTAATGCCTTCTTCTCAAATCTTGCTAAAAGGGGTAAATCCCTGCTTTTTTGTTTGTGTAATTCTTCAAAATAATACATTATATTTTTTGCAAATATCTTTTCTTCCTGGGGATTAAATGCCCCAAATTTTTGGGCGAATGCATATTCTTCAAACAATTCACCAACCAATTTTTTCCTATCTAACATTCTTTTTGCTATTAATAACTGGACATCCTCTTCCTCTTTTATAAATCTCTGCAATTCTGCCTTTCTCTTTTGGTAATCTTTTAAATGATGGACATTGCCCAAAAAAAGTCTCACCATCCGGGAAAAGAGGTTGGATGTTTTTTGAGTTATAACATCAAAGTCTGCTCCTTTTGCTACAAGATTATCAAGAATATCCTTTAATCCTGCATTTGTTTCTGTATTAAGCGCGAAGATCTGTTCTTTTAAACGTTCTGCATACAGATCTATACTTCGCATTTCTTCAGCGATCCGCTCCCTGTCACGCAGAAGCATAGAACCAATCTTTTTGAATATCTTCAATAACGATGTTTCTGATAAATAATCAAGGTAAACCTTGGGAACTTTATCAATCGCCTCCGCGAAGGTTTTGAATGTCATTCTCTCAATGTCGGCAAGAAAATTTGGCAGAATGTATTCTAATCGTGCATTTATGTATGATTTATGAATAATCAAAAATATTTCACAGGACATTGAATGGTTTTTTAATTCCTGATTGAATTCATAAATTGACTTATAAGTTTTGAGTTTTTCAATTAAGGATATTATCTGTTCAGGACATTTTTCTTTTAAACCTGCAGGAATGGGAAGTCCTGCTTTTCTATGCCCGATATACAACGCCCATTCATAATTTTTATACTGAGTTATAGGGGCACCGAGCCAAAGTAAAAAAAGATTTAAATTTTCAAATATTTTTGATAATTCTTTTGGGAAATCAAGCAATTGAAATCCCAATTTTATATCATCGGTCAATTTCTGGAATCGCTTCTGGTCTAAATGCCTTTCTCTGAGAAATTTTAAATACTGACTCTCTTCTTCAATAATGTTATGCAATTCAATAATGTTTATATTATTCATTTTGGCGCCTCATAGGATAATTCAAAAAGGAATTTACCGCGGCCACCCTTACCATCTTTTATCTCTCCAGTTTCTTCTATGGCAATATCTGAAACGCCCATCAGGATTTTCAAACTGCCTGGATGGTATATTTCTTCTCCCATCTTTGAGACAAATATTCGGTAGAAATCAAGAATGAAGCCTCTGCGGGTCAATTTCTGGTTTATCCAGAATTCTAATTCTTGTTCTATATCTATTGACTCAACAGTGAGTTTGACACCTGTATCGCTCAGGAAGGAAAATTTATCAACATTAAGAAGAAGATTAAAGATTGTAGCATCATCGCATATAACTGTTGATTTTTCACGGCTCTTTATCTTTGAATAGAAATTTGACTCACGTACAAGCATCCCTGTTAGATCAAGTCCTCCAAAGGGATTGCGGTCGAGATAGACTTCTTTCGGATAGTCTCCAGAAGCAATACCCACACCAATCTGGAATATGGATTGATATGCGGGGGGCAATGTGGCATAGGTTATACCTTCAAAATCAATCTTTCTGTCTTCTGCCTCTCTAAACCAATCTTTGTAATGTTCTATATTCTCCTGAACAAAATTTATTGATTCCTTGACCATTTCTAACCCACAACGGACTGCATTGAGCATACTACCGGGCAGAGGTATTTTTGTCTTTTGATTTTTTATCTCAAAGTTGTTATTAGCAAAGAGAATGATACCACCGTCGCCTGTATCTTTTATTGGTAATCCGCCGAATTTTTCAATCACCGTTAACATTGTTTCCTGAAAGAGATTTCTTATCTCATTTTCCTTTTCGGCGTCCTGCAATTTCGTTCCCATAAATGTTGAACCCCTGATATCGTAAGTCAAAACCGCAATCAGATTTTTATAACGCATTATATTTAGGTTTGGTTTTACTTCAATTAGAGGAACAGTTTTTATCTCTTTTTCTACCACCGAAATCTTACCACTTAATATTTCTTCTGCAACAAAACGGATATTTTCAGAAGATGGTGTACCACTTACCTTTGGATAATAATCAATCAATTCTTCTAAGAGCAAGGTTTTCAAAAATGGTTCAAAGATTTCGTTAATTATTACATCAAACCGTTTCATAATTTCGGCTGTATTATACCGTTCTTTAAGAAAACCAGGGATGCGAAATTCATTTAGAATTTTTGAATAATCTTTATTATTTTTTACCTCATTTGCCACTTCCTTGATAAGATTTTGGAATGTTTCTTCTTCTATTGTATTTCTTTCACCAATGAGAAAGAGAAAATATGGGTCCAATTCGTTTTTGGTAATGAATTTAGAAAAATCAGATATTTTTAACTTTAAAAGCCCTTCTAATTCGCCTTCCTGTTTTTGATATTCCTGATATTCAATGCGGAATCTTCTGAGGTCATAACCGAGCGATGTCAGATTGCGTTTGAGTTTTTTAAGGTGAATTTCAAGACCTTCTTCGGTTGAGAAATTCCTGACCTCATTCAATAAATCATTGCTCAGCTCGGCACTTATCTGTTTCATCGTTTTATCTAAATCTGCAATCTGTTCTTCAATAACCATTTTCTTCTTTTTTATCTCTTCATAAACACTCTGGGCAGTGCTCTGGATTGCAGTGATCAATTTAAGCATACCATCTTCAGTTGGGAATAAAAAGCATGTATTTAATAATTCAGTAATTTTTTCGCGACTCAATGTCCTGCCCAACCTTTTAATTTCATCAATCACGCGCTGGAGTCCTTCGTTATAACTTGTATTCAATAAATTTTTGAGAATGGCAGAAAATAATGGCTCAGGCAGTCCTTTTTTGAAAATCAGTTTTGCCATTAATTTTGTCAGCTCAGACCTTGTGCTTTTAGGATATATGGGTATTCTCTCATAGGAATCACAGATTAATCGGTCCTGCACCATAACATTTCTCGTAAGGGAGCGTCTTATGTAATTGAATAGTTGGTTTATAACCATTCCAATCCTTTCTGCAATGTATGCCTTTTCATCCACAGTTCTGTTCGCAATTTCTTTGGTAAGAATATCCCTTAACAACTTTCTATTCACAATCTCAAAGATAAAAATTTTGTATGTATCAATCTGGGTAAAACGTTTGTAGATATCAAATATTGTATTACTGTAGCGCTCAAAAAACTCATCCCATTTGCCAATCAATGATTCGTCTTTTAAAAAATTTAAATAGTTAACAACAAATTCTTCTTGAAGGACAAATATTTTTCTTCCGAGAAAAATGAGTTCTTTTCCTTGTTTGTTATCAAAATATTTTAATACAGGGTCATTCTTAGATACCTTTTTTAATACCTCAAGATAGCGTTCAAAATTTATTGAATCGCGATATATCTTATTCATTTTTTGATAATAGGGGGTCTCAGTGATCAAAATTTCCTCAAATTCATTTCTTAGCATTATAATACTCCTTTGCGGTGAGGTGTTCTTTATAGGTCTTTGAGAAATAGTGATAACCGTCGCCTCGGGCAACAAAATAAAGATAGTCCACATCTGCTGGATATAATGCTGCTTTTAATGAGTTGATGCCGGGCGAACATATTGGTCCAGGTGGCAAATCAGGATAAATATAGGTATTGTAAGGCGAATCATATTTTAAATCTTTTTCTCTAAGATAGGTTATCACTGTATCTGGATTCTTTAATTTATAGGCATAGATAACAGTTGCACAAGATTCAAGTGGGCGCTTGAGTTTAAGCCTATTTAAAAATACCCGGGCAATAATTGGTCTTTCTTCATTGTATTTTGCTTCTTTCTCAACAAGGGAGGCGATTATTACCGTATTTTGTATGGAATCTATTGGAATATCGGTGATGCTTTTTATCTTGGTTCTGAAATTCTCTACCATTTTTTTTATAATTTTTGATTCATCTACATTTTCTTCAAATAAATATGTATCAGGAAAAAGGTATCCTTCAAGACTTGGTAGATTGAGTCCAAGGCCTTTTATAAAATTTCTGTCCTTGCAAAGGGAAATGAATTTTGCTTTGCTCTGAATCACATTTTTTTTATACAAAATGTCTGCAATTTCATCTATTATGAGTCCTTCAGGAATTGTGATTGTAATATCATCCCTTCCGCCTTTACTAAGTTTATATATCACATAAACTGGATTTTTGTAAACATATAATTGATGCCTTCCTGAACGGATATGCTTTTCTTTTCCAAGAATCTTGAGCCAGAATAAAAATTCATAAGGATTGATAATAATATGTTCTTTTAACAGGATATCTGCTACTTCTTTTGCGGTTACATTTTTTGGTATATTGATTTCTTTTTGACTAAGATTAAGGGGTTGGAACCAGCACAGAAATAAGATAAAAAAAGCTATAAATAAAAAAATAATGTTTTTCATACACTAACATTCTGCCGAGGCATTTTCTCTTTGTCGCAAATATTCCTCAAGCATTAAAGAAGCTGAAATCTGATCAAGATTTTTATGTTTAATCCCATAATCTTTTAATAACTTTGCTGCGAGCTGGCTTGTATATCTTTCATCCCATAATTGAATTTCAACATTTAAAGACTTCTTTAGTCTTGTAACAAATTTTTTGATTTCAGAAGACAGTGCACTATTTTTACCGTCAAGATGCAATGGATTTCCTACAAGAATCAATCCTACATTATTTTCTTCACAAATAAACTTAAGTCGTTTGATAAGGTCTTTATGTGATTTATTGGAAATCGTCAAATAGGGCTGGGCAATGATACCGAGTGGGTCTGTAAGGGCAATCCCGATATGCATTTTTCCATAATCAATCGCCATAATCTTCATCATTTAAATTATAATTAAAATTTTTTTATTGTCAACAAGGATTGACTTTTACAAAATAAGGGGTATAATTAATCTATAGGAGGCAAAGTGAATAGACTTATTCTTTCTCTTTTTTTAGTGCTTTTTGTTTTCTGTGGTGGTCCACAGGGACCTGCTCCAAGCGGTGGGCAACAAGGACCGAATATTGCCTTTGGGATACTCTCTGAAGGCGAACTACAAAGGTTTATAAAAGTTTTGCCCACATTCATTGAGATTGTGGAAAAAGAAGGTAAAGATGTCCAACTTGATGTTCGCCCCGGGGACATAATGTCAGCATTTCAAGGCATGAGTGCCCTTGACAAACAGATCTCAGCACTTGATTCAAAACTCCGGGCTGCAGGTATGGGTTGGAATGAATTCTGGCCTGCTTATGCAAAAACAATGTTGGCTTATGCTGCCATTATGCTTGACTCTTTAAAACTTGAAATACAAAAAGGGCAGGCTCAAAATCAGGCACAGATAAAACAAATGGAAGATTTACTAAAGGACCCGAAAATTCCAGATGCACAGAAAAACGCAATAAAGGCATCCCTTGAGGCATACAAACAAAGCAGCCAGATTCTGAATCAAATGGATACAATTTATGCAAAAGTTCCTCAGACGAATAAAGACCTCGTGAGAAGATATTTTAAAACAATCAGCGATATTTTAAATCAGGATTAGAATTTACTGAGGATTTTTAAGGGTTTTTAAAAACATCCGGGCATTGGCATCATCTGGATTCAATCTAAGCCATTCTTCAAGCAATTTTATGGCAGAATTAGTATCATTGAAATCAAGATAAGTATCAATTAGTCCATTATAGGCTGAGGCATTGCTTGGATTAATGCGCAATGCCTCTTTGAAATACTTTATTGCCCGCTGATAATCACGATTCAATCTGAATGACTCACCAATCTGAGCAAATATCTGGGATTCTTTTCTATCAATACGACTAAAATAATAATCTGCTGAATCGGTCTGCGGCAATTGATTGAATAACATTCCAAGATTAAAATATAATTTCCAGGCTTCCTTTCCCAGAGATTCAAATAATAAGCCCAAACGCCAGGATTTCAATGCGCCATCAAAATCATTGTTATCTCTGAGTATAAATCCCAAATAAATCAGGGCAATTGCATAATTGTAGTATAAATTCACTGTATTCTGGTCCTTTATTGCCTCATAACCAAAAAACTCTCCCTCGTTCTTTCTCTTTTCAAAATCATAGAGAATCCCTGCCAGTGCTTTATATTTCTGAGGTGAAAAGAATCCAGTATAGCGATAGGTTCGGTAAAATAATTCCTGTGTCATATCAATATTTATATTTCTCGGAAAAGGAATACTATCACCACTTACCCGGTAGACAATTCCTTCAATCTTAAGATATGGCTCAAATCCAGTGTAGTTTTCATAATCAACGGTAGATGAAAAATAAATTGGCCTTTTGCCCTGATAATTTTTTAAGACTTTTTCTGCAAAAGTTTCTGCTTTTACAAAATAATCCTGAGAATTCAGCATTTTACCGGCATTTGTAGCAAGAATATCTCTTATCATAATATCTTTCACAAACATAATCTTTCTATCTTCTGATACAAAATAACCCTGGTCACAAATTGTTTTTATTGTCGTATTATCAAAACTTATTGGCACTCCCCAGTATTTCAAATGTCTGATATACCAATCGGTATTGATAAGGGAAAGATTTGCTACAATCACATCTCTTCTAACTCCCAAAACTTCCTGGGCAAACCATAATGGGAATGTATCATTATCACCATTGGTAAACAAAATCGCATTTGGTGCGCAGGAAATCAATAGATTGTAACCATAATCCTTCGGGATGAAATTCTTGTATCTGCTATTAAGTGGGAAATTGAAGAACGCAGGAAGGATTGAGTATAAAGCCAAAGCGGGTATGAGAAATCTCTGAATATTTAAATTTTTTATTCTTTCAAAAAACCCTAAAATCCCAAAGGCAATCAAAAGTCCGCTATATAAAAAACTTGTATGGAAAAAATAATCACGCTCCCTGACCTCCCTGGGCTGGTGTGCGGGATTTGCATCAGAAGGAGAAAATTTTAAATTGAGATAACCAACTATTCCGATAGAAACAAAAAGGATTATTAAAATCAAAAAGCCGAATATCTTCTTTTCGCTTTTATATAACTCTACTATACCGTTTATGATTAAAAGATAATATATCAAAAGTAGAAAAAAGCGTAAAAATCCGTTTAAATATTCTGGGGCAATCTGCCAGGAAAGATAACGAATATAAAGGGCAATTTGGTGATAAACACCTTCTATTAAACCAACACCTTTAATTTGTGTCTGCCTTGGTAATATCTTCTGCCCTCCATATTGCGAACGATGGAGCACAGCAAAAAAGTCAGCAAATGACGCGCCGGGCTCATTCATATTTATACGGGGGGCGATGTTTTCGCCTTTAAGATATCTTTCGGTAATTCTTTTATCTTTGTAAAATTCAGTCAAAATTTTTGACCTTATCGGTAGATACAATTCAGAACTTAAACCCATAATGACAGAAAAGACACCGACCCAGAAGAATGTTAGATTATTTTTTCTCGTATTTCTACCCATTGATAAAACTACGGAAATTAATAGAATCAAAATCAGAATAACCAATGCTGGTTTAAGGAGATTATCGGGTAGTAAAAACATATATAAGAATATAACAATCTGAAAAATGCCGAGCAACAAAAATAGTCTGTCCCTAAGGATACGCGGATTGATCAGATAAACAAATACATAGATTGGAACAATCATCAAAATTGGAACAAGCTGTATGCCGGTGCTTAGGGATATGAGATAAAAGCTTAATAAGAGATATCTGTTCTTCGGTTGATTTTTTTTTACACTTTCATACCAGAGCAATATAAGATAATTTATCAAAGCAAAAATGAAACTCGCTGGTGCATAGACTTCGGTTTCAACAGCATTCCACCAGATTGAGAAATAGAAAGGGACACCGAGCGTCGCGATAAATCCTGCCCATATGCCTTTATTATTCAAACCTGACTTGCTTAATGTTAATATCTTCAATATAATTTTGTAAATCAAAAATACTGAACCAAGAGAAAAGAATATTGCCAAAAGATTCATATACCAGGCAACTTCTTTAGAAATAGGAAGAAAAGAGGCAAATAAACCCATTATCATTAACCAGAACCTACCTAATATCACATAAAATGGCGTGCCTGGTGGATGGGGTATTGCCAGTGTGTAAGCAGAAGTGATAAACTCTCCGCAATCCCAGAAAGAAAGTGTTGGTGCAACTGTGAAAAGATATATAATACCCGCTATTATCATTACAATTATTATAAGAATCTTCTTCAAATTTTTTTCAATAATATTCATTAGATTTTTTGTAGTAAAATTATTATGCAGTATTTTTTTAACAGTTTAAACATTTAACCAACATTAAGGGCTATCCAGTTTATTAAGTGCCTCTCTAATTTGCATATATGTGCTATTAAGCGCTTCAGAGAGAACCTTTGTATCACCTATAACCGGCATAAAATTTGTATCACCAAGCCATCTTGGGACAAGATGATAATGCAAATGGTCAACAAGTCCTGCACCCGCAACCCTTCCTTGATTTACTCCAATATTAAATCCGTCGGGATGGAATGCTTGATTCATTGCCATTATTGCGCGGGAGATTAACCTTTGGATTGCTATTATTTCTTCATCATTGAGCAATTCAATCTGTCCGATATGCCGAATTGGTGCAATCAATAAATGCCCATTGTTATATGGATATCGGTTCATAATCGTAAAACCAAGTTCTATTTTCTCGAGTATGAAAACCTGTTCTAAATTTTTGCTTTTTAATACCGCACACAAAAAACAATCTTTATTTGGATTTCTGATATATTCCATTCTCCAGGGTGCCCAGAGTCTTTCCATTATCCAATCCTGTATTTGTTTAAATCCTCATCTTTTATTGGTGCAACTTTTATCTTACTGATCTTCCTACCTTCTTTATACCAGACTTCAACTTGAGGTTCGGATTTTTTATCACTGTATCTTGCAACAACCTGGGCAGAGAGTTTAAGAAATTCTTTATTTCCAAAAAGTAACCCTGTCGGGCTTCCAGTATCAGGAACATAAAATAGAAAATCAGCAAGCGAAATAAATTTTTCAAGTTTGTCATTCTCTTCTTTATCTCTTCCCACAACGAGTTTTGCCTCAGGAGATAATCTAAAATGGCGACCAATCTTTAACAAAGCAATATCTTCTGATTTTATCTTTTCCTGGTATCGCATCAAATCCGCGACTCTGCGGGAAAATCCAGGATCAGTTAGAAGACAGCCACCACTTGGGGTTTGGAATTCTGTTATATTCATTTTTTGTGCCAGGGCAAGGGATTCCCTTCTTGATTTACCCTTTATCTTTAATAGTTTTTCCCTCTTTATCCAGCCCTTCTTTTCTGGTATTGTCTCCGGCAATAATCCACCACTCAATGGCCTTACCACCAGTCCCTCAAGTTCTGCCTTCTTCACTACAAGATTGAGCATCTCCATTCTTTGTGAAAATGGCCTCTGGTCAAGAACTTCACCCGTGACAATAAAATCTGCCTTGATTTCTTTCATATATTCCTTTGCCTTTTTGAGCATTAATATCCTGCAATCAACACAGGGATTTAGATTTTCGCCAAATCCATACTTTGGTGATTTTATTATTTCAATCAATTCTTCGGTAATATCAATCGTCTTCAATTTAGGAATTGTTGGCAACTTTTTTGAAGTAAGAAATTGATGGCTAAGATGAAGCGGATAACAAGTTATTCCCCAATCCTTGACAAGTTCAATGGCCAGGGTTGAATCCAACCCCCCGGAAATTAACACAACCGCCTTTGGCATTCTTATCCTCCTAATTCTTTCAACATATTTAGAGCACTGGTATCAGAAGGATTTATCATTAACCACTCCCTTATTATCTTCTTTGCTGATGCTGTATCATGCATATCCAGATAAGTTGCAAGGAGTGCCATAAAGCCCTGGGCATTGCGCGGCTGGGAATTGACAATCTCCCGAAAATATTCAATTGCCTTATCATACCTTCCCATTGAACGATAAATCATACCGAGCCTCATCAAATTGTGTGGATCTTTTGTTTTTATCTGTGAAAACATAGCGTCCGCAGAATCAAGCATGCCGATCTGCGCATAGAGAAGGCCAAGATTATAGATAAAAGGAAATTGTTGACCTGATTGAAACGCCATTGCAAAACGCCAGGCATTGATTGCACCTTCAACATCTCCTTTTGCCTGCAGGACAAGCCCTAAGCTGAATAGCCCGGCAGCATAATTTGTATAAAGTCGTTCTGAATTTTCATCCCGGATAACATAGTAATCAGGAAATTCACCATTCGCCTTTCTGCTTTCAAAATCAACAAGGACCCTTGATAAAAATGGATAATGCTCAGGTTTGAATAAACCTGTATACCGAAATTGTCGATAGAAGAAATCTTTTGTCTTTTCAATGTCAACATTATAGGGTATCTCCATACTATCCCCGGTTACTCTGTTGACAAGTCCTTCAAGTTTTAAATAAGGCTCAAGACCCTTGTAATTCTCTGGTGATACAGTCGATGCAAAGTAAATAGGTCTCTTTCCTTTGTATCCTTTCATATATTTTCTCGCAAACTCATCCAGTGGAATAAAATAATCTTTATCTTTCAACTCAATCCCGGCATTTGTAGCAATTATATGTCGAATCATTATATCCTTCACATATATTATCCGCCTGTCAGGAGTCATTTGCGGAGTTAATCTGTTTATTATATTCTCACTGAATGCAATCGGTGCACCCCAGTATTTCAAATGCCTTATATACCAATCGGTATTGATAAGAGAAAGATTTGCAACAATAACATCCCTTCTAACCCCCAAGACTTCCTGGGCAAACCATAATGGGAATGTATCATTATCACCATTGGTAAAGACAATACCATTTTTATCACAGGAAGTTAACATATTTATTCCATAATCCTTGGGAATAAAATTTCCGTAGCGACTGTTTAAAGATAGGTTTGTAAAGAATGGTATAATCCCAAAGACAATTATGCCTGAATACGCACCAATATTTGCAAATCTATTATTTTTGGTTTCTTTCTTTATCCATTCTACGAATGCATAAAAACCGAGACCGATAAGTAAACCAAAATAAACATCGGTAGTATGAAAGAAATAATCACGTTCCCTTACTTCTCTTTCTTGATGTTTAGGATTTGAATCACTGGGCGAAAATTTTAAATTCAAATAGCCAACCATTGCAAAAGAGAGCATAAACATAATGAGCATCATAAAAATAAACAATTTTTTCTCTCTTTTAAAAAGCTCAAATATACCCCATATTCCGGCAGCGTAGAATATCGTGAGCATAATCGCACGGAAAATTCTATTTACGCTCTCAGGTGCAATCTGCCAGGAAAGATATCTTATAAATAACGCAATCTGCCAGAAATACCCTTCAATAACACTATAGCCTGTCTTTTCCTGAGTCTTACGCGGTAACATATATTGTGGTCCATACTGACGTCTGTGAAGGGCATCATCAAAAGCCTTAAAACTCGCTCCTGGCTCACATTCATTTATTCTCGGGGCGATATTTTCACCTTTGAGATACTTTTCCTGCGCAACTTTGTCTTTATATAACTCGGTAATTTTCTTTGACCTTATCGGTAGATACAGCTCAGTTGAAGTGCCAATAATTACAAAGGCAATGCCAGACCAGAAAAAAAGCCAGTTGGTATATTTTTTAGGATTATTCAATTGAAGAATTATGGCAATCAGTAGTATTATTACAAGAATATAAATTATCAGGATGTAAAGATTTTCCGGAACGATAAATAACAAGAGGAAGAAGAAAATCTGAAATAAACCGAGTAGTACTAATAGCCAGTCTTTCAAATATTTTCTATCCACGATAAAGATAAAAACATATATAGGTAGAAAAATCATAAATGGTGTTAAATGTATTCCGGTGGATAAAAATATGAGATAAAAGGAAATTAAAATATATTTGTTTTCTGGTTTTCCTTTTTTTACACTTTCATACCAGCAGAGAACAATATAATTAATCAGCAGAAATACAAAAGTTGATGCAGCATAGACTTCGGTCTCAACCGCATTCCCCCAGACGGTATAAAAAAAACTCACTAAAAGTGTTGTTCCGAATGCAACCAAAATCTGATTGAAACGATTTTCATCCTTTGACCATAATTTGAAAATCTTCAGCAAGATTCGATAAAAGATGGCGGCAGATAAAAGGGTAAAAGTTATTGCAATCAAATTCATATGCCAGGCGACCTCTTTAGATATTGGAAGAATTGCAGCAAACAAACCTATTACCATCAACCAGACCCTGCCTAATATCACATAAAATGGCGTGCCTGGTGGATGGGGAATGGCCAGGGTATATGATGAGGCAATAAATTCTCCACAGTCCCAGAAAGAGACCGTTGGAGCAACAGTATATAAATAAACACCACCCGCAAAGATTAAAATAACGAAAAGCAATATCTTCTCAAGTTTATCGTAGTTCATAAAACCTCCAGAAGTAAATAATAATCAAAAAATAATGCCTGTCAAGTGACTAAAATTCTGAATCCTCTTCGCTTTTATTTATATTGTTTTCATTGATAAAATGATGTCTCCGTAAACATAAGACTGAGAAAGTCTCCATACTAGATATAATAAGGGGAGAGGACTCACGATAAAATTTTATTGACCAAAAGATAAATATCTGTATAATCAGATATGAGAGATACACGCAATCTCTGGGACCGATTCTGGGCAGTAAAACAATCTGAAGCCATATATCCGCCAGTTACTGATATAATTCAGGAATTAATGTGGTTAATAAATCCAGAAAATAAATTGGTTCTTGAACCCGGTGCTGGAACCGGTAGAGATGGAATCAGGTTGGCAAAACTTGGTGCAAATGTGTTTTTACTCGATTACTCAGAAAAAAGCTTAAATCTTGCAAAAAATTATTTAAAAAATGAAAATAAAGAATTTAATGTCCAACTTATTATGGCAGATGCACTCAATACACCATTTAAAGACGAAACTTTTGATGTAGTATTTCACCAGGGACTTCTTGAACATTTTAGAAATCCTTGGTTATTGGTTGAGGAAAATTGCAGGATTTTAAAAAAGCATGGTTTATTGGTTATAGATGTGCCTCAGACATTTCATATCTATACATTGATAAAAAACATATTGATACTATTTAAGTTATGGTTTGCAGGATGGGAAAGGCAGTTTACAATCGACTCACTAAAACGATTGATAGAAAAATATAATTTAGAACCTATCCAGTTTTATGGAGATTGGTCGAGGCCAGGGATAATCTATAAAATCATACGAGAAGTTCTATTGCGATTAAAAATCAATCTACCAATGTATCCTAACTATTTTGGGCGTCTTACTAAAAAATTTTACGAAATTCAGAATTCATTTAGAAAGAAAAAGATTTTTCTTTATACCGTCCTCTCTATCGGAATCATCGCTCGCAAAAAATAAAAAATTTGTTCAAATTGTTAAACCGTCTTTAATACGATCAACTCTTTTAAATCTGCACTTGAACAACAAAGTACCCTTGAGACCTGGGCATCGCGGAAATATCTTTCCACCGGATAATCCTTCATATAACCATAACCTCCATAAACCTGAATTGCATTCGTTGTAATCTCAGCAACTGCCAGATTACTGAAATACCTAACAATCGCAGAAATGCGTGAGAAATCTTTCTTGTTATCCCTGATTTGTGCGCCATCATATAATAGATTTCTGATCGCCTCTATCTTTGTTGTCATTTCCGCAATCATTTCCCTCACCATTCCAAAATTTAATATTGCTTCGCCGAACTGAATCCTTTCCTTTGCATATTTTATTGCATTCTCCATGCTCCCTTCTCCTATCCCCAGATTTATCGCTGAAAAACAGAGATTGGCGAAAACCTTTATTTCTTCAAGGATTAGTTTTCCATCACCCTCATTGCCCAGACGATTATTTAGAGAAATTTTGCAATTTTCAAAAACGACTTCAGTTATGCCACCAGCATGCATTCCAATGACATTATCTTTTTTATTTCTAACTACACCGTTGACCGTTTCATCAACTATTACAGCCTCAATCCTGCCATCTAACTCAAAGATGATTATAAAGGGGCCATTAGTAGCCCCATTCAACAAGATATGGTTTTTGCCTGAAATTAGATAATCATTACCTTCTCGGGCAATTTTTAATTCGTTAGTCATAATTTCAACAAAACCACCGATGGTTTCTCCAGTTGCTGCAGGTGGTAGATATCGTTTCTTCTGTTCTTCATTACCAAATCTTTCTATGGGATAGGAAAATAGAATATTGTGCGTAAGGAGTATCAAAGCGGTTGAAGGGCAAATTTTACTTATTTCTTCAAGAGTTACAATCAATGAAACGGTATCCAACGCACAACCGCCAAAAGACTCGGAAATTGTAGAACCGAGGATGCCCATTTCACCAAGTTTTTTGATATTTTCCAGTGGGAATATATTCTGTTTGTCAAATTCATCAACCTTTTCAGCTATTACTTCTTTAGCAAACTTTCTGATTTCATTTTGTAGCAATAAAGTCTCTTTATTCAATTCCATCTTCACTCCTTTTTGTATCCAATTTCTCTGATAATCTCAAGGGCAATCTGACCCCTTTGAATCTGGTTTGTCCCTTCATAAATCTGCGTAATCTTTGCATCGCGGAGCATTTTCTCAACATCATATTCTCTGAGCAATCCATATGGACCCATTATTTCAATCGCATCAAGTGTGGTTTTCATCGCAATATCAGAAGGAAATAGTTTTGCAAAAGATGCAGGTTTTGTAGTATTTTTTATTCCTGCATCAATAGAGCGGGCAGATGCATAAATCAATGCACGCGCAGCCTCAATCTCTGTTGCCATATCTGCAATCTTGCGTTGAATATATTGATTACCGAGCAAATTCTTTTCTGCTGTAAATTTAAGAACGGTTTCATATGCACCCTGTGCTACACCCAGACCAATTGCTCCAACTCCAGGTCTTGCACGGTCAAAATTCCGCATTGTATAAATAAATCCCATTCCTTCCTTTCCCATTAAATTTTCTTTTGGCACTCTACAATCAGAAAATACGAGTTCGGTTGTGATTGATGTTCTTATCCCGAGTTTATCCTCATGTTTACCAAAATCAAAGCCCGGCATTCCCTTTTCCACGATAAACGCCGAAATGCCCCTTGCCCCGCGTGATTTATCGGTTGAGGCAAGCACAACATAGACATCGGCAATACTACCATTTGAAATAAATTGTTTAACACCGTTTAAAATATAATAATCCCCTTCTTTTCTTGCTGTGGTCTGAATATTTGCCACATCGCTTCCTGCCTGGGCTTCGGTAAGTCCAAAGGCACAATATAATTCACCACTGGCAAATTTTGGTAGATACTTCTTTTTCTGTTCTTCTGATGCGAAGTATATTATCGGTCCTGAACCAAGTGCATTCACGGCGTAAGCAGTGGCAACACCCGCACACACCCGGGCAACCTCTTCACAGGCGATACTCATATCCATAATCTTTGCTCCAGTACCACCATATTCTTTAGGTATAAAAATTCTCAAAAGTCCTTCTTTTGCCATTCTGTCAATTATCTCACGAGGAAATTCTGCGTTTTTATCAAGTTCATCACGCATTGGAACAATTAATTCTTCTGCAATCTTACGCAACTTTTCCTTTAGAGCCTTTTCTTCATCAGTCAGAAAATATTCCATAAACCTCCTTTTGAAATAAAATATTGATAATCTTCAATTTTATAAATTTTTTAGTGAAAGTCAAGATTAATACCTGATTCATATACTTGACTTGCAAATAAAATTGGATATCATAGACCTATGAAAATAAATAAGGGATTTTTTTTTGTAATCCTGATTTGTTGTGTATGCATAAGTTGTGGCAAACAAAAAGGAGAGGAAAAGATTCTCATAAAAAAAATAAAACCACCACCCGAGGGAATGGCCCTGATTCCTGGCGGATATTTTACGATGGGTTCAGACTCAACTAACGAAGGGCCAAAACACAGAGTTTGGGTTGATACATTCTATCTTGATAAATATGAAGTGACAAACAAAAAATATATGGAATTTGTAAAAGCAACAGGTCACCCAAAACCTCCTTTTATTAAAGACTCAACTTTTAATGCACCGGACCAGCCGGTTGTAGGTGTAAATTATTTTGATGCACTGTGTTATGCAAAATGGGCGGGCAAAAGACTTCCAACAGAAGCCGAATGGGAATATGCAGCAAGAAGCGGACTTGTTGACAAAGAATTTCCCTGGGGTAATGAACAACCTTTCAGGAGGTGTAATTATGCACCCGGAGGGGACCTTGAGGCAGATGGCTATAAATATACCGCACCCGTAGGTAGATTTAAACCAAACAATTTTGGCCTATATGATATGGCAGGGAATGTTTGGGAATGGTGTGCTGATTTCTATGACACAAATTATTATAAAATAAGTCCTGATAAAAATCCTCTCGGTCCTGATTCAGGATATATGAGGGTTGTACGTGGTGGTTCCTGGCTGAGTCTAAATTCGAAGCATTTAAGATGCTCTTCGCGGATGGGATTAAAGCCTTTTGTCCAAGACCGATATTATGGTTTTCGGTGTGCAATGGATGTAAAAAGAGAGGAATAAAGGATTTTTACCTAACATATAAAAATTTAGTGATTGACAATTGTGTTTGATATGTTATAATTTTTAGATTTTCTATGGCTGAAGAATATCATACACCAGGGCTTGATATCGAAAGAATTCTTGACAACGCTGTTAGAGCAGATGAAATCTTCCGTACTTATGATCAAGCAAAGACTGATCGCATTACTGAAGCAGTATTCAAGGCGGGTTTTGACAAACGCTATCACTTGGCAAAACTCGCTTTTAAAGAAACTAAATTAGGAAAATGGGAGGATAAAGTTATAAAAAATGCTATTGCTACAAAATTTGTGTACGAGGATATTAAAAATACAAAAACTGTCGGAATAATAAATGAAGATAGAGAACAGGGAGTAGTTGAAATTGCTGAGCCTGTTGGTCCAATATTTGCCATGACCCCGATTACCAACCCAACATCTACTGCTTTATTTAAGATTCTAATTTCGATTAAGACAAGAAACCCGATAATCATCCGTCCGCATGGTTCAGCAAAAAATTGCACTACTGAAGCATGCCGAATTCTTTATGAATCAGCACTTAATGCTGGTGCACCAGAGCACTGTATCCAGTGGATAAAATTATCTTCAAAAGAAGAAACTTTTACCTTGATGTCCCATAAAAAGATAGCGCTTAATCTAATCACCGGCTCGCTGGAACTTGTCCGGGCTGCATACCGTTCAGGTAACCCAACGATTGGCGTTGGTCCAGGAAATGTTCCGGTTTTTATCAGTACGACCGCAGACATTCCTTTCGCTGTGGAACAGATTCTTATTTCCAAAACCTTTGATAATGGCACAATCTGTGCAAGTGAACAGGCAGTAGTCGTTGAACAATGTATTGCGAATAAAGTAATTGAGGCATTTAAAAAACAAAAAGCATATTTTTTATCCGAAAGCGAGATCCAACTTCTTGAACCAATAGCCTTTGATTGCAGTAAAAATGTGATGAGGGTTGAAGTTATTGGTCAGCCAGCACCACTAATTGCTGAAATGGCTGGTTTTAAAGTTCCCGATGACACTTCTGTGCTGATCGCTCCCCTTAAAGAAATTGGACCCCACTGTCCCTTATCAATGGAAATATTAGCACCGATCCTAGCCTTTTACATCGCAAATGACTTTAACCATGCATTAGAACTCTGTAGACAAATCAATCAACATGGTGGGCTCGGACATACCGCAAGCATTTTCACTAATCAGGAGTCAGAGATTGCCCAATTTGCTTCAGTGATTAAGGCAGGTAGAATCCTTGTAAACACACCTGCTTCACATGGTGCTCTGGGAGGGACTTATAACAAACTCAAGCCTTCGTTTGTTCTTGCCTGTGGCACAATGGGTAAGAATATAACTGCTGACAACATATCGGTTAGGCATCTTCTTAATATTCATCGCATAGCGATGCGCAAGGAATGCGATGATATGAAAAGTCTTTCATTTAAAGGGCATCCAAATAACGAGCCTGACCCCAAAAGGTTTAATTGAAGTGCACAGTTATTGGAAAAAATTGGAAGGTCTACAATTACAATATTATCTCCAATACCAATTAAAAAACCTGCTAAATTATTATAAAATTTCTAAACTATGTCAGCATAAGTTAAAACAGCGGTTTTCTCGCAATAAAAAAGCCTTTTTCATCAAGTCTCTCCTTATTTATTTGTGTTTTTCATAGGTGTTGATATTATTTAAGGAATTTATTATAGCACATTTCAAGGCTAAATAAAACCTATAACTTTAATGTATGTCAAAATTTCAATGCAGATGGGTACACTCATAGTTACCGGTTTGAAAAAGGCAAATTAAAAGATTTTTGTATTAGATTAATTATAGCCATTATCGTAATGATTATTTTACTGATTCCTCCTCACTTTTTCTTCCCCTTTGATAGGGGAGGATTAAGGTGGGGGTGATAAAGCCCACTTAAAACCCTGCATTTAATCACTACGACTTTTATTGACATACGCAAACCAATTCTGTGTGAATTGGCGCGCCAATTACCCCTAACCGCTAAATTCAAAACCAATTTAAATAGACTCTGGCGTTTCTTTGGTAAAAGCAAATTCACGCTCAACGATGCTTACGCAGGCATCATTTTTTATTTTCTGGAATGGCTTAAAAGCCGGCAGTATTTAGAAATCCTCATTGATTGGACAAAGGTCGGTAGCTATTCAGTGCTTTATTTATCATTACCTTACAAGAAACGAGCCATCCCCCTCTTTTGGCGTGTCGCTGATTATCTTGTTGATGAATCCGGGCAGAATACCATTGAGCAGGAGTGTCTGAAGGCATTCATCAGTTTAGTGCCTTTGTCCTTATTAGCAAAGATTGTGGTGGTTGGAGATAGGGGTTTTGGTAAGGTTGGGTTTATAAAGTTTTTAAAAGGGTGGGGTTCAGCAATCGGAAAATTCTTTGGTGGTGTAGGGTTTACTATCAGAAGCA
>CAZLGA010000005.1:0-64542 GCA_964559225.1 uncultured bacterium | reverse complement strand
ATCGTAGGTCTACAAAAGGCGAACCAAGTGGATACCATGTGTCCGACCACCTCACCGCCACACTGCTTGGCGGATAGATTATTTTTGACTAAATCGGGATATTGACTTTAGCCAAGGTTTAAATATAATATACTTAAGAAGGAGGAACAATGAATAAATACTTAAGTCTTTTGGGGTTGTTGATTGTTTTGTTTTCAAATGTTCTTTTCGCGAACGAATACCTTGTTCGTGTAGATAATCTAAAAGACAGAGATTTTCATATTGTTGAGTTGATAGAAAATCATGCAATAATCATTGCAAATGATAATGACTTAATAAAACTCCAGAACAAGAACATTGAATATATTGTGCTTGATGAGAATCCAAGAGACAAATACTATCAGATTGTCTATTTGGGGTCCGTAGACCCTTCTGTGGTGGCACAATATGGGGATATTATTGACCAGTATGAAGATTGTTTATTACTCCGTACCACTGAAGATAATATCTTTGAATTAAACAAATTAAAGGTTGAACTGAAAAGGCTGACTTTTGACCCGGTCAGGTTTGTGGATGAAGAGCTTTATCCACAGCAGATTAGGTCATTCGCCCCAGATACGCTCATCCAGAAGATGGTAGCCGCAGTTTCACAGGATAGTATTCAGGCTTCAATCCTGCGTCTACAGAGAATGTACACACGTTATGCAACCCACGATTCGAACAGGGTAGTGGCAGTTAATTATATAAGAAATAGACTTCTGGCATATGGTTGCGACTCCGTTTATTTTCAAAGTTTTTCAAATACTTATGGTCCAAATGTAGTTGGAATAGAACGAGGTAAAGTATATCCAAGTCTCAAAAAATACTGCTTGATTGGTGGGCATCTGGATGATGTGCCAAGCAGTGGTTATGCTCCAGGTGCTGATGATAATGCTTCGGGTACTGCAGCAGTATTAGAAGCAGCAAGGGTAATGAGGAATTTTATGTTTGAGCATACGATCTATTTTGTAGCATTTAATGCTGAAGAACAGGGATTGATAGGAAGTGATTCTTTTGCGGCCCGTGCTTATCGTAATGGAGATACAATCCTTGGGGTGCTGAATTTTGATATGATTGGCTATGTGACACCGTCAAATCCTAACCGCGATACGATGAATGCCCACTATACGACAGCAGTGCCGAACTGCAGTGTATTTGTAACTCAATTTTTCAAGGCAGTTGCAGATACCTATACCCAGTTGAAGATAAGAATGGTCCGAAATACCGGGACCAGTGGTGCTTCTGACCATGCGAGTTTTTGGAGAAGGGGATATAAGGCGATGCTCGGGATTGAGCGCTCATTGACACCAGCATATCATACTACAGGGGATACAGTTGGTCCGCATCTCTATACTAACTGTGGTGTGAACCATCTGCCATTTGCCACCCAGGTGATAAAGACCGGGGTTGCAGTATTAGCCAAGCTTGCGGTCCCGATTCATATTGTGGGAGTCAAGGAACAGAAGGAAATCGCAGATGATAATATTTTACTTTCACCTTCAATAGGAAGCCGGTTTGTAATTCAAAATCAAAATAAAAATATACAGAAGATAAAAGTATACAATCCTCTTGGACAGGTTGTTCGGCATTTGACTATTGATAATAAAAATGTGATATGGGATGGAACCGATGACGCAGGTAATTCTTTGCCTGCAGGTGTATATTTTGTTGGCTTTACAAAAGATGATATAACGATAGTTCGCAGGGTAATTTTGATTCGCTAATCAATAATAATAATCTTTCCTTTCTGCTCAAAGTTTTTGTTTTTAAGGAAGTAGAAGTATACCGCGCTGGGGAGATTTTTAATAACCAAACCGTTTGGGGTTTGAACAGACTTCTGATGGTATATTAGTCGTCCATCCAATGCATACAATTTAATCTCTGTATTCTCAGGAAGGTCTTTAAATGTTAATTCTTTCTGAATAGTTGGAGTCCATATTGTTTTATTATCAATTGCTTTCGTATCAAGAATTCCTACGAGCGTATCAGAATAACCATAGGCGATGACACAATACCAGAAGACAGAATCAATACCGGTTCTGATAAGCCAGTTCGTTGTATGATTTGAACCGATTATTTTGATTGAACTTATTATATTTCCTGATGGATTCAATTTACTGACAAGTAATGAGTCCGCGTGCCACTGGGTAAAATAAGAAACGCTCTCTATCTGACAGGGTGAAGTTCCCCAGTTCGACATTCCCTGGGTTTTGGTCTGTTCAACCCAAACCATATTTGTATTTTCGGTACGGGCAAGGGATGCAACAAGAAAAGTCTTCTGTATTGGGGTGCTATCTATCTTTGTAAATGCAATTATGCCATCGGTATTGCCGATTATTTTTATCCCACCTAAGATCACTGTATCACCGGCCGTCTTACCCGAGAATGTCTTTGTTCCTGAATTATTAATTATGAATATTCCTTTCTGTGAATTCCAGTTAAATTGATTGAATACACGGTCACGGGGTGAACTCGGTATTGCCCGATTCCAGTAATTCCCACTATAAATGTCACGGATTATCTGGTCAAGATTAAAGCTCGTCCAGGGTGTGCGCTCCAAATCTTCGGGTTGTAAATCCCTTAAAAAGGCAAGTGCCGCCATTCTTAAAAAAGCAAAGTGTATTGGTTGTCCTGCGGCATCAAAAAATGGTCGTATCCGGTTATTTGAGAAACCACCTTCAGAATGGGCAAAGGCAAAGTTTATGATTGCATCATAGTCTCTTAAGCGGGCATAACTGGCAAATGGTAAAATTGTGACATATCGTGATTCACAGGGTGCAGGATGCTGCCATTCGGTTATAATCATCGGCTTCTGTGACGCAGCGCATTGGTTCATATAGGTAAAAAACCATTCACCATTACTTCCTTCTCCAAAATACGCATTCGTTATCCTGAAATCGAGGGTATCCCAGGGTTGATTGGGAAAATTAGGATGATCAAAATATGGATGGGCGTCCATCACCGGCACCAGATTTGCCCAGGCGTACTGATGGAGTTGGTTTGCCCAGAAATATGAAGAAGTAATAAGCGACTGGCAATGGAGTGTATCATTTAACAGAGCAGAAATCCTTTGATAGAACTTTGTTTCTTTTTCATAAAAGAATCTAATCTGGTCAAAATAACGGTATGGAGAATAATCATAGCGATTACTCCAGCGCACAAGTTTTATCGTCCTTGTTGCAAGGCTCTCCCCAGGGTCCAGGACATTTGAAAATGGAGTCCTTCTCAACTGGACATCATCAATCCATATCCTACCGGTATCAAGTCCGAGATTGAATGTCAACTGGACCGTGTCCGTGGTTCCAGCATAAAATGGTAATATAAAGCTCTGCCCTGAGGTTGTAAGATTGACTGAATGAGAATAATAGACAGTCCAGGGTGTTCTGTTTCTTTGTATGACAATGTCCATACTTCGATTCCTGCTTGATTTTGCCTTGAAACTAAGGCGATAGGTGGAGTCTTGATTGATTGTAAAACCTGATTGTAATAATTGGATATGCCAGGAATACTGTCCGGGTGAATAGACATGGACAAAGACCGCGGGTTCAATGCTCAATCCCGCATTCTGTACACCCCAGGCTGAATTGCCGCTGAATTGATTGCGCCACCAGTATCTTGGAACACCATTCAGGGTATCCGAAAATTCACCATTAATTATCTTATTCGGACCGGTGGTTGTGTCACCACCAGACCAGACCCGAATCAGTGTGGAATCCCAGTGGTATTTGTTATAAAGCCAGTCATTCCACTGGTTCTTAAGTTCATTTTTGTAGAATCTTGGTAAGTAATAACTGGATTGGGTATTATCCCAGTTATCCCAGAAATAATGGTCAATTAAAGTCCCTTCGTTCATCGGAGTTATAAATACTAATGCAGGGTCGTTCTTGTAATCTATACCGGTATATGGATTGATATGATTGAGCAGGCTATCAGGATAATCGCGAAATAGGGCATAAGCAGGTTCATAAAACATATACACCCTTTTTACTACATCCATTGAGCGATTTACACTATCATAATAAGGTATGCCATCCCCGGATTTGAAATATCTTATGCTATAGAGGTCGATTGCAGAATATATACCTCTTTGTTTCAGTTGATAGAACAGATAGTCAAATTTATTCAGAACTTCATGATTTAATCTTCTTGTTGTATTTGAACCCGGAGCATTTGTCAGCGCACCATCAATATGGTGGAAACGAACCATATTGAACCCCTGTTTTGCAATATGTGGTGCTACATTCTGGCTCATACTCTGTGATGGATAGGTCGCAGAGAAGCAGAAATTAGTCCCAAAGAATCTTGCCCTGTGTCCATTAGCAAAATATAGATGTCCATCAGATTGAACAATCACCCGTCCATGGATTCCTGCAGGCGGTTGGAGTATGAATTTGCCAATATGTGTTAGGTTATTGATCGTATCAGGAAAGGGTGTTGTAAAATTGAACCAGCCCTGCTTCGGGGTTACATATTGGGCATAAAGTAGGTTTATAATGATAAATACAAAGGCCAGGCGAATTTTCATAAGACCTCCTGATAGTATATTATAGGAGCAAAATCGCTGATGTCAAGGTAGAACCCTCTGTTGCGGATGCAAATTTCCTTATTGAGTATTATACCTATTAATTTGCACAACTACAGAAAAAAATTCTTCATTAAAGAATGTAAAGTATCTAAGATCAGTTGCTAGTAATTGTTTGATATGGAATATTTTCATTAAAAAATTGTATCTAAAATTAGAAGGAGGCTAAAATGAAAAAAGGAATTTTAATCCTTATTGTTTCAATGATGATGCTTTTTGCAAAGAGACCAGAACAGGTTGTAAAAAATTATATGGAGCGGTTAAAAATTGGCGTTCCTGTTGAATATAAAAATCTCAAAATTTACCCGCTGGAGATGGTAATGAATATTAGTACCAAGGATTTTCTAACCCTTGATGAGGCAATGGATAAAGGATGGCTCAAGATAAGGGAAGTTGGCTCAGGAAATGTAAATCAGGTGGAGATAAAGAATAATGGTGATGAACCGATATTTATTCTAACGGGTGAAATGATTACTGGTGCAAAGCAGGACAGAATGATAAAAGCAGATGTTTTGTTGCCAGCAAACAGTGGATGGATAAAGGTAGAGGTTTTTTGTGTAGAACACGGTAGGTGGGTTGAGGTGTCAAAGGAGTTTAAGAGCAGCGGTCTGGTTGTTCCGAATACAGTGAGGCATAGGGCAAAATTGAGCGAAAGCCAGACCGAGGTCTGGGCAGAAGTTGCGCGGACACAGGATAAACTTGGTATTTCTACAGGAACAGGGACGGTCCGGGCAAATTACGAAGATAAAGATGCCCAGCAAACGGTTGACGAATATACTAAAAAATTCGGAAATATCCCTAAATTATCGAAATCAACAATCGGTGTTGTTGTTACCACAGGCGACAAGATTATCTGTTTTGATCTTTTTGCCAGTAACAGTCTGTTAAATCGGCTCTGGAAGAAGTTGATAAAATCCTATGCAATGGATGCGATTGGTGGCAAAAAGAGTGGCGTGACAGAAGAACAGGTAAGACAATTCATTGATTTGATCGATGATGCAAAATTTGTTTCCGTGGGCACACCGGGTTTAGGCGATTTATTGACGATAAATGCTGATTCTGGAAAGGGTTCGGCACTGGTCTATGAAAATGTCGTTGTGCATATGGACTTTTTCCCAAGCGAGAGTAGTGTAATTGAACCGGACTCAGGTATAAGATTGGATTTTCGTAGGGATAGGAGACTCGATAGATAATTTGTAATCATTTATGGGACCCTTGACTTAGATTTTTTTATATTTACAATTAACATTTGGAAAGGAATATTAGAGAGTTATGAAGATGTTCCAGATAAAAAATTTAAAGGGATTGATTTATACCAAGATTATTGGTCCATTACGATACAAAGCAGGGAATGGATATGATGCACAAAAATTTTGGTCGGAACGTTTTAAAAGGTATGGCACATCCTTGAGGGCGGCAGGAAATGTTAATCTCACCGAGCAAGAGAATATGAAAATGTACGAAAAATCGGGTAGAACGATATTAGATTTATTTAAAAATTATGGAATCGTACTAAAAGATAAAAGAGTGCTTGAGATTGGTTGTGGGACAGGGTTTTATACAAAATTGGTATCTGAAATTGGGGTGCTTGATTATACTGGACTGGACATAACAGATGCTTTGTTTTCAAAGCTTAGACATCAATTCCCTTCTTATAAATTTATCAGAGGAGACATAACCAGCGCCAGCTTACAGGAAAGGTTTGATATTGTATTGATGCTGAATGTTATAGAACATATTGTGAATGAGAAAAAATTTACAAAGGCCTTGATAAATGTTGATAATTCTTTGATTAAAGATGGCCTATTTGTCGTGGGTGCAGTTTTGGAAAAAACAAAAAAGCATAATTTTTATGTAAAATACTGGACGCTGGATGATATAATCAGAAGACTACCTAAATACGAAATGGTTGCAAAGGCACCTTTTCAAAATGGAGATGTGGTGATTTTAAAAAAGGTGTAAAAAAGCCGATTAAGTTAATTTAATCTTGACCTCGGATAGTTTATGATTATATTTGACTATGTTCAAAAGACTCAGAGAGGATATTGTTACAGTATTTGAGCGCGACCCTGCAGCAAGAAATGTTCTTGAGGTTATCATTTGCTATCCTGGTCTCCATGCGGTTTGGATTCATAGAATTGCCCATTTTTTATGGTGTAAAAATTTAAAATTTCTTGCAAGATTATTATCTCATATAAATAGATTGTTTACCGGAATAGAAATCCATCCGGGAGCAAAGATTGGAAGAAGATTTTTTATAGACCATGGCGCAGGGATTGTAATTGGAGAAACTACTGAGATTGGAGATGATGTTTTAATTTATCAGGGCGTTACACTTGGTGGAACGAGTCTGGAAAAGAAAAAACGTCATCCTACGATAGGAAATAATGTAGAAATTGGTGCTGGCGCAATTGTCCTCGGACCAATAAGAATAGGAAATAATGTAAGAATTGCTGCTGGCTCGGTTGTTGTAAAAGATGTTCCTGATAATGCAACTGTTATTGGTGTTCCAGGAAGGATTGGACTTGGATTCAGTCCAGAAGAGATACGCCGACTTGAACACGGCAAACTTCCAGACCCGATTGCAGATGCATTGCAGTTTGTGATGAAGGAGCAGGAGAAACTCCAGAAAAAAGTTAGAGAACTTGAGAAAAAAATTGAAGAAATGAAAAAATAGAGTGTGGGAGCGATTTCAGTCTAATCCTTTTATCTCAATAATACTAACTTTCCAATCCTTGTAAAATTATTGTCTTCTAATTGCACAAAATAGGCTCTGGAAGGCAAAGGAGTACAAACTACATCTCTTTCCATACCGTATCCTGCATCGGATATCCAGTTTATCCTAAAATGGATTGGGGTAGATTCCTAAATTCGGTTCCAGTATTTGGGCATTTGTATTTCTTCAATTTCGAGCGGTTGCACCTCGATGTTTAAGGACATATTTTCAAAGATAACGGCATCTTCTTTTTTCTGGACTTATTTACTTGTGATAGATTGTACTTCATGTATATCAGCCCTGTCCGCTCTTATCACCCGCTTCTCAATTTGATTATCAATGACAATCTTCGAGTTTGTCCCAATGGTTTTGGCAAAGATTTTATTTAATGCGGCACCGGAAAGTATTGTATCCGTGGTTTTCCCTCAATCAAAAAACACGTTTAAGTTTAATCAAAAATTTACTTCTGTTAAAATTTTTATTATAGTGAGTAATAAGCAGTGATACTAACTATGCCGGCAAGGGCTGCGGTTTCACTACGCAGGCGGTTTGTACTGAATTGGATAAACTTCGCATTATTGTTTAAAAACGTTTCTACTTCTTCGGGTGCAAAACCTCCTTCTGGACCTATCATTAAAAAAATCTTTTGTACACCGGGCATAATCTTATCTCTGCCTTCTCTGTCTCCAACAATGATGAGGTCATAATTTACGAATTCCTTTTTTATATCTTCAACAATTCTTATTTCCGGCAGATAGTATTGCTGTGATTGTAACATTGCTGACAGGGCAATTTTTTTGAAATGTTCTATTCTTGGCGGAGTCAAATTTTTTATTACTGAAAACTTTGATATAAAAAATATGAATTTGTTAACACCGAGTTCGGTCCCTTTTTCAATAATAAAATCGGTCCTCCCACTCTTCAATGGAACAATTCCAAGGTCGATACTTATTTTGTTATGGCTTGGCATTATTTCTTCTTCAATGATTTTTATCATCATTGCGTTGTGGAGCATCTGCTCAATAAGCGCTTTATACCTTTTCCCTTTTCCATTTGTAAAATAAATTATTTCACCGGGTTTTTTTCTGAGAACATTTTTTATATGATGAAACTCGGGACCGGTAAATAAAACTTGGTTGTTTTGAATCTGTTCGTCCTTTATAAAAAAGAGATTGTGGGGGGCATTATCCATATTAAACTCGTTTTTTAATTAATGGTTCACCCTCATATTTTTTAAGTTCATCAATTATTTTGTTGAGGTGGCGGTCTGAAGATTGAAGTGGTTTCAATCCTATTTCAATGTAAAGGTTGCCATAACCGCCATTTATCCGGGGCATCCCTTTATCTTTTATTTTTATAATTTCAGGTGCTCCACAACCCCGAGGAATTTTAACAACATCTCGTGTGCCATTTAATCCCGGGATGTCAATTGTCCCTCCAGTGATAAGGGTAGAATATGGAACAGCTATTTTAATTAAGAGATCATCTCCGTGCCGTTCAAAATATTCGTGGGGTTTTTCTTCAAATTCTACGATTATATTTCCCTTGCCACCAGGTCCATAATGTCCCTCTCCCCGCAGGACTATGTATTGTCCATTGCTCACCCCACGCGGAACTTTTATTTCAACAGTCCTTGAAATTTTTATCCTTCCATTACCATCGCACTTTGCACAAGGTGTCTTTACTATCTCACCACTTCCCTGACATCTGGGACAGGTTGATACACTTGTTAGGGTACCGAAAAAACTTCTTGTTTGGGTTCTTATCTGTCCTCTGCCACCACATTGTGGACAGGCAATAAAATCAAAGCCACCTTTTCCTGAACAGGTAGAACAAAATTCATAACGATTTACCTTGAATTGTTTTTTTGCTGAGTTTGCTATCTCTTCAAGAGAAACCTTTAATAAGACCTTTATATCTCCACCCCTCTGCCGGGCTGTGCGGGTTCGGGTTGTTGTGCCAAAGAAGTCTTCAAATATTGAACCACCGAAGAGATTACCAAGAATATCTTGGAGGTCATCAAAGTGCGTGAAATCATCCCAGGTAAATCCTCCACCGCGGAAGGTTTGGGATACTCCGTCGTGACCATAGTTATCATATAATTGTCTTTTTTGTGGATCCATCAACACTTCATAGGCTTCGGATATTTCTTTGAATTTTTCCTCGGCTGCCTTTTTATTGTTTGGATTCATATCCGGATGCCATTTCTTTGCGAGTTCCCGGTATGCCTTTTTGATTTCTTCGGGGCTTGCGTTCTTTGCAACGCCGAGGATTTCGTAGTAATCCTTTTTCATAACTTAATTTAAAACAAATCTTGCCTGATAATTTTGAACTCCAATATCCTGATATTCGCTATTTATTTCCCTCGTCGTCAACCACCCGATAATCCGTACTACCTGGTTGTCCTTCCTCTGGTTTGGATCCCTGTGGGGGTGGTTCAGATGGCCCGGACCGTTGAGCTCTACTTGCTGCTTCACGATAAACAGCCTCAGAAAGTTTATAAACCGCTTGTTGTAAGTCATCAATTGCTTGGTTAATAGCATTAATATCTGTGCCATCCTTTTTCTGTTTCAAGGTTTCAAGTTTTTTGCCGATTTCACTCCGTTCTTCAAATGAAATTTTTTCGCCATATTCCTTAAGCGTTTTCTCAACACTATATATCACTGAATCTGCCTTATTTCTCGCTTCAATCAACTCACGCTGACGACGGTCTTCCGCTGCATGTGCTTCAGCTTCTTTCATCATTCTGTCAATTTCTTCTTTTGAAAGTCCACTCGATGCAGTGATTCTAATCTTCTGTTCTTTGCCGGTTCCAAGGTCTTTTGCCGAGACATGGAGAATACCATCTGCATCAATGTCAAAGGTTACCTCAATCTGTGGGATACCCCTTGGGGCGGGAGGAATGCCGTAAAGATCAAATTTACCAAGGGTTCGGTTCTGACTTGCCATAGGCCTTTCGCCTTGTAAGACATGAACAGTTACTGCAGTCTGATTGTCTTCGGCGGTCGTAAATATCTGAGATTTTTTCGTGGGTATGGTGGTATTGCGCGGAATTATTGAGGTCATAACCCCGCCGAGGGTTTCAATACCCAATGTTAGTGGTGTAACATCAAGTAATAAGATATCTTTTTTCTCACCAGAAAGGACCGCACCTTGAATTGCTGCACCTATTGCAACGACTTCATCGGGATTGATACCTTTATGGGGTTCTTTACCAAAGAAATCTTTGACAATCTGTTGTATCCTCGGCATTCTCGTCTGTCCACCGACAAACACAACTTCATTTATATCGTGAATATTTAGATTGGCATCAAGTAGCGCCTGTTTAATTGGTGGTATTGAACGCTGGATCAAATCTTCTACAAGGCTCTCCAACTTTGCGCGGGTGAGTTTCATTTCTAAATGGAGCGGTGTCCGGTCTTTGTCTGAGGCGATGAATGGAAGACTGATGGTTGTTTCCATTACTGTTGATAGTTCGCATTTTGCCTTTTCTGCTGCCTCTTTTAAACGCTGTAATGCGGTTACATCCTTTCTTAGATCAATGCCATGTTCGCGCATAAACTCATCCGCAATGTAGTGCATAATTCTTTCATCAATATCATCACCACCGAGATGGGTATCACCATTTGTAGAAAGGACTTCAAAAACACCTTCACCTATCTCAAGAATGGAAATATCAAATGTTCCGCCTCCAAAATCGTATACTGCGATCTTTTCTTGTTTCTTTTTGTCGAGTCCATAAGCCAATGAAGATGCGGTGGGTTCGTTGATTATCCTTAGAACATCAAGACCCGCAATGCTGCCGGCATCTTTTGTTGCCTGTCTCTGTGAATCATTAAAATACGCAGGAACTGTTATCACTGCCTTGGTGATTTTTTCTCCAAGGTATGACTCCGCCGCCTGTTTTAAATATTGCAGTATCATTGCAGAGATCTCAGGTGGAGAATATTGTTTCCCCATTACCTCAACCCAGGCATCGCCATTGGTATGTTCTACAACTTTATAGGGAACGCGTGCAATCTCCTGCGGAACCTCGGAGTAACGACGACCCATAAATCTCTTTATTGAATAGACAGTATTTTGCGGATTGGTGATTGCCTGTCTTTTTGCCAGGGGTCCTACAAGCCTTTCACCAGTTTTGGTAAATGCGACAAAAGATGGTGTCGTCCTTCCACCCTCAGGGTTAGGGATGACCACTGGTTGTCCACCTTCTAAAACTGCAACACAAGAATTAGTTGTTCCTAAATCAATTCCGATTATCTTCGACATTTTCTTGACCTCCTTTTTCATTAGGTTTAGAAACTAGAACCTTTGCTGGTTTGATCACCCGGTCTCCAACTTTATAACCCTTGCTAATTTCTTCTACAATTGTGTTCTCTGGATGGTCGTTTGTAGCAACTACACCAACTGCTTCATGTAGTATCGGGTCAAATTGGTCGCCCAATCCAGAGTATTCAATTAAACCCATTGATTTTAAAATTTCTCTTAATTGCCTTTCAATAATTTCAATACCTTTAAAGAAACTTTCAAAATTTGGATTCAATTCTGCGCCAGCAAGCGCACGATCAAAATTATCAAGCACCGGAAGTATTTTAGAAAGAAAATCAACCTTCGCATATTTTTTAAATTCCGCAAACTCACTTTCCATTCGTTTACGATAATTATCCCAATCAGCAAGAGCTCTTATATAACTATCACGCAGTTGCTTGACTTCAGATTCTTTTTTGTCGAGTTCCTCTTTCATTAAACTAACAGGTCCTTTTCTCACCATTTTATAAATTCTCCTTTTCCAAAATTTAGACAGCCCCTATTAAAAGAGGTTTAGCAACAGGTAAATTATTTTCCAATAAGCAGTCTTTCTGATAGAATCTCAGGTAGTCCAGCTTCTAAAATTTTTTGCCCGGCAAGTGGGATATTATATTCTAACCTTACAAATTCAATACCATTTTTATTTCCATCGTAGATTACATAACACGCACGGGGGTCAAGGTCACGGGGTTGACCTACACTTCCCACATTAATTATATACCTTCGCTTTTTTATAATCGGGAATGGATTCTCGTGGAGAAAATCGATGTATCCATTATCATCTTGAAAAGCTGCACTCGGAATATGAGAATGTCCAATAAAACATATCTGTTCACTGAAAAAATTGAATTGTTTTTCAAATTCTTCAAGGTTGAAGAGATAATTCCATTCCTCAGGATTTTCCGGTGTGGAATGAACCAAAAGTAAATTATCAATTTTTTTCGTAAGTGGCAGTTCCTGCAATTTCTTGTAATATTCTGGTTTGATATGTTCTTTAGTCCATTTTACTGCGATAGCCGCAACCTTATTGAAATTTGATGTAGGTGTTTTATCCGTAGCTGCCCAGTCATGATTACCTGCGATTATCACATCAGATTCTTTAAAACATATATCGGCACATTCGTTAGGATTCGCACCATAACCGACAACATCACCAAGACAAAATATATTTTTTATTCTTCTTTTTTTTATATCTTTAATGACAGCCTGAACTGCTTCCAGATTTGAGTGAATGTCACTTATTATCGCTGCTTTCATTTTTGTTAATCTTTACTTTTTTCACAATGGCGTCAAGAATGCCATTTATAAATTTATTTGATTCCTCTGTGCCAAACTTTTTGGCAAGTTCAATCGCTTCATTTATTGATACCTCAAAAGGGATATCATCAAAGAAAAGAAATTCACAGATTCCCATTCTCAGGATTAATTTATCAATCGTCCCAATTCTTTCAAATTCCCAGTTCTGCAAAGCGCCTTTTATGTAATCATCTATTTTAGTTGTGTTTTCTATAGTAAGCATTGTCAGTGCTAACGCAAAGTTTTTGTCTGAAGTATGATATTTTTTTTTACTAAAGATTTCATTTATTACCTTTTGTGTCTCGTTTCTTCCACTTTCATGAGCATAAAGAATTTTGAGTGCGAGTTCACGAGCAAGACGGCGACCCATATCTGGTTAAATGGTTAAATTTCATAAAAACTGTTTGTCCGTTATTTGACGAACCATTATAAAGATTTTAATTGTGAATATAGGTCAACAAGTTCAAGACCAGTCAACGCCGCATCCCATCCTTTATTTCCCATCTTCGTTCCTGCTCGTTCAATCGCTTGGTCTGTTGAATCAGCAGTAATTATGCCATACACTACTGGGGGTCCAGGTTCAAGATTTAGCTGCGCTATGCCTTTGGTAACTTCACTGGCGATGTAATCAAAATGGGGTGTATCACCCCTTATGATTGCACCAAGGCATAATATACAATCAATCTTTTTGTTAACCAATCTCCTTACTAATCCTGGAATTTCAAAACTTCCAGGCACCCAGTAAATAATTATATCTTTTTCACTGACATTGTGTCGCAACAGGCAGTCAATTGCACCATCAAGAAGTTTTTGCGCGATGAACTCATTAAACCGGGATACGACAATGGCGAATTTCTTACCTGTACCAATGAGATTCCCCTTTATTTCCTTCATATACTGCCTCCTTTAAGACTGGGTTCATTTATTACAGCATCTGGTATTAAATGCCCAAGTTTTTTTCTTTTTGTCTTCAAATAGTTTATATTACATTTGTTCGGTGCAAATATCGGAATTTGTTCTATCACTTTTAAGCCATAACCCTCAAGCCCTATTATCTTTTTGGGGTTATTGGTTAAAAGCTTGACCGTAGAGAGTCCGAGGTCTGCAAGGATTTGGGCACCAATTCCGTAATCTCTCAAATCCGGTGGAAAACCGAGCTTGATATTTGCCTGCACAGTATCCAGACCTTGGTCCTGGAGATTATACGCCCTTAATTTATTCACCAGTCCAATACCTCTTCCTTCCTGCCTAATATAAAGAAATACTCCCAATTTATTTCGCGCAATCATCTGGAGTGCCTTCTCAAGCTGTTCTCCACAATCGCATCTTAAAGAATGAAATACATCACCGGTTAGACACTGGGAATGAACCCTTACAAGGACTTCTTTTTTCCCGGCGACATTACCCATTACAAGGGCGATGTGATGTTCATAGTTTATTTTGTCTTCATATAACAAAAGCCTGAAGTTCCCATATTTGGTTGGAAATTTTGTTTCAAGAATCTTTTCTATAAGTTTTTCTCTTCTCCGGCGATATTCAATCAGGTCTTTTATTGTTATTATGACAAGATTAAACCTTTTCGCAAGTTTTTTCAATTTGGGTAGTTTTGCCATTCTACCGTCGCTGTCCATTATTTCACATAAAACACCACCCGGATAAAGTCCAGCAAGCCGGGATAGGTCTATGCTTGCTTCGGTATGCCCTGCACGCCTTAATACCCCACCATCCATTGCCCTTAATGGGAATATATGTCCAGGACGGGCAAGGTCTTCGGGTTTTGTATCTTTGTTTATGAGTGCCTTAATCGTTTTTGCACGGTCAAAGGCAGATATTCCTGTTGTTGTTCCTATTTTATAATCAACGCTCACAGTAAAGGGGGTCTGAAATTTTGCGGTATTGTTATTTACCATTATTGGTATATCAAGTTGTTCAAGTCGTTCGGCAGGAAGGGCGACACAAATAAGACCGCGTCCGTACTTAGCCATAAAATTTACAAGTTTCGGAGTAATCTTCTCTGCCGCAGCGATAAAATCCCCTTCATTCTCGCGATCCTCATCGTCAACAACGATAACAGGTTTACCCTTCTTTACCTCTCTGATCGCTTCTTCAATTGTATTAAGCATACAAATATTCTATTGAAAATTCCATAAAAGTCAAGAATAATATAGGGATTTAATTCAGCTATACTTTCGGGATATTATCAATCTGTTTTAGAATCGTCTTTTGACAGATTGATTTCAGGGTATCAAACACACCAATGCCCCTCAGGGCGACCGCTTCAAAATAGGTATAACCATCTCTATTGATATACATCTGAAGGTCACCAATGGGCATTATGTTGGGTAGGTCCCTTTTGTTGTACTGAATTACCATAGGGATATCCTTTAACTCCAAGCCATAAGATTGTAAATTATCTTTAAGGTTATTGAAACTTTCAATATTCTCTTCCAATCTTTCTTCCTGGGAATCAACAACAAAAACAAGCCCATCAACACCTCTTAAGACGAGTTTCCTTGAAACATTATAATATACCTGCCCAGGTACAGTAAATAAATGAAATCTGATTTTCCATCCCTTTACACTGCCCATATCAAGGGGCAAGAGGTCAAAGAACAGCGTTTGGTCAAGCTCGGTGGCAAGGCTCATCATTTTCCCTTTTCTTTCCTGGGGGAATGCTGCGTATATTGAACGAAGATTTGTTGTCTTACCGCATAAACCAGTCCCGTAATAGACTATTTTCAAATTCAACTCTTTTAAGTTATAGTTTAAGTTTGACATAACCCGAGCTCAATAATATTCATCCTGTTATCTATTGTATATAAATCAATGCCATCAGTCAATAGTGGGGAGGGGTTCCCTTCCCCAAATGGTAATAAGGGTTCAAGGAGTTTAATTTTTGATTTATCAATATTTGCCTCAGGTTCTATCTTTTTTCTTTTTTCTATTTCGGGTTCAGGCAGAATTTTTGTAGCATAATCAATAAATTTATCAAGATTTTTTTCTAACATAGAAAAGCCTGCGGCCCGTTTGTGGCCACCAAAATCAATAAAGAGCTCCTTTGATTTATTAAGGAATTCAAAAAGATTGATATCGTGAGACCTTAATTCTGCATAACATTTCTCTTCTTTTGTTATCATTGCCACTGCAGTCTTATGGAAATAGTCCCGCAATTTTGAAACCACAGCACCAAGGTTATTTATCTTTGTTTTTTGTGTTTCATTTATAATTTCGTAAGGGATTATAGATATCACTACATTTGGATAAACTTTCGCAACATTTAAAGCAATCTGGAATAAATATTCAATGTTTTCTTTTCGTGCATTTTCTATTGATTTTAGTTTTTCAACGATTTTTGAAAAGTCAGGGGCAATAAAAAAACCAACGCCCAGGCGTGAATCTTCCAGTGCTGCGGATTGTAATAATGGGATTATTGTATTAAAAATCTGGGGGATGGTAATTGTATTATCAATCAAAAAATACCGTGCCCAGGGTTTTTCTATTTCCCTCAATGTCTTTATACCCTCATAACAAAGAATACGATTCTCATCAAGAGGTAGCACCCTGTCCGCAAGCGTTCCAATCATTGCTATGGCAATGAATTCTTTTTTCAGTTTGAAAAAATTACTGTCATTGATCCCAAATGCAGTCTTATAAATCGCCTGACACAATTTAAGGGTAACACCAACACCCGCGAGTTCACGGAATGGATATTTTGAATCTTTCCGCTTCGGGTCCACGGCAGGCACCGGAAATTCATTCATTTCAGTTTCGTGGTGGTCACATATTATTAATTTCAGTCCCATTTCCCGGGCGATTTCAAAATTTTGGGGATTGCTTATGCCAAAATCTACACTAACAAGAATTTTCACACCTTTGCCAACATATTCTTTTAGCACAAGCGGATTTAAAACATACCCATCTTTTTCACGATTGATGGGATATATAAATATCTCAGGTTTTCCTTTGCGTCTTATGTCTACAAGTGTTTGATATAAGATTGTTGCAGATGTATATCCATCCGGGTCATCGTGGGCATAGATAAGAATATCTTCATTATTTTTTATCCCCTCTATTAATATTTCAATTGCCTTTTCTATATCGGGTAATTCTAAGGGATTGTTTAACTGTTCTATTTTTGGGAACAAAAATCTTCTTGCTTCGTCATAATCAGGAAATCTTTTGCTGATTATACAGGCAAGCTCCACAGGAATATTGAAATCATTTGCATATTTCTGGGGCAAAATATCGTCAATTCTCTTCATTAAGTTTGTTTTTGATAAAATCTATTATTTCATCGCGTTCCTTGGGCAATAAAAGGAATACCCCACGAAAATTATTTAAAAATGTTTTATACCTAAAAGGACTTAAAAGGACGCCATTTTTTCCTATATAAATCTTTTTGAATTCCTTGAGTTTTCTTTTATGGGTGGAGAAGATTGTCTTTATGATTATTTCTTCTTCAGTGAACTCATATGTCGTGGGGAAATAATAAGAATGTAGCGAAGCAACGAGAAAGATTAGACCGAGCAATGCCCAGTATGGATTATAGGAAAAGGCAATGAAGATGATAAAAACAACTATAAATAAGGCACTCAGGACTGTCTTTGTCATATTTTCTTTTGCTGGATGTATTTTCCATTTCATTATCAATTAAAAATGGGCCCGGTAGGACTTGAACCCACGACCCGCTGATTATGAGTCAGCTGCTCTAACCACCTGAGCTACGGGCCCCCTTAATTTCACCGTTTTATTAACCACGAATATTATATTCAACATTTAAGGTTTGTCAATACAATGTAAAAAAAAAAAAAGACAAAATGCCTAAATGTCAACCGAAATTGCATAACGAGATACGGTTTTTGATGTTGGGTGAAAAAGTGATTTGGGAATTTGGTGTTTAAAAATATGTGGCTCCATTAGAATTCCCGGCTGTATCTTTAGCCCGTAGGAGGGAGTACGGGTTTTTTTTAATAGGATACAGCGGTTCTAACAGAGCCATTATATTATACTCAAAATTTTAAAAAAAGTCAAACACATCTTTTATCAAAATAAAATTTGCCCAAGTTAACAATCTCAATAAATCGCAGTAGAAAGATTTGTTCAACTTATCTTTACTATAGCTTCGGATTGTATTTATTTTGATAGGTTCTGTCAAGTTTCTTTTGTAACTTGAGAATTTTGGGTAAGAGTTTAAGATAAGAAAGAGATACTTTGCGTTCACGCAATTCTTGCTTCTTCGCTTCCGAAACATAAGGCGAATTTAACACCCGATTGTGTTCTGATTAAATAATCCACCAAACAGTGTGGCGGATAAGATTATTTTTGATTTAAATCGGCACATTGACAAAAATAAACTTTTGATTATAATAGTAAGTCTAAAGGGCGAATAGCTCAGATGGTGAGAGCGTCTGCCTTACAAGCAGAAGGTCACCCGTTCAAATCGGGTTTCGCCCAGATTAGTGTTTTAAGTTAATAATAGAGGATTTTTTATAATTATATATAATTGCAAAGAAAGGAGGTACGCTTATGACAATAAAACCACTCCATGACCATATCCTTGTAGAAAGGGTTGAAGAAGAAGTTAAAAAGGGTGGCATAATAATACCTGATACGGCTAAAGAAAAACCCCAGCAGGGGAGGGTGATTGAAGTCGGTGAGGGCCGTAGAGATGAAAAAGGTAATCGCATTCCTCTGGATGTTAAGAAGGGTGATATCATACTCTTCGGTAAATATGCGGGCTCTGAGGTGAAGATTGAGGATAAGGAGTATTTGATAATCCGTGAAGATGATGTATTAGGCATTATTCAAAAGTAAAGAAAGGAGCGTGAATTATGGCAGGAAAAATTATTAAATTTGATGAAGAGGCCCGAAGGTCTATTTTAAGAGGTGTACAAATATTATCTAATGCGGTCAAAGTTACTTTGGGACCAAAAGGTCGTAATGTCATACTGGAGAAAAAATTTGGTGCGCCCTCTATTACTAAAGATGGAGTGACTGTCGCGAAAGAGATTGACCTTGAAGACAAATTTGAAAATGTTGGTGCCCAAATGGTGAAAGAAGTAGCATCAAAGACATCTGATGTTGCGGGAGATGGAACCACGACCGCAACGATACTTGCGGAAATGATTTATCGCGAAGGCTTGAAGACTGTGACTGCCGGTGCTAATGCAATGGAAATTAAAAAGGGGATTGATAAGGCAGTTGAAACCGTAGTTGAATCTTTAAAGAAACTTTCAACCCCAATCAAAGGAACAACTGAGATATACCAGGTTGCGACGATTTCTGCTAATAACGATGAAGTGATTGGAAAAAAGATTGCAGAAGCGATGGATAAAGTTGGTAAGGATGGAGTAATAACGGTGGAAGAGGCAAAAGGGTTGGAGACAACTGTAGATATTGTTGAAGGTATGCAATTTGACCGCGGATATTTATCTCCTTATTTTATAACCAATCCGGAACGTATGGAATGTATTTTAGAAGATACATATATATTACTATATGAGAAGAAAATCAGTGCGATGAAGGATTTACTGCCCATTCTTGAAAAGGTTGCTCAGAAGGGAAAGCCGATACTGATTGTTGCCGAAGAGGTTGAAGGTGAGGCACTCGCAACCCTCGTTGTAAATAAAATTCGTGGAACCCTTCAGTGCTGTGCTGTGAAAGCACCAGGATATGGTGATAGAAGAAGGGCAATGCTTGAGGACATTGCAATACTTACAGGTGGTAAATTGATTTCTGAGGATATTGGTATAAAACTTGAAAATGTGCAGATTTCTGATTTAGGGCAGGCAAAGCGTGTTGTCATTGATAAAGAAAATACTACCATTGTTGAAGGTGCGGGTAAAAAATCTGATATCCAGGCACGGATCAATCAGATAAGGAATGAAATTCAGGAAACCAAGAGTGATTATGACCGTGAGAAACTTCAAGAGCGATTGGCAAAACTATCAGGTGGTGTTGCAGTTATCAATGTGGGCGCCGCGACTGAAGTTGAGATGAAAGAAAAGAAAGCAAGGGTTGAAGACGCCTTACATGCTACAAAGGCAGCAGCAGAAGAAGGTATTGTCCCAGGAGGTGGTGTGGCGTTAATTCGTTGTATCCCCGAACTTGAAAAGTTGAAATTGGTAGGTGATCAGCAGATAGGTGTTGAAATTGTAAAAAGGGCACTGGAGGAACCAGCAAGACAACTTGCCGAGAATGCGGGTAAAGAAGGTTCGGTTGTTGTGGAACAAATAAAGAAGGAAAAAGGAAATATTGGTTTCAATCTATTTAACGAGAAATTTGAGGATTTAGTTGAGGCTGGAATCATCGATCCTACCAAGGTCGTCAGAACTGCATTGCAGAATGCAGCAAGCATCGCATCGCTCCTTGTTACTACTGAAGCAGTTGTTGTGGAAAAACCCGAAGAAGAAAAGACCCCGCCAACACCGCCTGGGGGATACGGTGAATATTAATAGATAGTATGATGGTTGGGGTTGAAAAGTTTGAACTATCTTTTCAACCCCAACCTGATGACCATCCAATCTTATGCCTACCTACGAATACGAATGTAATCAATGCAGATATATGTTTGAAGTGTTTCAGGGTATTAATGAACCAAAGATTGAAAAATGTCCAAAATGTGATGGGAGTGTGAGAAGGTTGATTTCAGGTGGTGCAGGTTTGATTTTCAAGGGGAGTGGGTTTTATATCACTGATTATAAAAAAGTGAGCCTGCCTAAGGAAGAGAAAAAATCTGAATTGAAAAAACCCGAAGAAAAGCCAGCCATAACCCACAAAAAAGACGAATAAAAATTTAAATGTTCAATATTGGAAAGGCTCTTATATTTTTGGGCATTATTTTTATTTTTACAGGCTTTTTGTTTTTAATTTTTCCAAAGGTTTCAATTTTCAGATTGCCCGGAGATATTGTTATAAAAAAAGACAATTTTATTTTCTATTTCCCAGTTGTGTCAAGTATTGTTTTATCAATAATTTTAACCATTATTTTCAATCTGATTTTTCGTAAATAGAAATTAATGCATTTAGTATCTTGACTTTTTTAAAAAAATGATTATACTATAAGTCTATGTTTACGAATATTATTTATAGCAACATACTTGAAAATTATTTAGTATTAGGAGGCATCGGTGGTTGACCCAATTGCTAATATGTTTTCTATTATTAGGAATGGTTGTCGTGTCAGTAAGACAGAAGTTGTTGTCCCGTATTCAAAATTGCACGTGGAGATCTTGAGGATATTACTTGAAGAAGGGTTTATTAATAATTTTACGGTTGATTCAGAACGGAAGCCGCGTAAGATAACAGTAATGTTGAAGTATTCAAAAGAAGGTGATTCTGTTATTCGCGATATCCAGAGGGTATCCCGTTGCTCCCGACGGGTATATGTTTCAAAAGACGAGATTCCTTCGGTTTTAAACGGATTAGGCATTGCGATTTTGACTACTTCAAGGGGTGTGATGACTGACCGTGAGGCGAGACGTAAAAAAGTCGGTGGTGAAGTCATAGGTTATGTTTATTAATAAAAAGGGTAGATTATGGCAAAATTGAGAACCAAACCAATAGTAATTCCTGATAAAGTGTATTTAGAAGTCAATGGACAGGAACTAAAGGTTAAGGGACCCCTTGGCGAAATGAAGATGACTGCTTCAAATCATGTTCAGATTGAGTTGAAGGACAGGTCGATAAGGGTTATAGCTAAAGATGAATCAAAATTAGCCCAGGGTATCCAGGGAACAACGCGGACACTCATTCTTAATATTATAAAAGGCGTAACCGAGGGGTATTCAAAGACGCTCATTATCCAAGGCACTGGCTATCGTGCCCAGCTTACAAGCGGTGGCATCCAGCTATTTTTAGGTTTTACAAAACCAGTGACTGTTCAACTTCCGCCAGAGATAAAGTGTGAAATACAGACGGTTAAAAGCGCGGACAAAGGGGACCTCACTTATATTACACTCAAGAGTATTGATAAGCAATTACTTGGTGATTTTGCAGCAAAGATAAAAAGAATTCGCCCACCAGACCCATATAAACATAAAGGGATAAGATATGCAGATGAAGTATTGCGTAAGAAGGTGGGTAAACGAGCAGTTGGTCAGACTGCATAACAGGTGAATAGATATGAAATTAACAGGCAGATTAAGAAGGCATAAAAGAATAAGAAAGAAGGTCGTAGGTTCTCAAAACAGGCCAAGGCTCTGTGTTTTCAGAAGCAATAGACACATATCCGCTCAGTTAATTGATGATACAATGGGTATTGTTTTATGTGGTGTATCATCTGTCTCTGAAGAATTTAAGGGGAAGAAAAAGACCGAGATTGCCTTTGAAATAGGTAAAAAAATCGGAGAGATTGCAAGGTCAAAGGGAATTGAGTTTGTGTGTTTTGACCGTGGAGGTTATAGATATCATGGTCGAATCAAGGCCCTTGCTGAAGGCGCAAGGCAGGCTGGATTAAAGTTTTAGGGGGAATATTAAATGCAGGAGAATAGTATTGAATTAATTGAAAGACTCGTTGAATTAAAGAGAGTATCAAAGGTGATAAAAGGTGGCAAACGGTTGAAACTTTATGCCTGTGTTGTTGTAGGGGATGGTGCGGGAAAAGTCGGGATTGGACACGCCAAATCAGCTGAAGTGGCACCAGCAATAAAGAAAGCAACAGAGATAGCAAAGAAGAATATGATTAAGGTTGATGTCGTTGACGGAACAATTTTGCACCCGGTCTGGGGTAAATTTTCAGCAAGTAAGGTGATACTAAAACCTGCCCTTCCAGGCAGTGGCATTATTGCATCAAACGCAGTGAGGGCTGTTTGTCAGGCTGCAGGAATAAGGGATATCCTTTCCAAGGCATTTGGTTCAAGGAATTCAACTAATCTTGCAATGGCAACAATAAAGGCACTCAAATCTATTAGATCGCTTCAGATGGTTGCGGAATTAAGAAATAAACCAGTTGATTATTTTTTAAGGAAAAGATATGAAAAAGATAAAAGTGATATTAAAAAAGAGTCCGATTGATAAGGTAAAAAAACATAAGCTGACCCTCAGGGCACTGGGATTGAGAAGAATTGGACAATCAAGAGTTTTGCCCGACAACAAGGCTGTGAGGGGAATGATTGAGAAGATTTCATACATGGTTGAAGTGGAGGAGAATATCCAATGAAACTCAGTGAGATCAGACCTAAAATTGGAACAACACACAAAAAGAAGCGAAGGGGATGCGGTCCTGGTTCAGGCCATGGAAAGACTTCTTGCAGGGGGCATAAAGGTCATAAAGCACGTTCCGGATATCGGGTGAAAATGGGATTTGAAGGTGGTCAGATGCCATTGACAAGGCGTATCCCAAAGCGTGGTTTCAAAAATTATACAAAGAAAGAATTTGAAGTAGTAAATCTATTCCAATTAGCCAAATTTGCACTTAATAATACCGAAATTACACCTGAATTTTTGAGGAACAAGGGTTTGATTAAGGGTGATTTAAAATTAAAAATTCTAAGTCAAGGAACCGTTGATAAACCACTATTTGTGAAGGCGCACGCTATTTCTAAGAAGGCAGCAGAAAAGATTATTTCTGCGGGTGGCAAGGTGGAATTGATTCTATGATGTCCACGTTTCAGAATATTTTCAAGGTTCCTGACTTAAAGAGAAAGCTCTTATTTACCCTGGGTGCAATTTTTATATACCGGCTGGGCGCACATATACCACTCCCGGGAATAAATGCACAGGCACTTGGCTTATTGATGCAGCAATTAAAACAACAGGGTTCATTATTTGGAATGTATGATATCTTTGTAGGGGGGGCATTATCAAGGGCGGCGATACTTTTTCTCGGAGTGATGCCATATATTTCATCTTCAATTATATTCCAGTTGCTCGGTCCGGTGTTTCCGCAGATTGAAAAAATGCAGAGAGACCAGGCGGGGCGAAGAAAGATAACCCAGTATACAAGGTATCTCACAGTTGCACTCGCTGCCTTCCAGGGATTCGGTATCGCGGTTTATCTTGAAATGCAGAAATTTAGTACTGCCTCAGGTGTTGTGCCAATTGTCTATGACCCGGGCTGGGTTTTTCGTCTTTCTTCAGTGTTGACCCTAACCTGTGGTGCAATATTTGCAATGTGGATTGGTGAACAGATTACAGAAAAAGGGATCGGAAATGGTATTTCGTTTTTAATATTTATTGGTTGTCTTGAAGAATATCCAGCATATTTTTTCCGTACTGCTCAGCTCGTTGCAACCCAAGGCCTTTCGATCTTTAATCTTCTCATTGTTATTGTTATAATGATTTTCATAGTTGCGGCAGTGATTGTTATGACCCAGGCGACAAGGCGTATTCCTGTACAATATCCCAAAAGGGTTATCGGAAGAAGAATGTATGGTGGACAATCAACATTTTTACCATTGCGGGTGAATACCGCAGGAGTTATCCCGATTATTTTCGCCCAGTCGCTTGTAGTGTTCCCGAGCACAGTTGCTGCTTATGTTCCCACTTTAAAATATTTGGCGGAAATGTTTAGACCGGGACACTGGGCATACGATATTATATTTTTTGCCTTGATTGTATTCTTTACATATTTTTATACCTCAATCGTATTTAATCCCACAGAACTTGCTGAAAATATGAAACGTTATGGTGGTTTTATTCCGGGGATAAGACCTGGTCAGAAGACTGCTGATTATGTGGATGGGGTTCTATCAAGGGTTACATTGCCCGGGGCACTATTCCTTGGTTTCATTGCCCTTGTTCCCTGGTATTTGATAAACTATCTCAAAGTACCTTTTTATTTTGGTGGAACAACTCTGCTTATTATTGTTGGGGTTGCACTTGATACAGTCCAGCAGATTGAGTCACAATTGTTAATGTATCATTATGAAGGCTTTATGAAAAAAGGAAGGATAAAGGGGCGTCGTTGATGATATTCCTCTTTGGACCTCCTGGAGTCGGGAAAGGCACCCAGGCAGATCTTCTTGTGGAAAGATACAATCTTAAAAAATTCTCAATGGGTGATATTTTGAGAGAAGAGGTTGCGATGGGTAGTCTGACAGGAAAGAAGGTTGAGGAGTATATGAAGAATGGTATTCTTGCCCCGGATGATATAGTTTTTGAGATAGTAGAAGATTTTGTGATTGAAAATTTAAATGATAGAATATTATTTGATGGATTCCCAAGAAATCTAAACCAGGCAATTGAATTAGAGAAAATCCTTGCCCGTCATAACCGAAAAATTACACTTGCAATCGAACTCCAGCTAACAAAAGAAGAACTGATAAAAAGAATCCTGGGTCGTCTATATTGTCCGAAATGTAGTGCTGTTTATAACGAAGTTACAAATCCACCCAAAAATCCTAATATCTGTGATGAATGTGGTACCTATCTTGAAAAAAGAAAGGACGATAATCTTGAAGTTATTAATAACAGACTTAAAGTTTATGAAGAATTAACCAGACCCCTCTGTGATTACTACAAATCTCTCGGTGTCCTTGTAGGCATTGATGCTTCCGGGGACAAAGAAGATGTTTACAAAAGGATAGCTCAGGTTCTTGATGGTTATATTAAATGAAGAAGGGATAAAAAATGTTATTCTTGCTGGAGAGATCATCAACAAAATCTTTAAGAAAATTGAAAAGATTGATTTGCGGGGCATGAAGACGAGGGAATTGGACGATATGATACATAAAATTATAATTGAACACAATGGATATCCTGCCTTTTTGAATTATCGTGGATTTCCCAAGAGTTCCTGTATTTCTTTGAATGATGAGGTTGTTCATGGCATTCCTGACGACCGCGTGATCAAAGATGGGGATTTGGTAAAGATTGATATTGGTGTGGTTTATGGTGGATATATTGCCGATGCGTCACAGACATTTATATCAGGCACGGTTTCGGAAGATGTTTTAAAATTTGTTAAATTGACCAAAGAGGCGTTGAAGAAAGGTATTGAAAAGGCAAAACCCAGCAACCATGTTTCCGATATATCACAGGCAATACAGAAATTTGTTGAAGATAATGGATACAGTGTAGTAAGGGAACTTACTGGTCATGGTGTTGGTAAGACTCTACATGAAGAACCGATGATACCGAATTTTGTTTGCGGTGGACCAGACCCAGAACTTATCCCGGGTATGGCACTGGCGATTGAGCCGATGACGAATATGGGCAGTTTTGAAGTGAAAACATTAAATAATGGCTGGACGATATCAACAAGGGATGGTTCTTTATCTTGTCATTTTGAGGATACAATTATAATTTTGAAAAAAGGTAATTTGAATGCCACAAGGGTGGTGGAGAACTGAGATGGCAAGGAAGGATTTGATCCAGACCGAGGGAACGATAATTGAGACATTGCCGAATGCAATGTTTCGTGTTGAACTTGATAACGGACATAAAGTTTTGGCACATGTTTCGGGAAAAATGAGGATGAGCTACATAAAGATTCTTCCAGGAGATAGGGTTTTGCTTGAGTTGTCACCCTATGACCTATCAAGGGGTAGAATTGTTTGGCGTTACAAATAAAAAATATTGACTTTTTTTAAAAAATTGGTAATCTTTAAGTTTAAGGAGAAAAATTGAAAGTGAAGTCATCAATTAAAAAGCGATGCATAAAGTGTCGGGTCATAAAAAGAAAGGGTGTCGTCAGGATTATCTGTAAGGATCCCCGGCACAAACAGAGACAGGGTTAAATTTTTTAGCTAAGGAGGTTTATGCCGAGAATTGCTGGTGTTGATTTGCCTTTGAATAAAAAAGTGGAATATGGTTTGACTGCAATTTATGGGATCGGTATTCCAATTGCCCAGCAGATTGTTCTGCAATGTGGCATTGACCGGTCAAAGAAAATAAAAGACCTTACTGAGGAAGAGGTTACGAAGATAAGAAAGATGATTGAATCTGAATATAAGGTTGAAGGTGCGCTGAGAGCAGATGTTGCAGCAAACATAAAAAGGTTGATTGATATTGGTTGCTATCGTGGAATAAGACACAAGATTGGACTCCCAGTTAGAGGACAAAGAACACGGACAAATGCCCGAACGCGTAAGGGTAAGAGGAAAACTGTTGCGGTAAGCAAAGGTGTAGGAGAGAAGAAATGAAAAAGAAAACGGTAAGGAAAAAGAAGACGCAAAAGGCAGAGTTAACTGGTATTGCTAATATTTTTGCCAGTTTCAATAATACAATTGTTACGATTTGTGATAATCAAGGTAATACGCTATGCTGGTCAAGTGCCGGAAGGGTTGGTTTTAAAGGAACTAAAAAAGGGACTGCGTATGCGGCACAGCAATGTGCAACTGCAGTCGCTAGAGATGCACTGGCAATGGGCATAAAAAAGATTGAAGTGCGCATAAAAGGGCCAGGACCGGGTCGTGAGGCAGCAGTGAGGACCTTACAAACAGTTGGGTTGACGATAACTGCAATCAAGGATGTTACACCATTACCCCATAATGGCTGTCGTCCACCACGAAGAAGGAGGGTGTAAGTGGCAAGGTATATAGGGGCGAAATGCAAGATCTGCCGCCGCGAAGGCGAGAAATTGTTTTTGAGAGGAAGCAGATGTTACACTGATAAGTGTGCATTTACTCGAAGGGGGTATCCACCGGGTCAGCATGGAAAGGCAGGAAGAAGGAAATTGACATCTTATGCTACACAATTAAGGGAAAAACAAAAAGTAAAGTCGATTTATGGGATATTGGAGGCACAATTCAGAAGATTTTTCCAGGAGGCAGTGAGGATGCCCGGTGCTACCGGGGAAAACCTTCTGATACTTTTGGAAAGAAGGCTTGATAATGTTATATATCAACTTGGCTTTGCATCATCGAGAACACAGGCAAGACAACTTGTTAGACATGGTCATATTTTGATTGATGGTAAAAAGGTTGATATTCCAAGTTATCTTGTAAAACCAAATCAGGTGGTTTCGTTGAGTGAACAAATGCGTACCAATACATTTGTTAAAAGGGCATTGGAAGAAAGAGACCCGGATAAAATAACAGGCTGGCTAAAACTAAACAGGGAAAATATGACCGGAACGATTCTCAGATTACCAAAGAGAGAAGATATCGCGATACCTTTACAAGAAAATCTAATTGTTGAGTTGTATTCTAAATAAGGAGTAATATGCTATTGAAACCATTTGTAACGCCTAAAGGCATTGAAATTGATAAAGAAACAGTATCCGATGTTTTTACGAGATTTACAATTTCACCCCTAGAAAGGGGATTTGGCATTACGCTGGGGAATGCAATGCGCCGTGTGCTCTATTCTTCAATACAGGGTGCTGCTATTACAAATGTCAGAATATCAAATGTGACACAAGAATTTTCAACCATCCCTGGTGTATATGAAGATGTTGTTGAGATAATTTTGAATCTCAAGAAGATACGTGTAAAATTGTTCGGTACCGAGCCTACAACACTTGTTTTGAAGGTAAAAGGAAAGAAGGATTACTTTGCTGAGGATATTGAAAAAAATCCACTCTTCCTTATTGTCAATCCGAAACAGAAAATTTTGTCTGTGACCGATGCGAAGGTAAATTTTACAATGGAGATGACGGCGGAATTAGGCAGGGGATTTGTTCCTGCGGAGTTATTGAAAAAAGCAGATATGCCTGTGGGTACGATTTATATTGATGCTATATTCTCACCAGTTTTGTCCGTAAACTTTGATGTGCGTAACACAAGAGTAGGAACAAAGACGGATTATGACCACCTTGTGCTTGAGGTTAAGACTGATGGCACAAAGACACCGATTGAATGTGTGGTTGAGGCAGCGAACATCCTGAGACATCATTTAAAGTTCTTTGTCGACATGGGTGAAAGACAACTATCTATGTTTATTGATGATACGACCCAAAAGATGATTGATGAGATAAGAAATACGATTAACAAAAAAGGGCTCCAGTTATATATTGAACCCATCATAACATCCCGTGAACAGCTTGATGCAGAACATCGCAGGATAAGGGAAATTCTGAAGAGGAGTATTGACGAACTTGAAATTTCGGTGAGAACATCAAATTGTCTTAAGAATGAGAATATTAAAACGATCGGGGACCTCGTGCGTAGGAGTGGTAAAGAATTACTTACCTATGATAATTTCGGTAGAAAATCTCTCAAAGAATTGGAAAAAATATTGCACAATTTGGGTTTACACCTTGAAATGGATGTTGATAGGTATTTGAAAGAAGATGTATAATAATCAAGATATGGAGTTGCGATGAGACACGGTAAAAAAGTAAAAAAATTGGGGAGGAAAAAGGCACATCGTCTGGCGCTTTTAAGGAATTTATGTCGTGCCCTGTTTATCTTTGAAAAAATTAAAACCACACTGCCAAAGGCAAAGGAAGCAAGGCGACTTGCCGAGCACCTGATTGAATATGCAAAAAAGAACACAGTTGCAACAAAGAGATTTATTTATCGGTTCATCCCAGACCATAAACTTGTGAAGATTCTCTGTGATGAAATTGCCCCTAAATTTGCCAATCGTCAGGGTGGATATACAAGGATCTACCGACTTGGTCCACGGCTTGGCGATGGTGCAGAAATGGCAATATTGGAATTGATTGAGAAGAGTGAACCCGAGAAGATTGACCAGCGCAGAAAATTGATTGAACATCGCTGGTTGCCCGATAAAGAGAAGAAGGCAGAAAAACCTAAAAAAGAAAAACCGAAGAAAGAAGAAAAGAAGGAAAAAGAATTACCCAAAAAAGAAACAAAGCCGGAGGTTGAAAAAAAGACCAAGAAAGAGAAAAAGCAGATTGCAAAAAAAGAAAAGAAAGAAAAGAAACAGAAAAAGGGCAAGAAGAAAAAATAGAAATTTTTAACAATTTATCTAATGTGTAGCGTCCATTTTTAATGGACGATTATAAATATGGTCACCCTCGGTATAGAAACATCTTGTGATGAGACATCAATTGGAATTATAAAAGACAATAAGGTTCTTGCAAATATTGTAGCATCTCAGATTGCACATACAAAATATGGAGGTGTTGTGCCTGAACTCGCAGCGCGAAATCATATAAAAGTGTTATTGCCATTGACCAGGATTGCATTTGAAACTGCCGGAATTGGATTGAATGAAATTGATTTGGTCTCATCAACCCGTGGTCCGGGTTTATTGGGTTCGCTGTTAACCGGACTTTCTTTTGCAAAGTCTTTATCAATTGGTTTGAAAAGGCCATTCATTGGTGTGAATCATCTTGAAGGGCATATCTACGGGTTGTTCTTCAATAAAAAGGTTCCCAGGTATCCTTATCTTGTATTACTCGTTTCTGGAGGACATACTGAACTTATCTTTGTTGAAAAAGAATTCAGGTATAAGACACTGGGCAGGACACTTGATGACGCCTGTGGCGAGGCATTTGACAAAGTTGCAAAAATGATAAATTTACCATACCCTGGTGGTCCCTACATTGAAAAATCAGCAAAAGATGGCAATCCAGAAAAGATTAAATTTCCTATACCAAAACCCAAGGGCTTTAATTTTAGTTATGCAGGATTAAAGACGGCAGTTTTGTATTATATCCGTGATAACAAAAGATATAAGAAAGATGATCTATCTGCTTCTTTTCAGGAGTCAGCCTTAGAGCATTTGATTCGGGTTTCAAGGCGGGCAATAGAGTATACAAAAGTCAAATATTTTGGAATTGTTGGAGGTGTTTCAGTTAATAAAAGACTCCGAGAAAAATTTCTAAACCTTGCCGAATTAATGGGTTTTGAATTGTTTATCCCGGATACACAATTTTGCACCGATAACGGGGCGATGATTGCACTGGCAGGACAGTATAGATACAAAAAATTTGGACCTTCTGATATCAGCATTGATGCAATTCCCCGGGAATCTCTGGAGCAGATTTCAGAATAAGGCGTCGTAATATAAAAAACCAACAACCCAAATCATATAAAGAAATGGGCAGCGAACCGCCAAACCTTTAACGATTTTATAAAAGAGGCTGAAGAAGATTACGCGTTATTCTATATTAATTTTTGATTTAAATCGATGGATTGACATATTCAAACTAATGTGTATAATTTTGTGGTTATGAAAAATCTATATGATGTAATTGTAATAGGTGGAGGACCTGTAGGTTCTTATGCAGCACTTAGGCTTGCTAAAAAGGGTTTCAAAGTATGTGTTTTTGAGCAGAAGAAAAAAATTGGGGAAGGTGTAATATGCACTGGCGTCATAAGCACAGAATCTTTTAAGAGATTTCATCTTCCGACCGATTCTATTCTAACCGAGATAAAATCTTTCACTTTTGTTTCACCCGAAAATCAGAAGCTTGAATATCTTACACCAAAACCATTTGCCTTTGTTGTTGATAGGGAATTGTTTGACCACCGACTTTCAGAGATTGCGAAGAGAGATGGCGTAGAATTTTGCCTTGGAGTGAATGTGAAGGTGATACAAGAAGAGCGTAAATATTATAAAATAAGTGCCGATGGTGTCAGTCGTTTTGGCAAATTTGTTATTATCGCGACCGGGGTAAATTATCAATTGCAGAAAAAAATCGGTCTTGGTGTACCGCCTCAATTCCTTTATGGTTCGCAGATAGAATTGCTCAAAAAGGTTGCACCTAATAATATTGAGATATACATAAGTCAGAAATATATCCCTGCTTCGTTCGGCTGGGTAGTGCCAATCAATGAAAATAAAGCGCGGATAGGAATGATTCTTGAAAAAGAAGGCAAAACCTTCCTGATGAGATTTTTAAAAAACAGACTGTTGTTTAGACAAAGCATATTAGACCAGAATGAGATATGTGTAAAACCGATTGCGTATGGTCCAATCAAAAAAAGTGTCTCGGGAAGAATCCTCGCGGTTGGTGAGGCTGCGGGTCAGGTTAAGACAACTACCGGTGGTGGTATTTTTACAGGGCTTTTGTGTGCAGACATTGCGGTTGATTATATCTTTAAGGCTTTAAAAAATGGTAAATCATTATATGAATATGAACTAACCTGGCGTTCTGCATTATCATCAGAACTTGATATTGGTAAAAAAATTCGCCGGGTTGCTTCAAAGATAAGCGACCACACAATTGAGCGATTATTTACCTTTGTAAAGGGTCACCGTTTCTGGGTTGAATTATTGATTCCGAAGATAAATTTTGATTTTCATTCAGACCTATTTTATTTCTGTTTAAAGAGTTTTTCCCATTTGCTAAAAATCACTTGACATTAAGATATTTTTAAATATAATCATATACTTATGAGAAAACTCTCAAGCGATAAGGACTTTATTCTGAAAATACAGGAAATAAGTCAGCAGAGTATTGCTGATTGCTATCAGTGTGGACGATGCACAGCAGGTTGTCCATTTGCCGAGTTCATGGATGAACCACCAAACCGTATAATAAGATATATTCAACTCGGTTATAAAGAAGATGTTTTGAAGGCACAGAGCCCGTGGTTCTGTGCTGCCTGTCTGGTGTGTGAGTCAAGGTGCCCGCGGGGCGTGGATATACCGCGAATAATGGAGGCGGTGCGGACGATTCACCTGCGCGCTAAGGAACAGCTTATTGATATTGATAAAATTGATAAAGAATTGCTTAAAGATGCACATCCCCTTGTATTGATGAGCGCATTATATAAATATTCTTACTGATTATGAAGATATCATATTATCCTGGTTGCGATTTGTATACAAAGGCAAAGGTGCTTAATGATTCTATTAAGGCAACATTCAATGCTGTGGGTATGGAGTTAAAGGAACTGGCAAACTGGTACTGCTGCGGGACTACATTTACTCTTGCCCGGGACAACAAAATGTCCTTGATTGCTCCCCTGCGGATTCTGACCAGAGCCCAGAAAGAAAATGGCGCCTTGCTTGTGCCCTGTTCTATTTGCTACAATACTTTGAAGAGGGCGAACTACATTTTCAAAAATGACCCTGATACCCTGAAAATTATAAATGAACACCTTGGTGAAGATTACAATGGTGGACAAAAGATAATACATCCTTTTGAATTTATTAAAGAACATCAAGAAGAGTTCAAAAAGGGTTTGAAAAAGAATCTTGGAAATTTAAAATTGGGATGTTATTATGGGTGTTATCTATTGAGACCAAAGGACGAAATTGAATTTGATGATCCAGAGGCACCGACGATTATGGAAGAATTCGTTCAATTGATGGGTGCACAGCCTGTTAATTTTCCGCTAAAGGTTGAATGCTGCGGTTCATACCTAATTGTTAATTCGCCTGAGGCAGCCCTTGAGGCTTCTTATAAAATTTTAAAGAATGCATGGGAAAAAGGTGCTGAGGCAATTGTTACTTCATGCCCAGTCTGCCATTATAATCTTGATAATTTTCAATCTAAGATTGCAGGTATTCATTCCGACCATCGGTTTATTCCGGTATTTTATTTCAGCCAGATAATGGCTATGGCATTTGGGTTGCCAGTTGAAGTATGGGGTCTTGAATACAATAAGGTTACCCCCACAAATTTATTAAAGGAACATAAAATATTATGAGAAACTACGAGGCAATGTTCATATTTCATCCGGGACTAAAGGATGAACAATTAGAAAAAGAAGCCGGTGCTGTTGAAGAGATTATAAAGACAAGCGGTGCTGGCACTGTCCGACATCACTTACTGGGAAAAAAGGTTCTTGCTTATCCGGTTGAAAAACAGAAAGAGGGTTATTATGTGAATTATGAGTTTTCTATTTCTCCTGATAAGATTGAAAGTATTAAGGATAAATTAAAACATCGCAGTAATGTGTTGAGGTTTATGATAATTTTTAGGGAGAAGAAAAGATGAATCAACTAAGGTTGGGATATCTTAATTCGGTCCATCTCATCGGCCGTCTTGTTGCTGATCCTGAACTGCGTTATACCCAGAAAGGAGCTCCGGTTTGTTCATTCAGAATTGCTACTACGCGCAGATTTAAAAATCGGGAATCGGGAGAGTTTCATGAGGAGACACTTTTTGTGACAATTGTTGCCTGGAGAAGGCAGGCTGAACTGGTTAATGACTTCCTTAAAAAAGGTAGCGCTGTTCTCATTGAAGGTAGATTAAGGTCACGGCAATGGGAAACGGATAATAAAGAGAAGAGATCAGTAATTGAGGTAGTTGCGCACAGGATACAATTTCTGGATATGCCTGAATCTAATAGTGAGACAGGTGGTAATACTCCGTTTGAGGCCGAGGAAGAAATTAAGGAAGAAGATAATATCGATACTCCATTTTAATCAAAAAGGAGAGAAACAGTGGCAAGAAAATGTCGGATGTGTGGGGCCAATGTAAAGGTAATAGATTATAAAGATACTGCACTTTTAAAAGGTTATATAAACGAACGTGGTAAGATACTTGCCGCGCGATTGACTGGTTTATGTGCCAAACATCAACGAAAACTCGCTCAGGCAATCAAACGCGCCCGTGAGATTGCCCTTTTACCATACGAAATAAAATAACAATGAAAGTGATTCTTACTAAGGATGTTACAAAATTAGGTAAAAAGAATGAAGTTGTTGAAGTTAAGGATGGGTACGCAATAAATTATCTTATTCCTAATAAACTTGCGATACCTGCTACTGCGGGCAATATAAGAGGTCTTGAAAAGACCAAGCGCCACTTCTCTCAAGGCATAGAAAAAGTGAGAAAAATGAGCGAACAGATTGCTGAGAAAATAAACAATTTAAGTGTAAAGACCACGATCAAAACTGGCATAGATGGTAAATCGTTTGGTTCTATTAATCCCAGGGATATTGTAGAATTATTAAAGGCAGAAAATATTGAGATAGATAAAAAACAAATTGAGCTTGATGAACCAATAAAGCATCCGGGTATTTATGATGTTAAAATCCGGTTACCACAACAAGTAACTGCGTTATTAAAATTAGTTGTTGTGGAGGAGGAAAAATTTTAGAAGTATTTGTCAGCGGTGTTGTTGAAGACCAACAGTTTCACAATTATGTTGTTCTACTGAAAGAAAGATATGGAGAGAGGACCTTACCTATATGGATTGGCGATAATGAGGCAATGGCGATTGCAATGTGTCTGGAGGGTATAAAACCGGCAAGACCCCTTACCCACGATCTTATGAAAATACTACTTGATGCACTGGAAAGCAAGATTATAAAAATAATTATCAATGACTTAAAGAATGAGACCTATTATGCACGGATTTATCTTGAAGCTGATGGTAAAATGATTACTATTGATGCACGGCCTTCGGATTCTATTGCCCTTGCCCTTCGTTCCAATGCTACAATCTTCGTTGAAGATACTATAATGGAAAAAAATGGAATAGTATTTAAGGGTGATAGTGTAGAAGAAGAACTCAAAAACAAATTGCGTAGCACCAAACCCGAAGAATTTGGCAAATACGAAATAAAGTAATTTACACAATTCCATTCATTGAAAAACGATGGAAAAATGTATAAAGGACGCACGGAGAAACTGGGAAGAATTTGCTAAAAAGGACCCATTATGGGCTATTCTTCCTATTCCTGAAAAAAAAGATAATCGCTGGAAAATAGATGATTTGTATCAAACTGGCCATGCTGAGATAGATTCGGTTATGAATTATCTAAAAGGTCTGAACCTAAATATTGAATTCAATCGTGCGCTTGATTTTGGTTGCGGAGTTGGGCGCCTGACGCAGGCATTGTGTAAATATTTTGAAGAATGTATTGGCATTGATATTGCATTGGGTATGCTTCAAATCGCCCGTGGACATAATAAATACCGAGAAAGGTGTTCATATATTCTAAATTGCACTTCGGATTTAAGGATCTTCAAGAATGATGTTTTTGATTTTATCTACTCCAATATTGTTTTTCAGCATCTGCCACCTAAATTAACACTGGGTTATATTAAGGATTTTTTGAGAGTGATTAAAAAAAATGGAGTTATTATCTTCCAGGTCACTACTAATGTCATTGGAATTAAAAACAAGGTAAGGAGGTTTGTAAGTTTTATCATACCTGCGCCGCTCAGGCATTTATATAAAAAATTGCGCTATCAGACCTGGGGAATAAAGGATATGTACTGGATAAAAGAGAGTGTATTAAATGATTTTATTAGATCAAATGGAGGGGTTATAATAGATTGTATTGATGATTATTCTTCAATGCCCAGATATAAGGGCAAAAGATACTGTATTACTAAGTCGTAGACAAGAAAAATATTGACTATTTAAATAATTTGAATATAATGGATTGTGATTATTGATCCGATTGATTTAAAGATTTTACGCCATCTTGAATCACAGGGCTATGTGCCGATTGATGAAATCATCAAAAAATTCCACATCAGACAGGATGAAATTTTCATTCGTATCCAGAATTTTGAAGAGCACGGATTGATAAAGGGTTACGGCATAAAATTATTCATTCCTGCGATTGTGGGTGGTAAATGGTATCGTGGCTGTGCATTTGTTGATGCTGATATTGAACCAGAGATTCCAAAAACATATCCTCTTACCGAAGAGGTGATTGTCAATACAACAATCCCGCACGGTATACTCCCATCCTATTCATATTTTTTCTATGCAAGAGATTTGAAACACTGCTACCGATTGTTGAATAAAACTTTTGGTGTTAAGTATGTAGAAATTTATAAGATTGCTGAATATAACATACCTGTGCCCTATGAATTGACCAAGGAAGAATGGCAATTGATTTATCATCTGCTACGTTCAAAGATTAATTTTCCAAGAATCTATGAGATAATTGAAAATCCCTCAAACAATGCGGATGTTCAACTGGCGAGATTAATGCAGAATCGCAAAAATAGACAGGGTGTATTTTCAATTTTCCCTAATATCAACTGGCGTCTAATAAAAAATTTTGCTCATATTCATCTCGCAATTACAACGCGTATGCGACCCAATGAATTGAAGAGATTATTAAAAAAGTATGTGATTCCCGCGGATATTTTCAGTAAATTCAAAAAGAAATATATCCAGTTAGAATTTGATCTGTGGGGGTTTTCCGATATGATTAAAATATTAGAACAGATAAAAAGAGAAATGCGAATTACAATCCATGGTATTTCTATTGCTAATCGTAATGAAATCTGTGATGACTGGAACAAAAGTTTTTTAAAAGAAAAGGCACTTTGAACTATGAAAAGATGCATTTTGTCCCTTATCTTCTTTTTAATTTTTTTTAATGTTGAATGTCGGAGAGAAAAGAAGGAAATTGCAAAAAAGGTCGAATCAATTTTTACTGAGGTCAAAAAGACTCTTAAAAAAAATGAGGTCTTACAACCTGCACTTGTTGGACTTCTTAATGATCAGAAACTTGCCGAGGATATTATCAAACTTTTAAAAAAGTGTGATTTTCCATTCCGCAGATGTTTACCTGGTGATTCCTTGATTGTTTTGAAAGAAAATAATATATTTAAAAAATTCACCTACTTTCAAAATCCAATGAATGTTTACTATGTAATAAATAATGGTGATTTTATGAGTTTGGCGATGAAATTTCCTTATATAACGCGTGTAAAATCTTCCTTGAAGGGTTGTATAAATTCTACACTTTATGAATCAATGCTAAAAAAGGGAGAGACACCGATGCTCGTTTATAAATTCGCTGATATCTTTGCCTGGGAAATTGATTTTACGACCGAAACCCAGAATGGTGATTCATTTATAATTGTATTTGATAAGGTATTTTGTGATTCTCAATTTGTAGATTACGCAAATATTACTCTTGTTAAATATAAGGGAAAGGTTGGTGAATTCTATGGTATTTATTTTAATGACCCCACAGGCTATGATGATTACTACAACTTAAAAGGTGAATCTTTGCGTAAGGCATTGCTCAAATCACCATTAAAATATAGTTCGATAAGTTCGTATTTTTCAAAGCGAAGGTATCATCCGATTTTGCGAGTTTGGCGTCCCCACCATGGGCTTGATTATTCGGCACCGGTGGGAACGCCAGTTTCTTCAATCGGTGACGGCTATGTAAATTTTAAAGGCTGGAAAGGTGGTTATGGCAATCTCATTGAAATAAGACACAAGAACAATTTCAAGTCACGGTATGGACATTTATCAAGATTTGCAAAGGGGATTTATCAGGGGAAACATGTCAAGATGGGTGAGTTGATTGGTTATGTTGGGTCCACCGGTCTGTCTACCGGTCCACACTTACATTTTGAATTACATAAAGACGGTGTACCAATAAATCCTTTGACTGTTAAACTACCAAGGGCTCCTGCTGTTAAGAAAGAGTATCTCAAAGAATTTGAACGTGTGCGCGATTCATTGTTGTATGCGCTTACACAAAATGAATCTGCATTAAAAAATGACAGCACGCAAACCCGTTAAATCTAAAATTCAGATTCTAAAGCATTGCGCAATGAATTGTAAAAAATGGTGGTTGGGAATTTAATCTATTGGGATTTGGTTTTTGTTATTAAGAATTTTAATTATAAGAGAGGTTAGATGCCAATACATTTAAGGGCAAAAAAAGGTGATTATGCAGATACGGTTCTGGTCGTTGGAGACCCAGGAAGGGCAGAGGTTATCAGCCAGAAATTGAGTGATGCGAAGTTGGTGAACAAAAATCGTGGTCTGCTTGGTTATACCGGATCTTATAAGGGTAAAAGGATTTCTGTCCAGACAACGGGAATGGGTTGTCCATCTGCAGCGATTGTGGTTGAAGAATTGATCCAACTTGATACAAAAAGAATAATTCGTATTGGAACTTGCGGTGGAATTGCCAGTCATATAAAGTCTCTGGATATGATATGTGCATTGACCTCTGCGCCATATGATGGAACGACGAATTCTTATCTCTATGGAGAACCTGTTGCACCTTATGCAACATTCAAGATTTTAAAGACTGCAGATAATATTGCAGAAAAGATGGGATTGAATTTGTATTTCGGGGGTATTGCAAGTGTTGATGTATTCTATAGTCCAGATCCGGATTATGTTCCAAAACTCCAGAAAAAAGGAATACTTGCGGTTGAAATGGAGACGAGTTTAATTTATTATCTCTGTAATAGAAGTAATCTGGAGACTGCTTCGTTCTTGCTTGTTTCCGATGTGGTGGGAAGGGGTGAGGAGTTCACAAAATATGTCACAGATGAAGAGCTAAAACAGGGTATGGAGAAGCTGATTGTCTTTGTATTAGAAGTGTGTTATGTTCTTGATTAATCTAAACAGGAGGTAAAAATTGGAAAAATGGCGCTGTGCAGTCTGTGGATATATTTACAATCCAGAGATTGGCGACCCAGAAAGTGGAATTGCCCCGGGAATATTTTTTGAAGAACTGCCGGATTCCTGGGGTTGTCCAGATTGCGGTGCCGAAAAGGAATTATTTGAACCCTGCGGTGAAGGGGGAGATGATTTTGGAATGTATTAAAGGTATTTCTAAGTGAAGCGGAGCATAGATATATTATTGCTCATTATCTGGATTGTTATGATATTTTTTCTAACTGGTTATCCCGGTCTTGAGGCACCTAAGATAAAAGAAGTACCTGTAGACAAATTTTATCACTTCTTACTTTTTTTTGTCTATGGATTATTGGGCTTAAAGGTTCTTGATGCAGAGGTCTATTTCTTATCAGGTTTGATTGTTGTAATTGTGGCAGAAGTCCAGCAGATTTTCATTCCGGGACGGGATTTTGAATTATTGGATATAATTGCAGGAGCAATGGGTCTTTTATTCTTTTATTTAATAAAGAGAAGGAATAAATGACAAAATATCAGAAGCCCAAAGGAACAAGGGATATTTACGGTCAGGAATTAGAGCGGATTGAACTTATAAATCATAAGGCAAGGATCTTTTTTAAACTCAATGGGTTTATAGAGATAAAGACACCCACCTTTGAATCAATTGAACTCTTTGTTCGTTCCATTGGTGAGCATACCGATATTGTAGAAAAAGAGATGTATACATTTGAGCACGACGAAAAGCTATTTGTGCTCAGACCCGAAGGAACCGCCTCGGTCTTGCGCGCTGTTTTGGAAAATGGTATAAATCTACCCTGCCGATTTCTTTATATTGGTCAGATGTTTCGTAAAGAAAAACCTCAGAAAGGAAGATATCGTGAGTTTCTTCAGATTGGCATTGAGCTGATTGGTGAATCCGCTCCATTCTATGATGCTGAATGTATACACCTGGCAAAGAATTTTTTGAATTCAATAGGTGCTCTAAATTTCCTGATTGAATTGAATGCTATCGGATGTCCAGTATGCAGAGAGGAATATAAGAAAATTCTCAGTGATTTTTTAGCATCAGAGAAAGATGTGCTCTGCGTTGATTGTCAGCGCCGGTTTGAAAAGAATTTTTTGCGGATATTTGATTGTAAAAACAATATCTGCCAGAAGATTTATGATGAGTCACCAAAGATTACTGATAACCTATGTGCTGATTGTGATATTCATTATTCAAAGACAAAAGAATTTCTTAAAAGACTGAATATTGAATTTATTGAGAATAAAAAACTTGTGCGGGGACTTGACTATTATACAAGGACCGTATTTGAATTTAAATTGAAAGGATTGGGTGCTCAGGATACCATTGTTGCGGGAGGACGATATGATTTATTGATGAGGGAACTCGGGGGTAGAGACACCCCGTGCGTGGGCTGGGCCATGGGTGTGGAGAGGATGTTGCTTGCGCTACCAGATGATATCCCGGAGATAAAAAAGTGCAAAACATTTTTCATCGCAGTGATGGGTGAATCGCTATTTGATGATGGTGTTAAATTAAGAGATATTATTATAAATAAAGGTGGTATTTGCATTATTGGCAATCCCCTTGATAAGATTAAGACACAATTAAAGGATGCAAACCATTACCGGGCTGATTATGTTATTATTTATGGTGAAGATGAAGCAAAGAAAAATGTATATGCAGTAAAGAATATGCTAACTGGAGAACAAAAAGAGATTGCCAAAATTGAATTAGAAAATTTTCTTAATTTTTAATATTAGCACAAATTATTGAGGGATGCTAACAAAGAAGGGGCACCAGGAGTGCCCCTTCTTCTTTAATGCATTAGATTAGTGAATCGTCACAACCTTGCTCAATTGTTTAGAATTATCGGTTTTTAGTTCTACAAAATAGACACCATTTGGTAGATTGAGCCGGTGTTTGATATGATGTTCGCCGGGATTGAATTTTTGATTCAGAATTTGCTCAACCATTCTGCCTGTTAGGTCATAGACCTGAATCGTTACCAATTTCTGGGCATTGATTGTGAATTTCACATTCAACAATCTATTTGTGATGGTATTGCAGCTGAAGTCTTCTTTAACCGCAGTCTTGCTTGTCCTTTCTTCTATTCCGACAACACCGATGCCACCTGTAATGGCATAGGCAAATCCCATCGGTGCATTTGGTACATTCTGTCCTCCAATGGTCAGTCTCCAGACTCCGGTAACAGGGTTATTTACCCTGAAACATTCCTCAACATTCCTGTTATCCCAGGTTGTGGGATTGGCAATGGACTGTCCACCTGAATACTGATTTCCACGATAATATGTTCCATTGGGTGCAGTCAGGGTGACGTTTAAATCGTTTACGAGTGTGGGATTGGCATTTGCTGCCGCTGCGGTATCGGTCCAGGCAACAGCAACGCGGAGTGGTATTGTTGAGCTGGTTACAGCGAAAGAATCGGTCTTTGACTGTCCGGTTCCAACGCCAATTGTATCATCTTTAATGATTAAGCCTCTCGTATCACCCGTAAAATAGAGCACACTATCCACATCAATCCTGCCCCAGCCAATATTAGAGTCAGGGACAGTGAAGCCGGTAATATTGGGGTCGCAGGAGACTATTATCATTGCCCTCAATAATGCTGCGCTCTGGTATTTTATTGAATCTGCAGGCTTTGCTGCACCTGAGGGATAGTATCCTGCCAGTAGATACTGACGAATCAGTCCGATTGAACCATTTGTTGCTGGTGTTGCCATGCTCGTTCCCGACAATGGAAAGTATGAACTCGTTGTCCCACCCTGGGCAGAATAAATATTTTGACCCGGTGCCATCACATTCGGTTTTATTCTTCTATCTTGTGTATAACCTCTGCTTGAGAATGAGGCAATAGCATTGGATGAAGTGCCATTCTGGAGCGCGCCAACGGTCAGGACATTTTTGGCGATTCCAGGATTACGAATCGTTCGTGCACTGAATTCATTTCCTGCGGCATAGAGATTTAAGAAATTAGCATAGGCGTAGATATAGGCATCGGTTGAGGCATCTTGAGTTAGATATGTGCCACTGGAGTTAGTCCATCCCCAACTGCCCGAATGCTGTAAGATATTATATCCGAGTCCACGGCCCAGGAAGATAGTATCATACATTGGAGCGAGATTCGTTGGTACGACGAGTCCACCACTTGCATTAGCAATATCAACAAAGTAAATCTTTCCTTCCTTTGCCATTCCATCCATGGCACTCGTTCCAAATGTTGTATCATTTCCTGCAACCGTGCAATTCACATGGGTGCCATGCCAAGAGACCGCAGAGACATCGCCGAATGCTGCACCTGAATATAATTTATAGGCTACTACCTTTCTATGATTCGGAAATACACCCGGGGCAGTGATGGGATTGGCAGGGTCATTATATTGCTGGTGGGACATATATATTCCTGAGTCGGTTGTGCTTAAGATTGTTCCAGCCCCCCTTATTCCTGCATACCATATCCTTCTTGCACCCGGGTCAGGTGGAACACTCGAGCGCCAGCCGGTCTGTGTAACCCACTGGCAATTATCATTGCATAATGTTGGTTCAGTCCACAATTGTATCCAATGCACGCCTGTTATTCTTGCGATTTCATCAATCCTGCTCAAATCAACAACTGCATCAATCGTCTTGCATAGTTTATGGTCAATGACTTCAACTACATCAAAGCCGAAGGATTGGATTATACCGGCAATAGAATTGGTATTTTCATCCGGGAATAATTGAATTGTAACACGTGCTATTCCTGTTCCTTCCATTACTTCCTTCTGAAGTTTATATGCAGGCTGGAAGATTCCGGTCCAGCGCACAAATGGCTTCAGATTCACAAGGGCAATTTGCTCTGGGGTTGCGTATGATATCAGCGCATATTTGGGAATATAACCCACAACATCAATACCAAGTTCCTTTATCTGTTCAAGATAATGGGAATAGACCGGACCATCTATCTGGATTAGATAGTAACCAGAACCACGGTATGAATCAATCCGCAGATTTGCAGGCAGTTCGGGTTCACCCGAGCGTGTATCAAAGACGATTCCATTTGAGAATGAGATAATCGTGGGATTTTCGTCGGGTAGCGGGGTATAAGGCTGAACTGGAGACGGGGTGTGGATATCAACCCCGAAGACCATAGAGAGGAAAAGTATAAGAGTCAACCACTTCATAATACCTCCTTTCAAGAGTCTGACTCTATAATAAAGAGTATACTTAATTCTATTATGCTGTCAAGGGTCTTTATTCACTTCATTTAACCGGCTACGGGGTTACTGACTACCAGTCTATTTATTGCTTGGTTAACCACTATTACACGTTTCACTGAGTCATCTCCACTTTTCACTTGTTAAAATTAAAAATAATTTATTTGCCCCATACCTATAACACTTCGTAAGTGGAAATAGGGTTATATCCCCTTTTATCATTCCAATACTATATTCTTTGTCATTCCGAGCCATTCATATTCTCATTTCATTCCGAACCATCACTTAAGTCATTTCGGATTATCACTTATTGTCATTCCGAACTAACATTTACTGTCATTCCGAACTATCACTCACTGTCATTCCGAACTTGTTTCGGAATCTAAAGAGATGTTTAACAACCTACCCAACCTATTGAGATGCTGAAACGGGTTCAGCATAACATTGTTCAGAAGGAGATAGTTCAGTGAGAAACGGCGGTAGGCATCCATCTCGTAAGTGGAAATAGGGTATTTTTGTCTGTTTCCTGTAGAGTTAAAAAATGAGGAGGACTCAGCACGTTTCATTATTGACTTTCACTGTCTGATGCATATAATTAAATCTATGGAAAAATTAAAAAGAGAGATTTATTCCTGGACTATTGTGATACTCGTTGTTCTAATTCTCAGGGCAGTTTTTGTTGAAGCGTATGTCATACCTACGGGTTCAATGGAAAAGACCCTTCTTATCGGAGATGCACTCCTTGTTAATCGTTTTATTTATGGAATAAAATTTCCATATACTCAATTACAGATGATACCAGGCAGAATGCCAAACAGGGGAGAGATAATAGTTTTTAAATATCCATTTGAGAATCGTGATTATGTCAAAAGATGTGTGGCAGTAGCAGGTGATACAGTAAAAATTGTAAATAAGGTCTTATATATAAACGGCAAACCTGTAGATGAACCTTATAAAATCCATCGCGACCCGCGCACCCTGCCGGGCTATATGAATGATGGTGCAAATTATCAAAAAAACTGGGAGAATTCAAAGTTTGCTGACCTGTATGGAATCTACATAAGAGATAATTTTGGTCCTGTTGTTGTCCCTGAAGATTGTGTTTTTGCAATGGGTGATAATCGGGATAATTCAATGGATTCCAGATTCTGGGGACCATTGCATAAAAAATACCTGAAGGGCAAGCCATTATTTATTTACTTTTCTTTTAATCCGGGTCGTGAGGCATCAAGCCTTTTGGATATATTACAATTCTGGAGATGGAAAGAAATTAGAATTGAGCGTATCGGCAGGATAATATAAACATTTGGAATTCCACACAGAATTTATATGAGGCAAAATATAAAAGAATTTGCCCTTTCCGAGCTTGAGAATTTATTCAAAGATATGAATCTTGAAGCATATCGCGGCCGTCAGATTTTTCAGTGGTTATGGCAGAAAGGTGTCAATGATTTTAATCAGATGACGAACCTTTCGCTTGATTTAAGAAGATTGCTTTTTGACAAATTCACAATTGAAGATATCAAGCTTGTAAAAACAATAAAGGCATCTGACAGCACAGAAAAGTATTTATGGGAATTGAGTGATAAAAATTTTATTGAAACAGTCTTTATCCCGGAGTTGCCAAGAAGGACCGTCTGTATATCAACCCAGGTCGGCTGTCCTCTGGGATGTTTATTCTGTGCAACTGGGGTTGGCGGTTTTAAAAGAAATTTAAAAGGATTTGAGATTGCCAATCAGGTTCAACTTGTCCAGAAATCAATTAACGATAAGTTAACCAATATCGTATTTATGGGTATGGGTGAACCACTTTTGAATATAGAAAATGTCTTTATTTCACTTGAAATTATCACATCTTCAATAGGACTCGGTATAGGTCAACGCCATATTACAATCTCAACTGCCGGAATAATTGAAGGTATTGAAAAACTTTTAAATTCAAAATGGAAGGTTAAACTCGCAATCTCTCTAAATTTTGCAGAACAGACAATGCGTGAAAAATATATGCCGTTAGCAAAAAACAATCCATTAAAAGAAATTTTGAAAATTGCACGATTATATTCAGAAAAAAAACAAATGGTTACATTTGAATATGTATTGATTAGAGGTTTGAATGATTCTGCAAAAGATGCACATCAACTCTTGACATTAATAAAAGGTATTCCTTCAAAGATAAACTTAATTCCTTATAATCCCTATCCCGACTTACCTTATGAAACTCCTACCTCTGATACGGTTGCAAAATTCCAAGAGATATTATTTAATTCTGACCATCCTGTTACCCTTCGTAAATCAAAGGGTAAAGAAATTCTTGCAGGCTGTGGTCAGCTTGCTGGTGGGTTAAAGTAGATTTGAACACATCTTTTAATAATTCTCTGCAAGGATTTCGTAAAAAGATTGTGGATGCCTGCACGCCGGGCATTCCTTCGGTGCCTCGGTCCCTTCATAAATATATCCACAATTCCTGCAATGCCATTTTGCTGTTTTTTCTTTTTTGAAAACAGTCCCGTTTTTGATATTATCGATCAAACTTCTATACCGTGATTCATGGAATTGTTCAACCTTTGCTATCTCTTTGAATGATTTTGCAATCTCTAAAAATCCTTCTTCATCAGCAATTTTTGCAAAGTCTGCGTACAATTTTGACCATTCAAGTCTTTCACCATCTGCCGCTGATTGGAGATTTGTCAGCGTATCTTTTATCATACCCGCAGGATACTCCGCAGTGATTTCAAGTTCTCCACCTTCAAGATATTTGAAAAATACCTTGGCATGTTCTTTTTCATTATCCGCGGTCTCAAGGAATATCGCGGAAATTTGTTCAAATCCTTCTTTTCTTGCTGCAGATGCAAAATATGTATAACGATTCCTTGCTTGACTTTCACCAGCAAAAGAGATTAATAAGTTTTTTTCAGTCTTTGTCCCTTTTAATGACTTTCCCATATCTTCTCCTTATTTAATCGTTGATTTTATCAATTCTGCTACCTCTGCTGGGGTTTCACCAACTTTCACACCTGCGGACTCAAACGCCTTCACCTTTTCTGCGGCAGTTCCAGCAGTTCCTGAGATTATGGCACCGGCATGACCCATTCTTTTATCCGGTGGTGCAGTCTTTCCGGCAATGAAACTAAAGACCGGTTTTTTAAAATATTTTTTGATATATTCGGCAGCATCTTGTTCATCCCTACCGCCAATCTCACCAACAATTACAACTGCTTCGGTCTCAGGGTCATTGGCAAATAATTCAAGACAATCAATGAATTTTGTTCCGATTATGGGGTCGCCACCAATACCAATACAGGTTGATTCTCCAAGTCCAATCTTTGTTATATGGTCAACAATTTCATAAGTCAGGGTTCCACTGCGCGAGACCACGCCTATTTTGCCTTTCTTGAATATGTGCCCGGGTAAAATACCTACTTTTGCCTCGCCTGCGGATACAAGTCCTGGTGAGTTCGGTCCAATAAGCCTGCATTTTTTATCTTTTAAGTATGCCATAATTTTCACCATTTCAATTGTGGGGATTCCTTCAGAAATACATACAACCAATTCTATACCTGCATCAATTGCCTCATACATTGCACTCGGTGCAAATTTTGCTGGCACAAATATCACCGATGTATTCGCATCAGTCGTTTTTACAGCCTCAGCCACAGAGTTGAATACTGGTACACCTTCAACCTCGATTCCACCTTTACCTGGTGTTACACCAGCAACAACATTCGTGCCATAATTTAACATCTGACGGGTATGGAAGCTGCCATCTCGTCCTGTTATTCCCTGGACCACAAGTCTTGTATTCTTATTTACTAAAATACTCATTTAGGCTCCTTTCTATTTTAATAGTTCGATTGACTTTTTTGCGCCTTCATCCATTGTCTTAGCAAATATCAATCCTGCCTCTTTGAGAATATCCATTGCCTTATCTTCATTTGTCCCGGTGAGCCTTGCGACAATCGGTTGTTTAATATTTAATGATTTTTTTGCCTCAAGGATTCCCAGTGCTACATCATCGCACCGCGTAATACCACCAAAAATATTGAAGAATATCACTTTTACATTCTTGTCACGCAGAAGAATCTCCAATGCATTTTTTACTTTTTCAGGTGACGATGAACCGCCAATATCAAGGAAGTTTGCCGGTTCGCCGCCAAAATGTTTTACCAGGTCCATTGTTGCCATTGCCAGTCCCGCACCATTTACCACACAACCTATATTACCGTTGAGCTTGACATACGATAGATCCCTTTCTCTTGCAAGGAGTTCGTTTTCATCTTCACTTTCTCTGTCTCTTATCGCCTCAATCTCGGGATGGCGGTAAAGACCGTTGTCATCAAAATTTATTTTAGCATCAAGTGCGATTAAATTTCCTGCTTTATCAACTACAAGTGGGTTTATTTCAGCCAGGGATGCATCATTTTCAACAAAGAGTTTGTAAAGTTTATCAGCAATTAAAGCACAATCAAACGCGGTTTTGGAACTTCCGTATAAGAATAAACCAATTTCCCTTGCCTTATGTTCGAGCAGACCGAGCAATGGGTCAGCATAAACCTTATATATCGCCTCGGGTTTCTGTTTTGCGACTTCTTCAATCTCCACACCGCCTTCTTTGCATGCCATTAAAACAGTCTTTTTTTCATTGCGGTCAATGATGATGCCGAGATAGGCTTCTGAGGCGATGCCTACTGCTTCTGAAACCAGAACTTTCTTTACCGGTATTCCTTTTATCTCCATACCGAGTATCTGGGCACCATAATTTTTTGCTTCTTCTTCTGTCTTGGCAACTTTTATTCCACCAGCCTTACCCCGGCCTCCGACCATCACCTGTGCCTTTATTACACAGGGAAGCCCTATTTCCTTTGATGCCTGAATTACTTCATTAAGATTGAAACAGACTTTTTCTTTCGGCACTGGAATGCCATATTTTTTGAAAAATTCCTTTGCTTGATATTCATGGATTTTCAAATTACCTCCTTAAGTTAGCAATTTATTATACTGATTTTAAGACAGAAGTCAAGGCAACTTGTTTCGCCTAAATTCAGGGTGTATTTGATTTTAATCTCACTGATTTTGTTCCGGGTCTCTATTTCGTGAAGTTCGATTCAAAAAATTAGGCACTGCTTAATCAAAATTATCATTCACAGAAAACCCCAGTTTGCAATATCCACCTCTTTTCTTTATCATCCACCATTTTTTTCACTTCTTGCTTGTAGTTTCTTACTTCTTAATTCCGATCTCAGTCGTTCCCTCCTTTGCCTGAGTCCTCCTCACTTTTCGTTTTATCATTGTCATTCCGAATCATTACTTATTGTACTTATTGCTATACCGAACCATCCCTTATTGTCGTTTCGAACCGTTACTTACTGTCATTCCGAACTATCACTTACTGTCATTCCGAACTTGTTTCGGAATCTAAAAAGATGTTTAACAACCTATTCAACCTATTGAGATGCTGAAACGAGTTCAGTGTGTCATTGTTCAGGTGAGACAGTAGGTATACACTTCGTAGGTGGAAATGTGATTTTTGTCTACTTCCTGTCGAAGAATAAAAGTAAAGTTGAGATGAATGCCTTCAGACACTCCTGCTCAATGGTATTCTGCCCAGCCTCATCAACAAGATAATCAGCCACACGCAAAAGAGGGGATTGCTCGTTATCACCCCCACCTTTTTCCTCCACCATCAAAAGGATAGGAAAAAATGATGAGGACCCATCTCCTGTGCTCCTTGACTTTGGTCTTTGTCTCAATAAAATATGTTGTGCCAAAGATTAGATTGCTTTCAGAAGAAGTCCGTTCCAAGATTGCAGCTGGTGAAGTTATAATCCGACCTTCTTCGGTCATAAAGGAATTAATTGAAAATTCCCTTGATGCAGGTGCAAAAAGGATAGAGATTGAGATTGAATCAGGTGGCAAGTCTAAATGTCTTGTGAATGACGATGGGACAGGAATGTCCCGCGAAGATACACTTTTATCAGTTGAAAGATATGCAACGAGCAAGATTGAGAAAGTTGAAGATATGGAAAATATAAAGACATTTGGATTTCGCGGTGAAGCGCTTGCCAGTATTGCCCAGGTGTCTCATTTTGAAATCGAGACCTTTGATGGCAAGGAAGGAACAAAGATAATAGTTGAAGATGGAAAAATAAAACAGGTTATTGATATTTTCAGGGAAAAAGGAACAAGGGTAAGGGTATCAAATCTTTTTTACAACCTGCCGGCGCGAAAAAAATTTTTGAAGTCAGACGAATATGAGCGACGTCTCATAATAGATTTAGTAAAGACATATGCCATTATTTCTCCTGAAGTGCATTTCGTTTTGGCTGAGGAACAGAGGACTATCTTGAATTTGCCATCAGTAAAAGACTTGAGGTTTAGATTGTTGCAAATCTATCCTGCCCGGCTGATAGAAAAATTCATAACTTTTGAATTGGATGTGGGTGAGATAAATTTTTATGGCTTTTTATCTCCTTTTAATATGGGTGAAAAACTCAATTTAAGCCTGCTCTATGTGAACTCAAGACCCGTAAGATATCCACGTATTACAAGGGTGATTTCTGAAATCTATCAAAATCCAAAAGAACCACCCCATTATGTTTTGAATATAAAAATTCCGCCACAGATGCTCGATGTCAATATCCATCCCACAAAGAATGAAGTCAAGATAAAAGAAGAAAGGTATGTGACGGACCTCCTTACCCAGGGGATAAAGAGTAAAATTTTTCCTGTGATTCCGGTTAAAGAATATCCATCTGAGATCGGTTCTGTCTCTTCTGCGGATGTTAGGTTGGTGCAGGAATCACTTATTCCATATTCTGAGATACCAACCAAGACTGCAACCGCTACAGGTGAGACTGGAGATTTCTGGCAGTTACACAACACATATATCTTTGCCCAGACCAGCACAGGATTGATAATCATTGATCAGCATGCGGCACACGAAAGGATATTATATGAGTCTATTATGAATAATCGGGGTTCTTCACAGCATTTACTATTTCCGATTACCATTGAACTCACACCTGAAGAGTACCGGATATACCAGATGACAAAAGAAAGTTTGAAGGCACTTGGTATAGAATTCAAGGAGTTTTCTGCCCGCACCCTTGTCATTGACTCACTCCCTTCGGATACCAGGATTACAAGGGAAGACCTCAAGGGATTTTTTAGCGAGATTGGAAGTCTTGGTAAAGTGATGAATCAGAAAAGTGAACTGGCAAAGGTCATTGCCTGCCGGATGGCAATAAAGGCAGGGCAGAGGCTTTCGGTTGCAGAAATGCAGAATCTCATTGACCGTTTATTTGCATGTGAGAATCCATTTATCTGTCCTCATGGAAGGCCTATCGTCATAAAGATGAGCCTTGATGATTTAGGGCAGAGATTTGGAAGATAAATGGCGCTTTTATTATTGACATTTCTGTTTGGTTTTCAAAGGGGTCTCTGGGTTAGGGCAATATCCATTGCTTCTCCTAATTCAATACCTCAGATAATAAATCTTGCAGAAAAATTAACTATAACCGACCTTTATGTCCAGGTCGTTATTGGGGGGTCTTCATATTATAAATCCGATATACTGCCCCGGAGTCAGTATCTGTCAAAAAATGCCCCACCTGATTATTTTCCTCTCGATTCCATAATCAAATATGCAAAAAAGAAAAATATGAAAGTCCATGCCTGGATAAATACATTTCTTGTCTGGTCTCTGGATAGTTTTCCGGACTCCACAAGGCACATTTATTATACACATCCTGAATGGTTATTGAAAGATATAAAAGGCAGAAGTATGATTAATTATTCACCAGAAGAACAAAAGGACTTTGGTCTTGAGGGAACTTTTATAAATCCATACAGTCAAGAAGTTAAGGATTTTTTGAAAAAGATATGTGAAGAGATTGTCATAAAACATAAAGTTGATGGCATACATTTTGATTTCATAAGATTTCCGGGAATTTTCTGGGGTATAGAAGATACGCTTGTCGTAGGTCTGATTTCAGGACAGGGTAGTCGTGATATGCGATGGCTTACACTTTTGAGATACCCCCAATTGGATTTTTTCAATCGTTGGGTTGTATATAATTTTTTTCTTGAGAATAAAAAACGACAGAGAACAATTTATAATTTTTTGGAACAGGTTAGACCTGTAATCAAAAATATCAATAAAGACTGTATCATTTCCTGTGCGGTCTTTTCAAGCCCATCAAGGGCAGCATATCAGTATGCACAGAACTGGTGGGAATGGAAGGATTTGATCGATTATCCAGTTGTGATGTCGTATACCACAGACACAAAACTTTTTAAGGATTTTTTGGATTTTTCTTTGTATAATTTTCCTTCAGCAATAATGGGTATAGGATTTCTGTGGAAAGGGATGGAACTCCAGGCAAATACCGAAATTAGTTATGTTCGTCAGGCAGGAGGAAAAGGAATATCCTATTTTGATTTCGCTGCGCTTGATACAATGGCAGATTTGGGTATTCTTTTAGATAGCACAATGATTTTGTTGGATTCCACACCAGGAATTATCCAAAATCAAGATACGAATGGATTCTTTAAAGAATTAGCAAAACCAGAATGGATTGAGAAAGGCAGAGTATATATAAAATATGGTGAAGAATTTGAATTTGCAAGATTCCTATTTTCATTATCGTTAAATCCTGATAGAGATTTATCAACAATGGGTTTAGACAGAGATGGTTTTCTCCAAAAAATAAGATCAGATGTAGCAGGATTTGAATATTTGAACAGAACGATTTTGAAGATTCCGGATAAATTATTTGAACCTCCGCACCGGGTGATTGAATATGCATTTGTAAAATGGGATAAGGATAGTGCAATGGTTAGAGATTCGGTAAAGAAAATAAAAAAATTGAGTTTAAAGAAAGAAGTCTATCCCGACGCAATGGTTCCTCTTTCAAAATCTGTTTTTGAAGCGAAGAAAGGCGAAAGAAAAATTTTTGAGACAAGGTCAGGTATATATCTATTCAACATCAAAAAGATAAAAGAAGGCAGAAGATTGGTAGAGAAAAAACAAATTCAATCCGATTTCTTCTCAATCTATCTCTACTGGACACTCAAACAGAGATTTGATGATATTTATTATCCATAGCGATAAGAGGTTGATGTTTAAACAAAAAATCGTCCTTTTAAAAGGGAATTAGTGTCTGACCATAGCGATTCTATTTTTATCTTGGTATCTTACCAAGGTAGGATATGATGATAGAGAATGGGGGTTATATGATTGTTCAAGAAATCAATAAATACATTGACCAGACAATTTTGAGACCCGATGCTACAAAAAATGATATTTTGAAATTTATTAAAGGTGTAAAAAAATACAGATTTTGTTGTGCGGTTGTCAATCCGTCCTGGGTTGAGTTCATTAGAAAAGAATTGCCGAAAGATATAAAGGTCTGCAGCGTGGTTGGTTTTCCACTCGGTGCGTCAACGCCAAAGGCGAAGGCCTTTGCCACAGAAGAACTTATAAAACTTGGATGTGATGAGATTGATATGGTGATGAATATAGGACGTTTGAAGTCCGGGGATTACAAATATGTAGGAAAAGAGATAAAGGCGGTTGTTGAATCAGCACAGGGAAAGATAGTAAAGGTGATAATTGAAACCTGTCTTTTGACCGAGGAAGAAAAGATTGCCTCGGCAAATATTATAAAAGAGAGTGGTGCCCATTTTGTTAAGACATCAACCGGTTTTTCTAAGGCAGGGGCAAAGATTGAAGATGTGAAGTTATTGAGAAAAGTGGTTGGTTCAACATTCGGCATAAAGGCTTCGGGTGGCATAAGGGATTATAAGACTGCGGTTGCTTTTATAAAGGCAGGCGCAACACGTATTGGCACATCCTCAGGTGATAAGATAATGGAAGAAGCAAATACCTGATGTGGATGCATGGCAATTTCAATCTAAAGCGAAATCTTGACACCTGTGAAAAATTCCCTATAATAATTCAATGAAAGTTGAAGATGCAAAACAGGAGATAGAAAAACTTCGCAAAGAGATAAATTACCACAACTATCGCTATTATGTATTAAACCAGCCTGTTATTTCAGATTATGAATACGACCAGTTATACAAAAGACTTGTAGAACTTGAACAGAAATTTCCTGAACTGATAACCCCGGATTCACCTACCCAGCGCATTGGCGGAGAACCATTAAAAGAATTCAAAACCGTTGAACACAAAAACAAGATGCTCAGCCTCGATAATACCTATTCAGAAGAAGAACTCCTTGAGTTTGATAAACGCGTAAAAAAAGGTCTTGGCAGACAGGTGAAATATGAGGTGACTTTAAAGATAGATGGTGTCGCAGTGGCACTCCATTACAAAAATGGGAAATTCATACTCGGTGCTACAAGAGGGGATGGGATAAAAGGTGATGATATAACACAGAATATAAAGACCATAAAATCCGTGCCACTTGTATTAATGACCGATGATAATGAACTGAAGAATATTGAAGTTCGTGGAGAGGTATATCTTTCAAAAAAGAATTTTGAAAAGATAAATAAAGAGCGTGAAGACCTGGGTGAGCCAATCTTTGCCAATCCCCGCAATGCTGCTGCAGGAACACTCAAACTCCTTGACCCCAAAGAAGTTGCAAAGAGAAACCTTGACCTTTTTATTCATACGATACCAGTCCAGCCCGGGACACACCATACATCTCATTATGAGACTTTGAAAAAACTCGCAAATGCAGGATTCAAGGTTGTTCCGCACATTGAACTCTGTAACGATATCAAAGAAGTCATAGACTATATGAAAAAATGGGAGAATAAGCGTGATGGGCTTGAGTATGAGGTTGACGGTCTGGTTATAAAGGTTGATAATTTTGCTGACCGTGAATTACTCGGATATACAATAAAGAGTCCACGCTGGGCAATTGCATACAAATATCCGGCACGCCAGGCAATAACAAAATTAAAGGATATACAATTGCAGGTTGGAAGGACAGGAAGGGTCACACCGGTTGCAATACTTGAGCCAGTTCCTCTTTCTGGTAGCACTATCTCAAGGGCAACATTGCATAACGAGGATGAAATAAAAAGAAAAGATATCAGGATTGGTGATTATGTCATAATTGAAAAGGGTGGAGAGGTCATTCCGAAGGTTGTTGGTGTGGTAAAAGAGCGTAGAATCGGAAAAGAAAAAATTTTTAAATTTCCGGATAAATGTCCGGTCTGTAAAGAGAAGATATATCGTCTTGAACAAGAGGCAGACTGGAGATGTGTGAATGCCTCCTGCCCGGCACAGATAAAGGCTGCGATACTCCACTTTGCCTCAAGACAGGCAATGGATATAGAAGGGCTGGGCTGGGTATTGGTGAACAAACTCGTTGACCTTGGTATTGTTAAAAGTTTTGATGACATTTATAAACTTGATGTTAAGACGATTGCCGATTTAGAAAGAATGGGGGACAAGTCTGCCCGAAATCTCATAGATGCAGTTAAAAAGAGTAAAGAAAGGGATTTCGTAAATGTCCTTTATGCCCTGGGAATTCCCAATGTCGGGATAAATGCATCTAATTTACTGGTGAATGAATTCAAGAACATATCCAACCTTATGAATGCGAATATGGAAAGACTCACTTCCATCCAGGGCATAGGCGAGGTCGTTGCTGAGGGGATAATAAATTATTTCAAGAGTCCTAAAAATCGCCGTCTTATTGACAATTTAAAAAAGGCAGGATTGAAATTTGAGACAGAAAAGGTCATTGCTGAGGGACCATTGAAGACTAAGACCTTTGTCTTCACCGGTGAGTTATCATCAATGACCCGGGAAGAGGCGCAGATGATGGTGCGTAAACTCGGTGGCCATCCTTCAAGTTCCGTATCAAAAAAGACCGATTATGTTGTTGTCGGGACAGAGCCGGGTTCAAAGTATGAGAAGGCAAAGAAACTCGGTGTTAAGATAATTGATGAGCAGGAATTTTTAAGGATGATTAAGGGGTTTAAAACAGATGGTTATTAGATAAGGGGAATGGTTGTCAGTATGGTCTTTGGGCTTGTTTGTTTAAATATTTAAAATTTGTTTAAAATTTTATATATCATATCGTAGCCGGATGTCTCTGACCGAAAGGAGGTCTGATGGAGATAAAACCCGAAAATTATATTGAAAAGATTGTTCGTGAAGAGCTACAAATGCTTTATAAACAGAACCCAAACCTTTGTCGGTGTGCAAACTGTTATCAGGATATAATGACGCTCACGCTTAATAATCTTCCTGCAATGTATGTATCAAGCGAAGTTGGGCACATTATGACGATGTTTAATTTGAGTAAGGACCAATTGCAGGCACAGGTTCTTGTTGAATTGTTAAAGGCAGTTGATAAAGTAAAAGAGAATCCCAGACACTAAAATTTTATCTTGTATACAAGGCTGACCTTATCAATATTACATTCCAAATCAAATTTATACATTTTTGCACCGACATAGGCATCTGCAAGAGAATAGCCGAATAAAAATAATTCCCACCATAAAAAAGAATTCCTTGCGGCATAATTTTTTTCAATATGATTTTTATATGCAAAATAGCCGAGCGTTATCTCACCTGCACCAATGACAAAACCCGGCACATACCGTTCAGTATAAAACTGCCCACCCCCGGGCAATAGACAGAGTAGCATTGCCTTTCCAGCTGACTTCTTTTCTGCAAATGCGTGGTTTATCAATAAAATGACCAGCATCCCAATCAGAATCCTTTTATCCGAGATTTTCATCATTTTGTATACTTGTAATCAAATCTCTCAATGGAATCAATTACTGCTGTGAAATACATTGACATATAGTCCATTCTCTGTTCCTGTAGGAATTTCACTAATTCTGCCATTCTTTTCAGTGCATTCGGTGCCGATATGTATATCTCTATTCCTTTGTAATGGCGGTCAAACCTTCGCATTATCTCAACCTCACCATAAGGTGTCAGTTTGTCATTTTCAAAAAATTTATTGGATGGTAATCGTTCAAAATCACCCCGGATACCTTTTTCACTCTTTATCGTTTCTTCCCACATTCTTATTTCTTCTTTCAGTTTATCGGTCCTATTTTTGATTGGAAGGTATTGTGTCCTGTAAAAATAATAGCCGAAGATTATAAGAATAACGATTATTACCCAGGAAATGTATTTCATAAATTCTCTATTGCCTGTTTTATATATTCAATTCTGGTCAGGGATTCCTCAAGCCTCTTCTCTTCTTTTTCCCGCACTTCGGCTTTGACCTGGTCAATATAGTTAGGATTATTCAGCCGGTTTTTTAATTCATCAATCCTTTTTGTCAAAAAGTTAATCTCATTTTCAAGTCGTTTCTTTTCTTTATCAATAGCGATTCCTTTCAATATCACATAACATAAAATTTTTGGCATTACAATTGTTGCCGAAGAAGTTTTGGGCTTTGTTCCAAAGACAACACTATTTATCTTTGCCAGTTTCTGAAATAATTGCGTATTGGAGTCAAAAAATTTCTTTCTTTCTTCATCCGTTGATATGACTATGTTCAATGTCTCGTTCGGGGGGATAGAAAATAGTCCACGAATATTTCTCAATTCTTCAATCAGTTTTATAAATTCTTCAATTATTGGCACTGGTTTAGGGATGTCAATTATTCTTGGATATTCATCAAGCAATATGCTCTTTTGCTTATGAAAAAATTTCTGATAGAGTTCTTCAGTTATAAACGGGAGAAATGGATGGAGTACCTTCAGCAATTGCTTTAAAAGATATTTTGATACATTCTTTTTATTATATGGTGGTATTTTTATTATCTCAAGATACCAATCACAGAATATATGCCAGACAAAATCATAAAGTTTTTTGCTCAGTGTATTCAATTCAAAATTTTTGTAATGATATTCTCCATCTTTTAATAATTTATTAAACTCGTCTATTATCCAGATATCAAAATCCGAGAGTTCGTCAGAAAGTTCTTCTGATATTTCAGGGAATGATGTATGTAAAAGTCTGGCTGCGTTCCACAGTTTATTACAAAATTTTCTTCCCACATCAATCGACTTTTCGTTATAAAGCACATCCTGCTCGCGGGGTGTTATGAGCATAAGCCCGAATCTCAAGGCATCAGCACCATATCTGTCAATCAAATCCATTGGTTCTGGTGAATTCCCAAGACTCTTTGACATCTTCCTGCCTTTTTCATCCCTAATCATTGGGTGGAATACAACATTGGAGAAAGGGATATTATTTGTGAATTCAAGCCCAGCCATTATCATCCTTGCGACCCATAGATAGATGATATCCCAGCCGGTGGCAAGGGTCTGGGTAGGGTAGAACTTTTTGTAATCTGTGGCTTCCTCGGGCCAGCCCAGTGTTGCAAAAGGCCAGAGCCAGGATGAAAACCAAGTATCAAGGACATCTTCATCTTGATATATATCGCTTGAACCACAATCCGGACACTTTTCCGGCTTTGTTTCGGCAACAATTATTCCTTTTGTCGTTTCATCGGTCTTTCTATTTTCTGCGTCATAACATTTGTTGCAGTAGTATATCGGTATCCTGTGTCCCCACCACAGCTGTCTTGAAATGCACCAGTCTTTCACATTCTCAAGCCAGTGGTTATATAAATTTATCCATCTCTTTGGATATATCTTAACCTTTCCATTTTTAACCACCTCAAGGGCTGGTCCAGCAAGTGGCTTCATTTTTACAAACCATTGTTTTGATAATCTTGGTTCAATCGGTGTCTCACACCGCTCGCATATCCCCATTGGAACGGTGTAATTTTCAGTTTTCTCCAGAAGTTTTAATCTATCAAGATGTTCAATTATTTTATTCCTTGCCGCAAATCTTTCGGTTCCATTATACATACCACCATTCTCATTTATAGTGCCATCAGGATTCATAATATTTATTATCTGAAGATTATGTTTCTTTGATAATTCAAAGTCAAATGGGTCATGGGCAGGTGTAACCTTGAGTGCACCGGTGCCAAATTCAAGGTCAACATATCCGTCCGCGATTATTGGTATCTCTCTGTTCATAATCGGCAGGATGGCAGTTTTGCCGACAAGATTTCTATACCTTTCGTCATTCGGATTTACACATATTGCAGTATCTCCGAGCATTGTTTCGGGCCTGGTTGTGGCTACAGTGACAAACCTATTAGAATTTTTTATCGGATATTTTATGTAATAGAGTTTTCCTGATTTATCTTCTATTTCAACCTGTTCATCAGATAATGCGGTGAGGCACCTTGGACACCAGTTGATTATTCTCTCACCGCGGTAAATCAAACCTTTTTTATAAAGGTCGACAAAAACCTTTATTACTTTTTTTGAATATTCCTCAGAAAGTGTGAAACATTCCCTTGTCCAGTCCAATGCACAGCCCATTTTTTTCAACTGCATCCTGATAACATTTGCATATTCTTCTTTCCATTGCCAGACCTCTTCAAGGAACCTTTCCCGTCCTAAATCTTCTTTTTTTATTCCTTTTGGCAGTAGTCTTTCTTCTTCAACCTTTACCTGGGTGGCGATCCCTGCGTGGTCCATTCCTGGAATCCAGAGTGTTTCATAGCCGCACAATTTTTTATATCTTATCAGAACATCCTGTATCGTATTATTGAGTATATGCCCGAGGGTGAGCCTTCCTGTAACATTGGGTGGGGGAATGGTTATTGTATAAGATGGTCTGTTTGAATTCAATGCGGGCGTGAATAGATTCTCTTTTAGCCAGAAATCGTATATTCTCTCTTCTATTCCTTTCGGTTCATAACGCGTAGAGAAATCTTCCATACATTAAATATACATAGAATTTTTTTGAAGTCAATAAATATTACAGGTTTAAATTCCTGACCCGGATTAGTCATACTCCATCACTGTGCAACACTGACAATACCTTTAGTTCTGACACTTTGGACAATACCTTGCAGACCTTGACCCAACCTTTGTTATGACGATTTTCTCTCCACACTTCTTACAGGGTTTGCCTTCGCGGTCATAAACATAGAGAAACTTCTGGAAATTCCCTGTTTTCCCATCGGTTCTTTTATAATCCGATACAGTTGTTCCACATTCATCAATCCCTTTCTTTAATACCTGTTTCAGTGCCATCAGGAGTTTGAATATCTCTTCAGTCTTTAGTCTATTCGCCTTTCTCGTCGGTCTTATACCCGCATGGAAAAGTGCCTCATCCGCATAGATGTTTCCTACACCTGCGCATATAGACTGGTCAAGCAATACCGATTTTATCTTTGCCTTGCGTTTTTTTATTTTATCTTTGAAATACTGGAAGTCATATTCCGGGGATAAAGGTTCATAACTGAGATTGAAAAATCCCTTTAAAACATGTGGTCTCTCGTTTGCTTTTATCAGATAAACCCTTCCTAATGCCCTCGGCTCACAGAATAAAAGCAAATTATCTTCTAACGCTAATAACAATCTCACATATTTTGTTTTTTCATTGAATCGTATGGTTTCTATTTTGGAATCCCAATTATGGAATTTAAAATTTAATTTTGTTTGTGGCGGATTTTGTTCGGCACTAAATACAATTATACTTCCTGATAGCCTTAAATGGAATATCAGCCTTTTCTCATGGTTCAGCACAAAAATCAGATATTTTGCCCTCCTCGTTATATCTAAGATTGTCTCATTCATCACCCCTTTACAGAATTTTTCAGGTGTAGGATAACCAATGATATCTTTTCTAAGAATTTTACACCCAGTTATTCTTTTGTTTATTATCTCTGCTCTTAATTCCCTTTTTATCGTCTCTACTTCGGGTAGTTCGGGCATTATTTTTTAAACAGGTCTTTCAATTTATTCTCAAGGTCCTTTTTCTTTTTATCATACTCATCTTTTATCTTGCCTTTGAGTCTTTCTTTTATCTTGTTTGTATCAAGTTTGAATTGTGGCGATAATAATTTCCCGCTTGCAATTATATCAATCGTTGCCCTTCCCTGCGGGTCGTAATACAATACCCAATCGCCACGATAATTCTTCAGTATATCTGATTCTTTTTTATTGAGAGTGAGTGTTATCACGAGATTTATCATTCCATCAAGTTTTATCCAACCATTTACAAGAAAGTTTCCTATCCCACTCTCCATAGACCAGTCTTCAATATTTGACCTTCCATTTTCAATCTTGAATGAACATACAAGGTCATTCACGGGAATTAGTTTTTTATCCTTCAATCCAAGCCAGTCACAGAGTTTGTTCAGGAATTCAAAGTTGTTGAATACACCATTTGTGAGTTTCACATTCCCGCTTGCCGTGAGATTTGCTATCACCTGTTTCTGCCCAAATCCCCTTCCCTGAAAATTATTTACACCGGATAATGTTCCCTGCAGATTTTCAAATTTCAAAAACCTTTTGAAGAATTTCTGGACATTTATGTTTGTCATCCTTGTTTTTATCCGATATGGTTCAGGACTATTCGTGTTGTAATAAAAGTCAAATTCAACCTGTCCATCAAATGTCTCTGCCCTGCAATCATTTATATCAACAATACCATTTTCGTATTTAAATGAAGTGTTTATATTTTTGAATTCCATATCCATTCCTGTGAGTTTGTTTATCCTTACATTCCCCTGTATCGTTACTGGAATTCCTTTCTGCTCTACCTTTTTTTCGGTTCTTGTCTTGGGAAATAACTCATCAAGGTCAATGAGATTTGAAGAATTGTTTATCTGAATCACAGGTTTGTCAAAGTTTGATAAATAACCACTGAATGAGAAATCAGACCTTCCAATATGTCCTGTGCATTCAGATATCTTTGCTCCGTCTTTCTGGAGTGTTCCTTTTACCCTGAGATTAGTTATGGGTTTTACAAGTCCAATACCATCTATCGTTGCATCCACGACCGTATAATCACCAAAATAGTTTGGTTTTTCCAAATTTCCTTTTACTGCAATATTTAAATTTGCACTTCCTGACAGTTTCATTCCTCCTGTCTGGGCAGAGATTTGTTCTATATCTTTCAGATTTAATGACGCCTTTACAACCAGGTCAAGCAGTGGCGATTTGAGATTGTTCACTCCACCGCTTATATCAAACCTTGAAGTCCCGAATATACCCTGGATAATCACATTTTTGATTGAATTTAAATCAAAACTAAAACTGCCATTGATTTTTTGAATTTCCTGGGTAACGCCTTTGGGTTTTATAGTAATATTTACGAGTTCACATTTACCATTTACCTTTGGTTCTTTTGTTGTCCCTAAGATTGTAGCATCAGCCTTTATTGAACCAGATAGTTTTTCGGGTCTTGATTTTTCCGGTATGAAATTTATCATTTTTGACAAATCATATATGTTCAGATTTGCACTGACATTTAACAATTCAGATTTTTCCAGATTCCCTGATACCTTTACCTTTGCCGTTCCATATTCCACATTTATTTCTTCTATGTTAACATTTGTTGTCAGTGTGTCATAAACAACCCTGTTTTCAATGTTCAGTGTCAATGCAGGAAGGTCTTTGGTCTTTGCTATATCTATCGTCTGTTTGCCATTTATTGAAATCAAACTCTGCCGGAAATCTAATGTCTGGTTCACATTTTTAATCTTGAATTCGGTCTTTGTGATTGCATCGCTATAATTGATTTCGGTTTTTGAGATTTCTATTTTATCAACCGCAACCTTAAAATCGGGTCCTTCCATTTTTTGCAGTTTTGGAACGGCAATGTTATAATAATTGTCTCTGTTCCTTTCAATATTTACGACTGCACCATTTATTGTGATACTGCTTATCACAATCTGCCTTCTGAGCAGGGGAAAGAGTTTCAGATTTAGGTTGATCTTTTCAATATCCACCATGTTCCTGTCTGTAAAACCCGGTGGATTTTTTAATGAAAGTTTATCAATGCCTATTGCGATTTTAAACCCTAATTTTAACGATACATTTCCAACCCCAACCGGATAGTTTATTGCCTGGGATGATATTTTTTCCACAGTGCTGCGGATGTATGCTGGCGTGAGGAAAGAACTTATTACAATATATCCAATCACAAAAATTAACACCAGTATACCGATTACTATACCAAGGGTTTTCAATAGTTTCTTCATACTGCCCTCCTTTTTACATAAATAATCCTGTCCCGGCAAAGATCCTGCTGAAGAAGGATACAAATGGTCCTATCCATCCCCAGAGTATCGGTATTCCCATATTATTAATGAAGATAAGTCCTATAAGAATAAGAAAACCATACCTTTCAAGTTGATGGTGGATATAGCTGTATCTATCCGGCAATAAATGGAAAAAAACCTTTGAACCATCAAGTGGTGGCACAGGGATAAGATTGAATGCACAAAGGACAAGATTGAAATATAGGCTTAATCTGAGCATAATGTATAATGGTAGGATTGACTCTGCAGTAAAAGATGAATTCATTAATCTTATTATAATACCGGAAATGAATGCCAGGGCAAGGTTGGAGCCTGGTCCGGCAATCGATGTGAGAATCATTCCCTTTTTATAGTTGTAGAAATTGTAAGGATTTACTGGCACGGGTTTTGCCCAGCCAAACCTGAAAAGCAAAAAAGAAATAAAACCAATCGGCTCAATATGTTTTAATGGATTGAAAGTGAGCCTTCCTGCGAATTTTGCAGTCGGGTCTCCCATTCGGTATGCCACATAGCCATGAAAATATTCATGGACCGTTAGTGCTAGTAATAACGGGGGTAATGATAACAACAATTCTAATCCACGTTCAGCCATTTTTTCACCACCTCTTTTGCCTCTTTTTTGGTTTTTATTTTTTTATCAAGTTGCATTTTATGAATCCCAGTAAGGATTTCACGGAAAATCGGACCGGGTTTGATTTTTAAATCTTTTAAATCATCACCATTTAGCAATGGTTTTATGTTATTAAGTGCATAGAATTTGCGGATTTTGGTTCTGAGACTTTTATATAAAAGAAATATGGTTCTTATCAAACTTTTGTCTACATTATGCAAGGAATAATAGATCTCACTATTTGATTTTGCCCTTTTCAGACTCTGTTTTATGCGCTCAAAATTTCTAAAATTGCTCACGATCTTTGCCTCTTCATTGCTCAGAGGAAAATTGTCTTCAAGAAGGCTTAAAAAATGATAATATTTCAAATCAGGAGGTATTTTTTTGAGGGTATTCAATTTTTTTATATCAAATGTAAAAATCTCGTATTTGTGAAGGTCTTTTAGTGTCCTTAAATATGTATCTTCTTCAAATATCAGTTTGAGTTCATTGAGAATCCTTTGTTTTGATACCTTTTTTAATACCCTGAGCCATGAGGCCTCAATCAATAATTTTTCAGTCCTTCTTTCAAGTTTGAAATTTAATCGGTTCTTATATCTGAGTGCCCGAAACATCCTTGTCGGGTCATCCATAAAACTCTTCGGGTGTATAACCTTTATCCATTTATTCTCAAGATGCTTGAGACCAAAAAAAGAGTCAATCAATCGGGGATTTGTCTTTGAAATCAAAAGTCCCATTGAGTTTATTGTAAAATCCCTCCGTCTTAAATCACCGTAGATATCAGATTCGAATACAACTGGTAGCGCCCCGGGTTTAGGATATGTTTCATCCCTTGTCATAGCAATATCAATCCTTGTTCTTCCGGTAAGTATCGTTGTGGTTTTAAAATCATTATGGACTTCAATTTTGCCTTTAAGGATTCTATTTAATTGATATGCGGCCTTGATTGCGTCACCACAGACCGAGATATCAATATCCCTTGTCTTTCTATCAAGCAATGTATCCCTCAGGATACCACCCACGAGATATGCCTTATATTCAGAATTGAGAAAGAAATTTACAACCTTACTTAAAACCGATTTCTTTCTCTTCTTTACCAAAGATTTTAATTTTTCCAAATCGTTCTTCATACTTTTTTAAATTTTCTTCAAGTGCCTCTTTTAATAAAAACGCATTCTGTGGAGTCATTATTATTCTTGAGAATACCTTTGCCTTTTGTAGTCCTGGCAACATCCTTGCAAAGTCAAGGATGAATTCAGAAGGTGAGTGTGCAATCAGGACAAAATTTGAATATACCCCGTCTGAATGTTCAGGGCTTAGTTCAACATTTATGGGTGGTCTTTTCTCTTCTTCCATTTTCACTCCTTTGTAGATTATATACAATTAATTGATTTAATCAAGACACAATCTGCTGATAATTCCCCAATTTACAACTATAATCCCATAACCTCTGTAAATTGATAACTCTACAGATTAAAAATGATTTTGCAATTACTGGAACAATCTCCTTAGTCAAATAAAACCAAAAAACCAGACCCCGTTAGAGATTGATAGTAGGACCTAATGTATTACACATATGTCATTCAGAG